>NZ_JABERD010000057.1 GCF_013044505.1 Streptomyces sp. S3(2020) | reverse complement strand
TCACATGGGTATAAGAGACAGTCTTCTGTCCTCGTGACCGCCACGGTCGGGGTGGGTGCCGGGAAGGCCACCGGCTGGAGCGCGGTCTCCAGGTCCTCCAGCCCCGGGCGGACGTCGGGGTCCTTCTCCAGGAGGGCGGCCAGGATGTCGCGCAACGGACCTGCCACGGCGGGGAGTTCGGGCTCCTCGTAGAGGACCGCGTGGAGCGTGGCGAGTGTGGTGTCGCGGGAGAACGGGGAGTGGCCGCCCATGGCCGCGCAGAGCGTCGCGCCCAGGGACCAGATGTCGGACGGCGGGCCCTGGGGGCGGCCGGAGATGCGCTCGGGGGCCATGTAGTCGGGTGAGCCGACCAGCATGCCGACCATCGTCAGCGCCTTCGCGTCCTGGATCGCCGCGATACCGAAGTCCGTGAGGACCACGCGGTGTCCGTTCCGCTCCACCAGGACGTTGCCCGGCTTGATGTCCCGGTGCAGGACGCCACGGGCGTGCACCTGACGCAGTGCGGTGACCAGGCCGACGCCGATGCGGGCCGCTTCCAGGGGGCCGAGCGGGCCGTCCTCCACCATCATCCGTTCCAGGGAGCGGCCGGCGACCAACTCCATGACGATCCACAGCCGTTCGCCCTCGTCGACGACGTCATAGATCCGTACGACATTGGGGTGGTCGATCCGCGCCGTGGCCCGGGCCTCGCGCAGCGTGCGTTCCCTGCGGGTGCGCGCGTCCTCCGCGTCGAGGCCGTCTATGCGCATCTCCTTGACCGCGACCTCCCGGTCGAGCATCTCGTCGGCGGCCCGCCACACCCGCCCCATTCCCCCCTGTCCGATGCTCTCGACCAGGCGATAACGTCCCGTCACCAATATCCCGGGAGCCCCACCGCTCCTCGTGTTTCCCGTATTCCCCGGCAATCCGTCACACCCCCTCAACCACGCACCGGTCAACGCCTACTTCAACACAATGGTCACACTTCGCGCCGTACCAGCATAGTGCGGAGAAATCTTGTGGTAGCTCTTCAAGTACTGCGAATTCAGGCGCAGCCAAGGGGGACGAACATGAGTTCTCGTCGTATGACGACCATCGCGGGATCGCTGGTCACGGCATCTTTTTCGGCCGTGCTGATCCTTTCCACCGCCGCCGGAGCGGATGAGGGACCCGGAAGCAGCAAGGGGGGAAAGGCCGTCGACGAGGCACCGGCGGGCGTGAAGCTGATCACGCTGCTGCCCGAACAGATCTCGGTCGACAACAGTTCCGAAAAGACCGACCTCACCGCCACGGTGAAGAACGAGGGGACCAAGGACAGCGGAAAGATCCAGCTTTTGGTCGTCGGCTTCGACGGCCTCACGGTCAATAGTGTTCAAGGGTGCTCCTCGATTGCCGAAAGCGATCTTCCGGAGGGCTCGAACAGCGGTTTCGCCTGCCCGATCGACAATCTCGCGGCCGGTAAGTCGAAGTCGTACGCCGTGGACGCGACATTCGATCTCGGAAAGACCGGCAAGATCTGTCTGCCGGTACAGACCGGCGACGGAAAGAAGACGTTCTGGCAGCAGGGCCCGGTTCCGTTCGGTACGACGAACCCGTCGCCGAACGCCCCGGCCACCCCGCTGCTGCTCGGCACCGACAACCAGCCCGTGGGGCCGGGCGGCGAGAAGGAGCTGCCCAAGACCGGTCCCGCCCGTGACCTGCTCCCGCTGGGGGCGGCGGGCGCGGCGCTGCTGACCGCCGGTGCGGCCGGCATGTGGTGGTCCACGCGCAGGCCGCGCCAGGAGATCCGCACGCACTGAGCGCCGGGACATGGAAGAGGCCCGCCGGTCTGACGTCGCGATGCGACCCGGCGAGCCTCTTTCCCGATTCTCCTGATTTCCCGACCGCGTCAGCGCTTGACGAACTTCCACGTGGTGGGCAGCAGACCCATGACCACGGCGGCCTTGAGCGCGTCGCCGATCAGGTAGTTGGTGAGGCCGACGTCGACCGCCGTGGCGGCGGACAGGTCGGCGGCGTAGGCCAGGTACGGGACGCCGACGGCGTAGATGATCGCCTCGCCCAGCAGCATCGCTCCCGCGGTGCGCCACACCGAGCGGTCGGCGCCGCGGCGGGCCAGGGCGCCGACGACCGTGGAGGCGAGGATCATGCCGAGGATGTAGCCGAAGGAGGCGGCGGCCGCGCCGGAGCCGCCGTCCGCGAACCACGGCACGCCCGCGACGCCCGCGACGGCGTACAGCGCGAGGGAGAGGAAGCCGCGGCCGGCGCCCAGGGTCATGCCGACCAGGAGGACGGCGAACGTCTGGCCGGTCACCGGCACCGGGGAGCCCGGCACCGGCACCGAGATCTGGGCGGCGAGACCGGTGAGCGCGGCGCCGCCGACGACGAGCGCGATGTCGCGGACTCGGGAGGCCGGCAGCAGGTCGGCGAGGACCTGGCCAGGGCGGACGGGGGCGACGGCGGTGCTCATGGGGACTCCGCGGGAGTGTGAACGGCGGGGGACATCGCGACGCTATCCCGGCCGCCTCGCGCCGATCACCGTCAGCGCTCGACAAAGGCGGGAGTCACGGCTTGGTGGTCTCCATACAAAGGATGTCGGTTACACCCGGTACGGCGTGACACCGGTCACTGAGGCCGGGACGTTTCACTCACGTGTCGAGTGTGAACGGCGTCTGTAGGGTCCCACCAAACAAGGCATCGCACCCTGGCCGGATCCGGCCGACACCCCTACCCTTCGAGCCATGGTTGCCCAGGCCCTCACCCTCACGTCGCGTCGCCATGTCGACCTGCGACGCGTGAGCGCGGCTGCCTGTCGCCGCCCCCGGTGAGGCCGCTCCGGCGCGCCTCCCCTCCGAGACGGCGCAGTGTCGGAACCGCTCCCGAGGATGATCGCCATGCCCACCACCCTTGCCTCCCCCATCGCGCGTGCCTCCGATGCCGACCGGCGGCGGACGAGCGCGAGTGTCGTGCTGCGGTCCGTGCTGGAGCACGGGCCCGTGGCGCGCTCCACCATCGCCCGGCTGACCGGGCTCTCCCCCGCCTCGGTGACCGACTACTGCGCCCGGTTCTCCCGGCTCGGGCTGATCCGGGAGGCCGCCGTGCCCCGGCAGTCGAAGGGTGTGGGGCGGCCCCATGTGCCGGTCGACCTGGACTCCACGCGTTTCGTGGTGGGCGGCGTCCATGTGGCGGTGCCCTACACCACCGTCGCGCTGCTCGATCTGCGCGGACGCGTGGTGGCCTCGCGGGAGCTCAAGCACGAGGGCGTCACCGAGCCGGGGCAGGTGCTGGCGCGGGCCGCCGACGGGCTGGGCGCGCTGCTCGCGGCCGCGCCGGGGTGTCGGCCGCTCGGCGTCGGCTTCGCGGCCGGCGGCTGGGTGGACCAGGAGGCCGGGACCGTCGTCGAGCACCAACTGCTGGGCTGGCGGGACGTGCCGGTGCGGGAGCTGATCGGCGCGCGCACCGGGCTGCCGGTCCATGTGGACGGGCACGCGCGGGCGTTGGTCAACGCGGAGCGGCTGTTCGGGCGGGCGCGCGGCAGCCGGAGCGTGCTGCACCTGTTCGTCGGCAATGTGGTCGACGCCGCGTTCGCCACCAACGACGAGGTGCACCACGGGCCGCGCTCGCAGGCCGGCGCGATCGCCCATCTGCCGCTCGGCGGCGGCACGCGGAAGTGCGGGTGCGGGCGGGTCGGCTGCCTTCAGGTCGAGCTCAGCGAGCGGACGCTGTGCGAGCGGGCACGGGCGGCGGGTGTCGACGCCGGGGTGAACCCGATGCGTCTCGTGAAGGGGGCGGCGGACGGGGATCCGGTGGCCGCACGGCTGTTGGTGGAGCGCTCGCGGATGACGGGGCGGGCGGCCGGGCTGCTGCTCGACATCCTCAACCCGGAGGTCGTCGTCGTCACCGAGGTCGGCGCGATCCATCGGGAGGACTGCCTCTCCGCGCTGCGGGACGAGGTCGGACCCGAGCGGGCGGCGGCCGTGATCCCGACGAGTTTCCCGGATTCCGTACTGGCGGTGGCGGGCGGTTCGGTGGCCCTCGACATGCTTTACCGGGATCCGCTGACCGTATCCACCGGCCGTATCACCTGAGCGGACTTAATTCAGAAACTCCGAATATTGACACGGGTTCCGCACGACCGGGAGCATCTTGTTCATGAGCCCTCACCTGCACTGTCGCACCTTCTGTTGCTGACCTGTCGCCCCGTGTGACGCGCTCATTTCTGCTGCGTGAAATTTCTTCCGTACGCCGTTCAACGCGTTTTTCTCATGCATCAATTCAGGGAGTCCTCCCATGCCTTTTTCCCGTACGTCCGGCATAGACCGGCGGCTGTTCCTGACCTCGCTCGTGGGCGCCGCGGCCGGTGTCGCCGGGCTCAGCGGCTGCGCCGAGTCCAGCGCCGCCACCGGCAGCAGGGGCGCCTCGACCGCCCCGCTCGCCGACAAGGTCCCGGCCGGCACCGGCCTGAAGGTCTCGTCCTACTCCGGCACCCAGCAACTCCAGTTCAAACTCGCCGAGTTGGGCGCGCTGCCTTTCAAGGTGTCGAGCTGGGTGAACATCGGCGCAGGACCCGATGTCATCAACGCTTTTCGCGCCAAGTCCCTGGACCTCGCCAACAACGCGGGAATTCCGCCGATCCAGGCGCACTACCAGGGCTTCGACACGAAGATCGTCGCGATCAACATCACCCGTAAGCCGAATTACGTCTTCGCCACCAAGCCCGGCAGCGACATACGTTCCGTCGAGGACTTCCGGGGGAAGAAGCTCGCCTTCTCGCAGGGTCAGGCCCAGGGTGTCGTGCTGCTGCGGGCGCTGAAGAAGGCGGGCCTCGCGTACGACGACGTGAAGCTGGTCCCGCTCACCAGCAACCAGTTCTTCACCGCCCTTCAGTCCGGCCAGGTGGACATCGCCCCGCTGCCCAACACCCAGTCGCCCGCGTACATCGCGCAGTACGAGGCGAAGGGTGCCCGGCTGATCACCACGGACGTGGTCGACCTGCTCAACCTGCTGTGGGCGCCGGCCACCGTGCTGGGCGACGAGGCGAAGGCGGCCGCGGTCGCCGCCTACATCCCCTTCTGGGCGAAGGGCCAGGTCTGGACGTACGAGAACCCCGACATCTGGAACGAGGAGTTCTACGTCAAGACGCAGAACCTGACTCTCGCGCAGGCGCAGGGCATCACCGCTCTCGCCAACAAGCCGCTGTTCTCGCCGAGTTGGGACGAGGCGATCCGCTGGGAGCAGGAGACCGCCGATCTGCTGGCGGAAGGCGGGTTCGTGAAGAAGTTCGACGTGTCCTCGCTCTTCGACCACCGCTTCGAGGGCATCGCCGCGAAGTCCGTAGC
The DNA here is from genome assembly GCF_013044505.1 of Streptomyces sp. S3(2020). Taxonomy (GTDB): domain Bacteria; phylum Actinomycetota; class Actinomycetes; order Streptomycetales; family Streptomycetaceae; genus Streptomyces. Next base: position 46,449 of record NZ_JABERD010000057.1, on the reverse strand, counting down.
AGAGGAGTACCGGAAGTGAGTGCTGTGACCACGACGGCGACGGCACCGGTCGTCGCGGAACCCTCGAAAGCGGTACGACGCAAACGGCGGGGCCTGTCGCCCGGCCGCCGTCTGCCGGCCAGCCGTCTCATCGGCCCCGCCCTCTTCCTCGTCCTCTGGGCCGTCGCCTCCGCCGCCGGACGGCTGGACCCGGCCGCGATCCCGGCGCCCTGGACGGTCGTGGAGACCGGCGCCCATCTGTGGACCGACGGCACCCTGATCGGCGACATCCTCACCTCGCTCCAGCGCGCCGCCTCCGGGTTCGCTATCGGCCTCGTCGCCGGGGTCGCCCTCGCGCTGGCGGCCGGGCTGAGCAGGGTCGGGGAGGCGCTCATCGACGGGACGGTGAACCTCAACCGGGCGATCCCGACCCTCGGTCTGATCCCGCTGTTCATCCTCTGGCTGGGCATCGGCGAGACCTTCAAGATCGCCATCATCGCGATCGTCGTCTACATCCCGATCTATCTGAACACCCACGCCGCGCTGTCCGGCATCGACAGCCGGTTCGTCGAACTCGCCGAGGTGCAGGGGCTGAACCGGTACCAGTTCATCCGGCAGATCGTCATCCCCGGCGCACTGCCCGGATTCTTCGTGGGTCTCCGGCTCGGTGTCACCGGCTCCTGGCTCGGCCTGGTCGTCCTCGAACAGATCAACGCCACCAGCGGACTCGGCTACATGATGTTCCAGGCCCAGAACTACGGCCAGTCGGACGTCATCCTCGTCGGACTCGTCGTCTACGGCATCTTCGGACTCGCCTCCGACAGCACGGTCCGCCTCATCGAACGGAGGGTGCTGTCATGGCGGCGCACACTGAGCAGCTGACCCGGCCGGCCGTCCAACTCCGGGGTCTGACCCGGTCGTTCGACGGGCGGGTCGTCCTCGACGGTATCGACCTCGACATTCCCGCGGGACAGTTCGTCGCCCTGCTCGGGCACAGCGGGTCCGGCAAGAGCACGCTGCTGCGGGCGATCGCGGGGCTGGACCACGAGGTCGTCGGCAGTGGTCAGCTCACCGCGCCCGAGCGGGTGTCCGTGGTCTTCCAGGACTCGCGGCTGCTGCCGTGGCGCCGGGTCCTGGACAACGTACTGCTGGGGACGGACGGGGAGGACAGGGGGCGGGCGGCCCTTGAGGAGGTCGGGCTGAAGGGGCGGGAACGGGCCTGGCCCAATGAGTTGTCCGGGGGCGAGGCCCAGCGGGCGGCGCTGGCGCGGTCGCTGGTGCGGGAGCCGGAGCTGCTGCTGGCCGATGAGCCGTTCGGGGCGTTGGACGCGCTGACCCGGATCAAGATGCATGCGCTGCTGCGGGAGTTGTGGGAGCGGCATCGGCCGTCGGTGCTGCTGGTCACGCATGACGTGGATGAGGCGATCGTGCTGGCGGATCGGGTGCTGGTGCTGGAGGAGGGGCGGGTGGGTCTCGATCTGACCATCGAGCGGCCCCATCCGCGGTCGTATCGGGATCCGTTGCTCGGGGAGTACCGGGAGCGGTTGCTTGCGGCGCTGGGGGTGACCGAGGGAGTGGGGTGAGCGTCGGGGATTTCCTCGTCCTCAAACGCCGGACGGGCTGAAAGACAAAGACCAAAGACACAGACAGGGACCCCGCATGACCCGCCAGCTCCATCTCAACGCCTTCCTCATGAACACCGGGCACCACGAAGCCTCGTGGCGGCTGCCCGAGAGTGATCCGCTCGCGCATGTCGAGCTGGACCACTACGTCAGGCTCGCCAGGACCGCCGAGCGCGGCACCTTCGACTCGCTCTTCCTCGCCGACGGCCCGCAGCTGTGGGGGAACATCGCGCAGCGGCCGGCCGGTGCGCTGGAGCCGCTCACGCTGCTCACCGCGCTGGCGACGGCCACCGAGCACATCGGGCTGATCGCCACGGCGTCCACGTCGTACAACTCGCCCTACAACCTGGCCCGTAAGTTCGCCTCGCTGGACATCATCAGCGGCGGCCGGGCGGGCTGGAACATCGTCACCACCGCCGGTGCCGAAGCGGCCCGGAACTTCGGGCTCGAAGCCGAACCCGCGCACGCCGAACGGTACGCCCGCGCCACCGAGTTCCTGGATGTCGCCCTCAAGCTCTGGGACAGCTGGGAGGACGACGCGATCGTCGGCGACAAGTCGGCCGGTGTGTGGGGTGACGACGGCAAGATCCATCCGCCCCGGCACCAGGGGACGTACTTCAGTGTCGAGGGCGCCCTCAACGTGCCGCGCTCGCCCCAGGGTTACCCGCTGCTCGTGCAGGCGGGGTCGAGCGAGGACGGGAAGCGGTTCGCGGCGCGGTACGCCGAGGCCGTGTTCACCGCGCAGCAGACCCTCAAGGACGCGCAGGACTTCTACTCCGACCTCAAGTCACGTACCACGGCGGCCGGCCGGGACCCGGAGCACATCAAGGTGCTGCCCGGGATCGTCCCGGTCATCGGGTCCACGGAGGCCGAGGCGCGGGCGGCCGAGCAGGTCCTGGAGGACCACATCGTGTACACGCACGGGGTGGACCGCCTGGAGCGGCTGCTGCAACTGGAGCCGGGAAGCCTGGAGTTGGACGGCCGGCTCCCCGCCGATCTGCCCACCGAGGACGCCATCGAGGGCGCCAAGAGCCGGTACACGCTGATCGTCGAGCTCGCCCGGCGGGAGTCCCTCACCGTGCGGCAGCTCGTCGGGCGGCTCGGCGGCGGGCGCGGGCACCTCACCTTCGCGGGGACGCCCGAACAGGTCGCCGACGCGATCGAGCGGTGGTTCACGCTCGGTGCCGCCGACGGCTTCAACATCATGCCGGCCGTCCTGCCGTCCGGCCTCGACCTCTTCGTCGACCACGTCGTCCCGATCCTGCGCGCCCGCGGCCTGCTCCGCGAGGAGTACGGACCGCGCCGGACCCTGCGGGAGCGCTACGGCCTCCCCCGCCCCGCCAACCAGTACACCGCCACCCTGGTCTGAGAGGACATCCCATGAGCATCGAGATCACCAAGGTCACCGCCCACATCGGCGCGCGGATCTCCGGCGTCGACATCGCCAAGCCGCTCGACGAGGAGACGGTCGGCGCCCTGCGTGAGGCGCTCAACGTCCACAAGGCGCTCGTCTTCGACGACGTGCACCTGGACGACGAGGGCCAGCAGGCCTTCGCCCGCCACTTCGGCGACCTCACCACCGCCCACCCGACGGTGCCCGCCGTCGACGGCGCGGCGAACGTGCTGCCCGTCGACAGCGAGCAGGGCAGCGCCAACCACTGGCACACCGACGTCACCTTCGTCCTCAACCCGCCGCAGGCCAGCACCCTGCGCAGCATCACGCTCCCGCCGTACGGCGGCGAGACCCTGATCGCCAGCTCGGCGGCCGCCTACCGCAGCCTCCCGGAGCCGCTGCGGCAGCTGGCCGACACCCTGTGGGCCGAGCACACCAACGACTACGACTACGCGGTCCCTTCGGAGGACCTCGACGAGGAGAAGGCCGCCCAGCGCGCCCAGTTCACCTCGATCACGTACCGCACCGCCCACCCCGGGGTCCGCGTCCACCCGCTGACCGGCGAACGCGGGCTGTTCATCGGCGGGTTCGCCCAGCGGATCGTCGGCCTGTCGGTGGGCGAGTCCCGCAAGCTGCTCGACCTGCTCCAGTCGTATGTGACCAAGCCGGAGCACATCCTGCGCCACCGCTGGTCCGAGAACCAGCTCGTGCTCTTCGACAACCGCATCACCCAGCACTACGCCGTCGACAACTACGACCGGCAGGCGCGCCGCCTGCACCGGGTGACCGTCGCCGGGGACATCCCCGTCGGTGTCGAGGGCAAGGAGAGTTACGCGGTGGAGGGCGACGCGTCGCACTACACGAGCGTGGCGGCGTAGTCACGGTCCGTACCGGATACGTCCGGATGGTGGGCGGCCTCCCCTTCTGACCAGGGAGGCCGCCAAGACTGTGGGCGTTTTTGCCCGTCTCACGCACTGGACGAACCACGCCCATGCCCAGCACCACCTCCGTCGAGGCTCCACAAGAGCCGGACGTCTCCCTGTCCCACGGCCTCAAGCAGCGCCACCTGTCGATGATCGCCCTCGGCGGTGTCATCGGAGCGGGCCTGTTCGTGGGTTCCGGCGCGGGTATCGCCGCGGCCGGTCCCTCGATCGTCGTCGCCTACGTCCTCTCCGGTCTCCTCGTGATGCTGGTGATGCGGATGCTCGGCGAGATGTCGGCCGCCTACCCCTCCTCGGGTTCCTTCTCCGCGCATGCCGAGCGGGCGATCGGGCCCTGGGCCGGCTTCACCGCCGGGTGGTCCTTCTGGATCCTGCTCTGCACGGCCGTGGGCCTGGAGGGCATCGGCGCGGCGAAGATCGTGACGGGCTGGCTGCCGGGGACGCCGGAGTGGGCCTGGGTGGCGCTCTTCATGGTGGTCTTCTGCGCGACCAACCTCGCCGCGGTGAAGAACTTCGGTGAGTTCGAGTTCTGGTTCGCGGCGCTGAAGGTGGGCGCGATCGGTCTGTTCCTGGTGCTGGGCGTGCTGGCGGTCGCGGGCGTGCTTCCGGGCACGGACTCCCCCGGCGCGTCGAACCTCTCCGACTTCCTCCCCAACGGCAGCGAGGGGCTGGTCATCGGCATCCTCGCCTCCGTCTTCGCGTACGGCGGTCTGGAGACGGTCACCATCGCGGCGGCGGAGTCCGAGGACCCGGTGCGGGGGGTGGCGAGCGCGGTCCGTACGGCGATGTGGCGCATCGCGCTCTTCTACATCGGCTCGATGGCGGTCATCGTGACGCTGGTCCCGTGGGACTCGGCCGCGGTCGTCGAGAAGGGACCGTATGTCGCCGCCCTGGACTCGCTCGGTATCCCCGGTGCGGGTCAGCTGATGAACGTGGTCGTGCTGGTGGCACTGCTGAGTGCGATGAACGCCAACATCTACGGTTCCTCGCGCATCGCCTACTCCCTGGTCGCGCGCGGCCAGGGTCCCAAGGCGCTGGGCCGGGTGTCGGGCGGGGTCCCGCGGGTCGCCGTGCTGGCCTCGTCGGTCTTCGGGTTCGCCTGTGTGGTGCTGAGCTACTGGCGGCCCGACGACGTCTTCTCCTGGCTCCTCAACATGATCGGCGGGGTCATCCTCGTCGTCTGGGGCTTCATCGCGGTCTCCCAGCTGCGCCTGCGGGGCCGCCTGGAACGCGGGGCACCGGAACTGCTGACCGTACGGATGTGGGCGTTCCCGGTGCTGACGTGGGTCGCCGTGGCGGGGATGGCGGCGATCTTCGTACTGATGGCCCGGGAGGCGGATACGCGGGTGCAGCTGTACTTCACGGGTGGGATGACCCTGTTCCTGGCGGCGGTCGGCTACGCCCGGCAGCGCGGGCGTGCCTCGGCGAGCTGACGGACCCGGCCGGCCGAAAGCCCCCGTGCTGGATCACACGGGGGCTTTTTGCTGTTAGCTTGTTATTGCAAGCTAGTTGCAACAAGCTTTTGAGGGGACCCCTTCATGCCCGTCTACACGCTTCCCGAACTGCCCTACGACTACTCCGCGCTCGCCCCCGTGATCAGCCCCGAGATCATCGAGCTGCACCACGACAAGCACCACGCGGCGTATGTGAAGGGCGCGAACGACACGCTGGAGCAGCTGGCGGAGGCGCGGGACAAGGAGACGTGGGGGGCGATCAACGGCCTGGAGAAGAACCTGGCCTTCCACCTCTCCGGGCACATCCTGCACTCCATCTACTGGCACAACATGACCGGCGACGGCGGTGGCGAGCCGCTGGCCGTGGACGGGGTGGGCGAGCTCGCGGACGCCATCACCGAGTCCTTCGGGTCCTTCGCCAACCTCAAGGCCCAGCTGACCAAGGCGTCGGCCACGACCCAGGGTTCGGGCTGGGGCGTCCTCGCCTACGAGCCGCTCAGCGGTCTGCTGATCGTCGAGCAGGTCTACGACCACCAGGGCAACGTCGGGCAGGGCTCGGTGCCGATCCTCGTCTTCGACGCCTGGGAGCACGCCTTCTATCTCCAGTACAAGAACCAGAAGGTCGACTTCATCGAGGCGATGTGGGCCGTCGTCAACTGGCAGGACGTGGCCCGGCGTCACGAGGCCGCGAAGTCCCGCGCGGACGTGCTGCTGCTGGCGCCGTGAGGCGCGTATGAGTCGTCCTGCCTCGTGATCGTCTTCTCAACCTTCACCGGCAGGCGGAAAGACGGAGAGCCCCCGCGAGGACATGACTCGCGGGGGCTCTCCGCACCCCACGCCTCCCCCGATCGCTGAACACCAACTCCAACCGGACACTCGTGTCGCGCACTCACCGTACGCATAGCCCGGGTGGTCGACGGGCGTCTGTGTCAGGGCTTGCGGCCCACTCCGCCGTGCTGGCCGATCGGTTCCGGTTGTGTGCCGCCGTCGGGGTGCCAGAGGGGGACGGACACGATGCCGGGGTCGACCAGCTCCAGGCCCTCGAAGTAGGCGATGATCTGCTCGACCGGGCGCAGGAAGTAGGGGACGGCGCCCGTCTCGTTGTAGGCGTCCTGGGCCTGTTCGTAGTCCGGGTCGGTGCCTCGGGACCCTTCGTTGAGCGAGAGGTAGCTGCCCGGGGGGAGGCCGGCCAGGAGGCGGGTGACGAGGTCGCGTGCCTGGTCGTAGTCGGTGACGTGGCCGAGGATGCCGCTCATGATCAGGGCCGTCGGCCGGGTGAGGTCGAGGGTCTTGGAGGCCGCCTCCAGGATGCGCTCGGGGTCGTACAGACTCAGGTCCTCGTACGACGTCACGCCCTCCGGCGTCGAGGTGAGCAGGGCGCGGGCGTGGGCGAGGACGAGCGGGTCGTTGTCGACGTAGACGATCTTCGACTCGGGGGCGCCGCGCTGGGCGACCTCGTGGGTGTTGTCCACCGTGGGCAGCCCGGTGCCGACGTCCAGGAACTGACGTACGCCCGCCTCCTCGACCAGGTACCGGATGCTGCGGCCGAGGAAGGCGCGGCTGCTGCGGGCGATGGTGACGATGCCGGGGAAGACGGCGGTGTAGGCGTCGCCGGCCTCCTCGTCCACGGGGTAGTTGTCCTTGCCGCCCAGCCAGTAGTTCCAGATGCGGGCCGAGTGGGGTACCGAGGTGTCGATCTCCGTCATGAGCCCATGGTGCTACGACCGGCCCTGCTCACACGGCACATTGAGGGAGACGAGTGCGAAGGAATCGCCGCTGGTCACACGGAGTTCGGTGACCGCCGCGTTGCGTAGCCGCGGGAACGTCCGGCGGTAGTCGGCGAGGGGGATGCGCAGCAGTTCGCACAGCACCAGACGGAACAGGGTGTTGTGGGCGACGACCAGGACCCGCCCGGACGGGTGGGCGGCCGCGATGCGGCGCAGGGCGGCCGTGCCCCGCGCGGCGGCTTCGACCGGGTCCTCGGCGCCGGGGAACGGATGCGCGACCGGGTCCGCGCGGAAGGCCTCCGCCGCCACCGGGTCCTGTGCCGCGAACTCGGCGAGGGTACGGCCCTCCACCACCCCGAAGTCGCATTCGCGCAGGTCGGGTTCGCGCACCGGAGTGAGGCCGAGGGCGTCGCAGGCGGGCTGGGCCGTGATGACGGCCCGGGACACCGGGGACGTCCAGATCGCGTCGACCGGATGCGCGGCGGCCCACCGGCCCAGCGCCGCGGCCTGCGCCCGGCCCTCGTCGGTGAGGGCCACATCGCTCACGCCCGCGTAGCGGTTCTCGGCGTGCCAGACGGTCTGGCCGTGGCGGGCCAGCAGGAGGGTCGTACTCATGAGTCCGCAGTATCCAGGGTGAGACGGCGGTGCGCGTGGGCCGCGACGGGTTCCGGGAGCCAGCCGCGGGTGGCCAGTTCGTCCACGAGCCGGGCGTACGGCTCCGCGAACAGGGCCGTGCGGGCCGGGCGCGGTGTCACGACCGTACGGATCCGGACCATGCCCTCGGCGATGTCCGGCAGCGCCACACCGGTGACCCCGTGGGCCGCCAGCACCGCCATTCCCAGGGCCGGTTCGGTCTGTGCCGGGACCCGGGCCGGGCGGCCCAGGACGTCAACGCGGAGCTGGTTCCAGTACGGGCTGCGGGCGCCGCCGCCGGTGAAGCCGAGGGGGCCGTCGAGAGGGGCGCCGAGGTGGTGGAGGTAGTCCAGGCAGAGGCGTTCCGTGAAGGCGACGCCCTGGAGGAGCGCGGCCCAGAGGTCGGCGTCGCCCGCGGGTTCGCCGAGGACCAGGGCGGTCGCCTGCGGGGCGAGGAAGGGGAAGCGCTCGCCCGGGGAGACGAGGGGGTAGGCGATCGCGCCGGCCGGCTCGTGTACCGCGGCCCGCTCGTCCATCGCCGCCGGATCCGCCCCCGAGAACGCCGCCGTGAGCACCCCGGCGCCCACGCTGGAGGCCCCGCCGGGCAGCCAGCTCCCGTCCGGCGCACGGTGGTTGTAGACGATCCCGGCGGGGTCGCGGACCGGGAGGGGGGAGGCGCCCTTGAGGACGAGGGTGGTGCCGAGCACCGAGTTCCAGGAGCCCTCGCGCAGGGCGCCGGACGCGATCTGGGCCGCGCAGCCATCGGTCATGCCGGCGATCACGGGGGTGCCGGCGGGAATGCCGGTGGCCTCCGCGGCGGCCGGACAGACCTCGCCGAGCCGGGTGCCGGGGCGGACGACGTCCGGCAGTCCGGGTGCGCCAGGGACGTCGGGGATGTCGGGCCAGGCGTCGGCCGCCACGTCGTATGCCGTCTTGAGGGCGTGACTGGAGTCGGTGGGGACGGGGTGGCCGGTCAGACGGGCGGTGACGATGTCGGGCTGGTGGGTGACGGTTCCCCGGCCATGGACGCGGGCCAGCCACAGCGCCTTCGGCAGTCCCCAGGTGTGCTGTACCGCGAGGCCCGCCGACCGCAGCCGCTCCGCCTCGGCCCAGGCCCGTCCGTCGTCGTACATCAGCGCGGGGCTCACGGGCCGGCCGGCGGGGTCCGTCAGCAGGACGGTCCCGGAGGTGCCGCACACCGCGAGGCCCGCGACGCGGGGCCGGTCCCGCAGCGCCGCCCGGGACGCCACGGTCACCGCCGCCCACCACTCCCCCGGGTCCTGCTCGTGCCGCGGCCCGTCGCGCCGGCCTTCCAGCGGGGCCGTCCCCCTGCCCAGGACCGCACCGTCGGCGCCGACGACCAGGACCCGCACGCTCTGCGTACCGAGGTCGATCCCCAGCCATGCCTCCTGCGACATCCCGGCCTCCCGCGCATTGCACATCGCACACCGTTAACTTCTCACTCTGCCCTGAGATTTACCCCCGCGCGAGGGATTGACGGCCGTCTTCCACCGTTACACCCTCTGTTGTCGAGTCGACTCGACGGGTGAACACCGTGCGGTGCCTGCTTCGCCGGCGCCCAGGACGACGGATCGGGAAACGATGAGTGCCGGCACCACGCAGCAGGGCCCCGCGGCCCGTCGGTCCGCCATGGCCGAGCAGGTCCTCGCCGACGGCTCGGCGACCGCGGCGGAGCTCGCCGAACGGTTCGGGGTGAGCCTGATGACGATCCACCGGGACCTCGACGAGCTCGAACGGCAGGGAATCGTCAGGAAGTTCAGGGGTGGCGTCACCGCCCAGCCGTCCGGGGTCTTCGAGTCCAACGTGCAGTACCGCCTGAAGGCCATGCGGGCGCAGAAGGCCGCCGTCGCCGACCACGCGCTCGGGCTGATCGAGCCCGGTACGGCGATCATGCTGGACGACTCCACCACCGCCCTGGAGATAGCCCGCGGACTCCGCCTGGCCGGGATCACCCCGCTGACGGTCGTCACCAACTTCCTGGAGGCGCTCAACCTCCTGTCCGACCAGCGCGGCATCCATCTGATGGCCCTCGGCGGCGACTACGACCCCCTGCACTCCTCCTTCCTCGGCGTCTCCTGCGTCGAGGCGGTCCAGTCGCTGCGCGTGGACGTCTGCTTCGCGTCCACGTCGGCCGTGCACGGGGGTTACGCCTACCACCAGGAGCAGCACATCGTGTCGGTGAAGCGGGCGATGCTCGACTCGGCCGCCCGCAACGTCCTGCTGATCGACCACACCAAGCTCGCCCGGACCGCCCTGCACCGCGTCGCGCCCCTCTCCCGCTTCGACCTGGTCCTGGTCGACGACGGGGCTCCGGCGGAGGCGCTGCGGGAGCTGGACGAGCACCAGGTCCGTTACGAGGTCTGCGCGACGGGCCCGACGACCGCGACGAACATGACGAACGTGACGAGGGGCTGCGATGACCCGGCCGGAGCTACGTGAGCTGCGCGAGACGGGCGAGACCCTGCGGATCACCGCGGCCGGTGACCACTTCGTCCTGCCCGGCCTGATCGCCCGCGCGGTGGCCGACGAGGTCGGTGAACAGGCCGTGGAGGTACGTGAGCTGACACTCGGCTGGCCCCGGGAGCCGTTCGGGCCGGTCGCGGAGGTCAGGGAGGCGAGCGACGCCGAGGAGGAGCTGATCGGGGCGCTGTCCGGTGCGCAGGTGCTGGTCACGCAGATGGGCCCGGTCACCGAACGGGTCCTGGCCGCCTCGCCCTCGCTGCGCCTGGTGGTCGTCTGCCGGGGCGGACCGGTGAACGTCAACCTGGAGGCGGCCAAGGCGCACGGCGTCCGTGTCTGCTTCACCCCCGGGCGCAACGCCGCCGCCACCGCGGAGTTCACCGTGGGCCTGCTGCTGGCCGCCCTCCGCCGTATCCCCCAGGCCCACAACCTCCTCGCGGGGCAAGGGAGTTGGGAGGGGTCGACGTACTACACCTACGAGAACAGCGGACTGGAGCTGGAGGACCTCCCCGTCGGGCTCATCGGCTACGGCGCGGTCGGCAGCCGGGTCGCCCGGGTGCTCTGCGCGTTCGGCGCGCGCGTCATGGTCCACGACCCCTACGTCCGCGGCGAGATCCACGGTCTGCGGGTGGCGTCCCTCGACGAACTCCTGCGCGGATCCCGCGTGATCACCCTGCACGCCCGGCTGACCGAGGAGACCCGGGGCCTGATCGGCGCCCGTGAACTGGCCCTGCTCCCACCGGGCGCGGTCGTGGTGAACGCGGCCCGCGGCCCCCTCCTGGACGAGGAGGCGCTGTGCGACGCGCTGGAGAGCGGACGGCTGTCGGCGGCGGCGCTGGACACGTACGCGAGGGAGCCGGTGCCGGCGGACTCACGGCTGCCGGGGCTGGCCGAGCGGGTGGTGATGACCCCGCATCTGGGCGGGGCCTCGCGCGCGGTGGCGGAGAAGGCGGCACGGCTCGCCGCGGAGGAGGTGGGCCGCTGGCTGCGCGGGGACCCGCCGGCGCACTGTCTGACCTGAGGCCCGAGGAGGCGCTCGTGTACGTGGGTATCGATGTGGGCACGTCCCTGGTGAAAGTCGCCGCCTTCGACGGCTCGGGACGTGAACTGGCCGTCGCCGCACGTCCGGTGGGCCTCGCCCTGCACGGCGGTTTCGTCGAGCAGGACATGGACGAGGTGTACGGGGCGGTCGTCGCCGTCCTCGACGAGGTGACCTCGCGGGTGCCCGGGCCGGTGGAGCTGGCCGGGCTCACCGGGCAGGGCGACGGGGTGTGGCTGGTGGACGCGGAGGGCCGTCCGGTGCGGTCGGCGGTGTCCTGGATGGACGGCAGGGCGCACGAACTGGTCGACCGATGGCTGGCGGACGGCACGTTCGAGACGGTGTTCCGGCGGACGGGCGGCGCCATGTTCCCGGGCTGTCCGGGCCCCCTGCTGGCCTGGCTGGACAGCCACGACCCGAAGTCGCTGGACGCGGCGACGGCGGCCGTCTACTGCAAGGACATGGTGTTCCAGCGGCTGACGGGGGCGGCCCGGGCGGCGACGGATGTGTCGGACGCGTCGATGCCGTTCCTGGACCCCCGCTCGCGCACCTACGACAACCGGGTCGTCGAACTGCTGGGCCTGACCCACCGGCGCGGTCTGCTGGCCCCGGTCAGCGCCCCGCTCGCCACGGCCGAGGCGCGCGGCGAAGGCCTGCCGGCCGGCACCCGTGTCGCCGGCGGCCCCTACGACCTGCCCGCCTGCGCGCTGGGCGCCGGGGTGACCGCGCCCGGCGACGGTCTGCTGATCGTCGGCACATGTCTGGCCGGCCTGGTCGCCACCGGCGACGTGGATCTGACCGGTGAGCCGGCCGGTCTGTACATCTGCACGGACCGCCCGGGCCACTGGCTGCGTGCCATGCCGGCGATGGTCGGTACGGCGGCCCTGGACTGGGTGCTGTCGACGACGGGCGTCCGGCACGAGGAGGTCGACGGCCTGCTCGCACAGACCCCGCCGGGCGCGAACGGGGTCCGGGTCCTGCCGTACTTCGCCCCCTCGGGCGAGCGCGCGCCCTTCGTGGAACCGCGGCTGCGCGCCGAACTCACCGGTGTCTCCCTGGAATCGACGCGAGCCGATCTGGTCCGGGCCACCTGCGAGGGCATCGGCTACGCGGCCCGGCACTGTCTGGAGGCGGCGGGCCTGACCGGTTCCCTCGCCGTGTGCGGCGGCGGCACCCGCAGCCCCGCCTGGATGCGGCTGCTGTCCGATGTGCTCGGCCGTCCGCTGCGGGTCGTCGAGGGCGAGGTGGGGGCGCGGGGCGCGGTGCTCGCTGCGGCCGAGCGGTACGGGGTGGGGCTGGACACGGAGGCGTGGACCCGGCCGACGGCGGTGGTGGAGCCGGACGCCGGACGGGTGGCGTACTACGCGAAGGGGTACGAGGAGCATCTGGCACGGCTGACGGCGGCACGCGAACGGGCGCGCGGCCGAGTCACCGGATGAAGCGGAGTGGACGAAGCGGAGCAGGCGATTTCGGGGGCGCGTTCGCCAAGTACGCGAGGAGGGGTTGATGGGGACACGCAAGCTGGCCTGCCCGACCTGCGGGACCATGCAGGACTTCCGGCTGCTCACCGAAGCGGAGAGGACGGCCGTTCGCGAGGACAAGGGGGCGCGGTACCGGGTGGACAACCTGTGGCGCTGCACCGCCGAGGGCTGTCTGTCGTACTACCGCCACCTCAACAAGCACGACGGCGGCCGCCTCCCCGAGAAGTTCCGTGAGGAGAAGGCCGCCGAGGACTGACGGATTCCGGGCTCACGCCGACCGGAGCGGCGGGCCTACGCTCCCCTTCCGGAGAAGTACATCGAGTCGCTGCGCGGGAAGAAGGAGGCCCCCGGCCACTTCCGGTGTCAGGGCGGCACCGCCGCGGGGCAGTGCCTGTGGGTCCAGCCGCGCTGGAACCAGTCGAAGGGCTTCAGTCTTCCCGCGAGTTTCAGCTGACCGCTCCGCTCACAGGTTGCTGAAGTCCGGGCCCTTGGTCCGGGTGCGCTTGATCTCGTAGAAGCCCGGCACCGACGCGACCGCGAGCGTGCCGTCCCAGAGCCGCGCCGCGTCCTCGCCCTTGGGGGCCGGGGTGACGACCGGGCCGAAGAAGGCGATCTGCTCGCCGTCGGGGCCGGGGACGGCGATGACCGGGGTGCCGACCTCCTGGCCGACCTTCTCGATGCCCTCCTTGTGGGAGGCGCGCAGTTCGGCGTCGAACTCGAAGTCCTCCTGGTCGGCGTAGTCGATGAGGTCGGCGGGCAGACCGGCGTCCGCGAGCGCGGCGGCTATCGCCTCCAGGGTCGGGCCCTCGGCGTTGTTGTGGAAGCGGGTGCCGAGCGCGGTGTAGAGCGGGCCGAGGACGTCCGCGCCGTGCTTCTGCCAGGCCGCGGTCGCCACGCGTACCGGCTTCCACGCCTTGGTCGCCAGCATCTCCCGGTACTCCTCGGGCAGCTGGTCGATCTTGTCCTCGTTCAGCACGGCCAGGCTCATGATGTGCCAGCGCACCTCGATGTCCCGGACCTTCTCCACCTCCAGGACCCAGCGGGAGGTCATCCAGGCCCAGGGGCACAGCGGGTCGAACCAGAAGTCGACGGGCGTCTTCGCGGAGCTGGTCTCGGACATGCGTCTCCTAAGGAAAGCGTTCGAAAGGAAGGTGTTCGAACGAAGAGGGAACGTCGTCCGCACCCCGCGCCATTCCCCGTCGCGGCCCGTCGTTCCCGGCTGCGGCCCGTCTTTCTCTGCTGCCGCGCGTCAGGGGCACATGGCAGGATCGGTGCTGTCCACATACCGAACACCCCCGAGGGAGTGCCGCCCGTGCCCGGTGAGAATCTGTCCCGCGACGAGGCCCGGGAGCGGGCCGCCCTGCTGTCCGTCGACGGGTACGACGTGTCCCTCGACATCCGCTCCGCCGTGGGCGGCGGGGACGAGGCGCCGCGCACCTTCCGGTCCGTGACCACGATCCGCTTCCGGTGCAGCGAGCCCGGCGCTTCCAGCTTCGCGGACCTGATCGCGCCGAGTGTGACGGCCGTCTCACTCAACGGCAGGGATCTCGACCCGAGCGAGGTCTTCGACAGCTCCCGGATCGTCCTGGAGGACCTGGCCGCCGACAACGAGCTGATCGTCGACGCCCAGTGCGCCTACTCCCGCACCGGCGAGGGCCTGCACCGCTTCGTCGACCCCGAGGACGGCGAGGTCTACCTCTACACGCAGTACGAGCCGGCCGACTCCCGCCGTGTCTTCGCCAACTTCGAGCAGCCGGACCTCAAGGCCCCGTTCCGCTTCGAGGTGCGGGCGCCCGAGGCGTGGACGGTGTGGAGCAACGGGGTCGGGGAGCTGTCCGACGGCGTCTGGCGCTTCGCCGAGACAAAGCCGATCTCGACGTACATCACCTGTGTGGTGGCGGGTCCCTACCACTACGTGACGGACTCCTACTCCCGCGATCTGGGCGACGGTACGACGCTGGAGATCCCCCTCGGCGCCCTGTGCCGCAAGGGACTGGCGAAGCACTTCGACGCCGACGACGTCTTCCTGATCACCAAGCAGGGCCTGGACTTCTTCCACGAGCACTTCGACTACCCGTACCCCTTCGGGAAGTACGACCAGGCGTTCGTGCCCGAGTACAACCTCGGCGCGATGGAGAACCCGGGCCTGGTGACCTTCCGCGAGGAGTACATCTTCCGCGGCAAGGTGACACGGGCGTCCTACGAGGCGCGGGCCAACGTCATCCTCCACGAGATGGCGCACATGTGGTTCGGCGACCTCGTCACCATGGTGTGGTGGGACGACCTGTGGCTGAAGGAGTCCTTCGCGGACTTCATGGGCACGTTCGCGAACGTCGGCGCGACCCGCTTCGAGGACGCCTGGATCACCTTCGCCAACCGCCGCAAGGCCTGGGCGTACCGCGCCGACCAGCTGCCCTCCACGCACCCGATCACCGCGGACATCCGCGACCTCCAGGACGCCAAGCTCAACTTCGACGGCATCACGTACGCCAAGGGCGCCTCGGTCCTGAAGCAGCTGGTGGCGTACGTCGGTCAGGACGCTTTCCTCGAAGGCGCGCGGCGCTACTTCAAGCGGCACGCGTACGGCAACACGCGCCTCGGTGACCTGCTGTCGGTCCTCGAGGAGACCAGTGGCCGGGACATGGCCGCGTGGTCGCGGTCGTGGCTCCAGACGGCGGGGGTGAACTCGCTGACCCCGCAGGTGCTGTTGAACCCCGAGGGCCTGGTGGAAGAACTCGCGGTGGTCCAGGAGGCCGCCGAGGCCCATCCGGAACTTCGCCCGCACCGGGTGGCGGTGGGCCTGTACCGGAGGGGCGCGGACGGGGCGGTCGAGCGGTACGCGCGCGTGGAGGTGGACGTGGCGGGGCCGAGGACGGTCGTGCCGGAGCTGGCGGGTTCACCGGCGCCGGAGCTCGTGCTGGTCAACGACGACGACCTGACGTACTGCAAGACACGGTTCGACGTGGGCTCCCTGGAGACGCTGCGCGGGGCGCTGGGTTCGGTGACCGACCCGCTGGCCCGCGCGCTGTGCTGGTCGGCGCTGTGGAACATGACGCGGGACGCGCTGCTCCCGGCCCGGGACTTCATCGACCTGGTGCTGCGGTTCGCGGGCCGGGAGTCGGACATCGGTGTGCTCCAGATGCTGCACGCGTGGGCGAACTCCGCGCTGGTCAACTACGCGGCGCCGCAGTGGGGCCCGACGGGCGAGCGGCTGCTGGCCGAGGGCGCGCTGAAGGAGCTGCGGCTGGCGGAGCCGGGCGGCGAGCACCAGCTGGCGTGGGCGCGGTTCTTCGCTTCCGTCGCCTCGGCGGCTTCCGATCTCCAGCTGCTCCAGGGCCTGCTGGAGGGAACGGCGAAGATCGACGGCCTGGAGGTGGACCAGGAGCTGCGCTGGGCGTTCCTGGAGCCGCTGGCCTCGCACGGGGTCGCCGACGAGTCGGCGCTCGCGGCCGAACTGGCCCGCGACGACACGGCGTCGGGCAAGCGCCACCAGGTCCGCTGTCTGGCGGCCCGCCCGTCGGCGGCGGTGAAGGCGCAGGCGTGGGCGCAGGTGGTGGAGTCCGACGCGCTCTCCAACGCCCTGGTCGGGGCGACGATCTCGGGCTGGAACCAGTCCTCTCAGCGGGAGTTGCTGGCGCCGTACGCGTCGAAGTACTTCGAGGCGATCGAGCGGGTGTGGACGGACCGCTCGATCCAGATCGGCATGGACGTGGTCGGCGGCCTGTTCCCGTCGTTGCAGCAGTCGCGGGCGACGGTGGCGGCGACGGACGCGTGGCTGGCGGCGCACGAGGACGCGGCACCGGCGCTGCGCCGTCTGGTCCTGGAGGCGAGGGACGACCTGGCGAGGGCGCTGCGCGGGCAGGAGTGCGACGCGGCGGCGGGCTGAACGCCCGATCTCTGCCCTGAGCTTGGGCTCTTGGTAGCCGTTACGAAGTTCAGGCAATAACGGCCGTAACCCCTGGTCCGCCCCATTCGGACCAGGGGTTTTCGCTGCCTACTCGGCATCCGAACACCCGTCCTTTAGTACCGTCTTGTCCGCATTCGTCGACAGGCACGTAACAGCGGTTAGGAATCAGATCAACGGCGGGAACACCCGCTGCATGAACCACAACACCCCGGTCCCCCCGCTCTCCCCCCGCCCGGTCCGCCACCTCTCGGAGGTGCACCGCCGGGTGATGACGGCCGCTCAGTTGAGGTCGCACGGCGTCTCGTCGGCCGAGACGAACGAGCAGTGCCGCCCCGGCGGTGCCTGGCAGCAGCTCCTCCCGGGCGTGATCCTGCTCCACCCGGGCCCGCCGACCGCCGAGGAGCGTCTGCACGCGGTCCTGATGTACGCGGCGAAGGAGCGCGCCGCGGGGGTCCCGGCCCAGCCCGGAGCCGAGCAGCCGCACGCCCCGACGTACGCGGAGGCGATGCTGACCGGCCTGGCGGCGCTGACGCTGCACGGCTTCACGTCGGCGCCCCCGCTGATGTCGCTGGACAAGCTGGACGTCCTGGTCCCGCGCCTGCGCCGGCTGCGCTCGACGGGCTGCGCCCGCATCGTCCGTACGACGTCCCTGCCGGCCCCGCACCTGGTCACGGGCCTCCCGGTGGCCCCGGTGCCCCGCGCCCTGGCCGACGCGGTGGCGGAGCTGTCGGACGCGGGAGTGGTACGGCGTCTGCTCACGGAGGCGGTCCGGGGCGGTCACTGCGAACCGGCGGCGGTGGTGCGTGAGTTGAACAACGCGAAGCTGCTGAGCCGCCCGCACGTGGTGGACGCGGTGGACTCCCTGCTCGCGGAGGGCAGGGCGATCGCGGAGGACCGCCTGTACCGGATGGTGCGGGAGCACGGCCTGCCGGACCCGGTCTGGAACGTGGATCTGAGGCTGCCCGACGGGCCTCACCTGGGCGGCCTGGACGCGTACTGGCCGGAGCAGGCGGTGGCCGTGGAACTGGACACCCGGGCCCCCCGCCAGGACGAGGACGCCCTGTGGTCCGAGTACGCCCGCAAGCGCGAGCACCTGGAGCGCCTCGGCATCACGGTCGTCCACATCACCCCGAAGAAGCTCCGCGAGTCGACGGAACAGCAGGCAGCGGTGGTCCGCACGGCCCTGATGGCGTCGAACGACCGCGACCCGGCCGCCTACGTCGTGGTACTGCCCCGGTAGTGACGGACCGGGGCGGGACCAGGGGGGGGATGGGGAGGGGAGAGGAGGGACCGCCGATCGGAGGGGGATCGGCGGTCCCTCCTCATGTGGGCGACCGCCTACCGCTCACCGACGTGCGGCACTGCCGGCGCGGTGACGCTCCCATGCCATCTCCGGTGCACCCACAGCCGTTCACCGGCCAGTTCGGTTCGGGCCCACAGGCCGGACAGGGGGCCCATCGCCGTACCCAACGGCAGCCGCGCCACCAGCCGGGTCGGCTTCACTGTGCTGAAACGGCCGTATTCCAGCACGACGACGCCCCGGTCGGTCATCAACACCACACGCCGACTGATGAACACGTTGGCGAGAAACGCCCCGCCCACCGCACCCAGGACACTCCAGAACAGACCGAACACACCCGGTCCGCCCCACGAGGCGACGGCGAGACGCGCCCCGATGAGCCCGCTCAGAAAGAAGGCGCTCTGCAACCAGGGATTGAGTCCCCCCTGTGCCAGCACCACCCGCCAGACCTGCTCACCGGGCTCAAGAAACCCCTGCGAGCGCCGGACAACCCGACCAGCCAGCCCCAACGCCACGATATGCCGCCTCGGAAATCCTCTGGATATCGAGCGGATCTTCGACTTTCCCCCGAGCCTTTGTCAACAACCGGTCAGTCAAAGTCAATTCACAGAATTCACCGCTGCTCCCTCGGATACCCGATCTGCGCCAGCTCCTTGTCCAGATCGCCCAGCGCGACATCCGGATTCAGTGCGGAGACGACGGCCTGTGTGAGCGGTCGCAGGGCGTAGACATGGCGTACGGCGTCGAGGTCCACCTCGGCCTCGTAGTAGTCCTCGGCGAACTCCTTGTAGGCCTCGGGCCGCCCGTCCGTCAGGACGTCGAAGAGCCACTCGGTGCTGCCGTGGTCCTCCGCACCCGGTTCGGGTGCGCCCGTCCTCCACTCCGCGTCGCCCCGCTCGCGCCAGAAGCACACCGTCACGACCGGCGTGCCGTCCTCGTCGGTGAAGGCGGGCTCGGTGACATAGGGACGGAACACCTCGGGCAGCCCGTCGAACAGCCCCGGCCAAGGCTCCGGCGGGTCCTCCCGGTACGGGCTCATCTCCGACTCGTGGTCGAAGCCACGGGCGTAGACCCCGGCCGCCGAGAAGACGATCGAGTACTCGTTCCCGGACCCGTCGCTCATGGAGGCCACCTCCTCGGTGGCCGACCAGCCGGAGGAGAAGAAGAAGTAACGCCCCTCCTGTTCCGGACTCATCACGGCATCCAGCACGGCGAGGGCCCTGCTCCGGTCGCGTATGACATCGGCCGCGGGCAGAGCACGGATCACTTCGAGATCAGACATGCCCCCATCCAACCCGACCCCACTGACACCGGGGTCCGGGCCGGTCGCCGGATCCGTCCCGTACCCGACCGGGACGGATCCGCCCTTCCTGCGCTCCGCGAGCCGATCGCGGGCTGAGCGGGTCGGGCGAAGTCCGCTGCGGTTCGGCCGCGCCCCAAAAAGGGGCGCGGGGCGGTATCGATGTGCGTCTACTGCCGCGCGGGCGCGACCAGCCACGACGGCGCCGCAGCCGAACGACGGCACATCACCGCTCATCCAGCGGAGCGCTCAGTCGCCGCAGAACTCCGCCTCGATCACCGCCTCGCTGTCCCCCGACCAGTCCCCGTTGAAGTTGAAGGCGAGCGAGTGCCGGCCGTCGGTCGTGGTCACCGCCACCGAGTTCGAGCCGTGGATGCCGCCGTCGTGGCCCCAGACGTGGACGCCGCAGGACAGCTTGCGGTCGATGAGGCCGAGGCCGTAGCCGGCGTTCGGGTACTCCTCGGCCGTCACCGTGGTCTTCAGCTCCTTGAGCTGCTTCGGCGGGAGCAGCCGGCCCTTCAGCAGGGCCGAGTAGAAGCGGTTGAGGTCGGCGGAGTCCGAGATCATCTCGCCCGCCGCGGAGGCCAGCGAGGGGTTCAGCTCGGTGACGTCGTACGTCGGTCCCGTCGCCGTCTCGGCGAGCTTGGAGTAGCCGCGGCTGCTGGGCTTGGGGAGGGTCACCCGGGTGCCGGGGACGGAGGTGGCGTGCAGGGACAGGGGCTCCACGATCCGCCGTCGGATCTCGTCCCCGTACGGCCTGCCCGTGGCCTTCTCGATCACCATGCCCGCCAGGACGTAGTTGGTGTTGGAGTAGTTCCAGGACGTGCCCGGCGCGAAGTCCGGCTTGTGGGTCATCGCGATGGCCACCAGGTCCACCGGCGTCTTCGTGTCGTAGCGATGCTCGAAGAAGCCGTCCTTGAGGAAGTACGTCCTGACGAACTGGTCGTCGGAGGTGTAGTTGAAGATGCCGCTGGTGTGGTTGAGGAGCTGGCGCAGGGTGATGTGGCGGCCGTCGTGGCCGTTGCCCCGGACGGTGCCCGGCAGCCACTTCTCCACCTTGTCGTCCAGCGACAGCCGGCCCTCCGCCTCCAGCTGGAGCAGCACCGTCGACACGAAGGTCTTGGTGATGCTGCCGACGCGGTAGCGGTCGTGGGCCGAACGCGGCTGGCCCGTGCGGAGGTTGCCCACCCCGGGGGTCGCCGACCAGCTGCCGTGCTGGTCCTTCGCCGTGGCGGTGACACCGGGCACGCCGTCCTTCACGGCGGCTTCCAGTGCCTTGCGGGTCGCGTCGTGGTCACCTCTGGCGGGTGCCGCGGCGAGCGCGGGTGCCGCCAGGGCCACCGACAGTGCTACGGCGGTGGCGGCCACCACGGTCATCCGTACGGTCATGTCTCTCCCCTTTTGTGCTCTGCGTCGAGCCTGGTCGGGGGGTGAGACACGGCCGGTATCACCGAGGTTGAGCCATGTACGCCGGTTGAGTGCCTTTCAGCCCTTCTCCGACTCAGCCCTTCTTCAGGACCAGCTCCGTGTTGCGGTCGCCCGTCGTGCCCGCCAGGTCCGTGCGTCCGCCGGGGGCGTTGAAGGAGAGCTCTCGGTAGAGGGCCGACAGTCCTGTCTGGGAGAGGTCGGCGAAGTCCGTGCGGTGCGGGGCCGAGGACTCGATGCAGGTGGTGAAGAGGGAGATCGTGCCGTCCTGGTTGTCCACCAGCTCGACGACGCGGGCGAGTTGGGGGTAGTCGACGTGGGAGGCGGTGGAGATCTCCCAGAAGGAGCGGCCGTTGCCTGCGGCGTGCGGGGTGATCTCGTTGCGGTGGATGTGGCCGTTCACCCAGGCAAGGACGTTGCGGTGGCGGCCGAGCAGGGTGACGACCTCCGCTCCGGTGTGGCGGCGCTCGCCGGGGCGGGCCGGGTCGGGGCGGGTGTTGTCCATCGACTTGCTGGTGTGGTGGCTGAAGACGACGGCGTAGGAGTCCTTGTTGTCCTTCAGCGTCCTGTCCAGCCACTTCATCTGGGCCGTCCCGACGGACCCCTCGTAGTGGCCGCCCGCGTCGGTGGTGTCGAGGCTGATGCCGATGACGTCCTCGGCGATGCGGAAGGAGTAGTACTGGGTGCCCGCGTCGAGGTTGGCGGTGGAGTAGCCGTGGCCGACCGGGCCGAGGCCGCGGTACGCGGGGTCCAGGTGGGCCTGGATGTACTCCCGCGGCGTGAACGGGGCCCGCGACTCGTCCGGTGTCACCGAGCGCATGTCGCGGGCGTGGGCCTTGAGGAGGTCGCGGAAGCCGACGCCGCGCGGGTCCTTGGCCTTCTTGATGGCGTCCTGGAGCTTCTTCGCCTCGGCCGCGGGCAGGCTCATCAGTTTCTTGCCGCCGACGGCGTACTCGGTGAGCCAGGAGTCGCCGTGGGAGGCGTAGCAGCCGAGCGGCATGGAGTCGTGGTTGCCGACCGTGGAGTACCAGGGGAGGTTCAGGCCGGGACTGTTCAGCTCGCGGATCGCGGCGGCGAGGAAGCCGTCGAGGTGCGGGAAGCCGCGCTGCTTGTCGGCGTCGCGGACGGTGGTGTCGGGCTGCCAGTACTGCTTGATCCCGCTGTTCTGGACGCCCTCGTACTGCCGCGGGTCACCGGAGTTGGGGCTGATCCGGCCGCCGCTCATCACCTTCAGGAACCACTCCAGCTCGGACTTCGCGTTGTTGTCCGTGTTGTCGCCGGTGGTCATCGCGAAGTGCAGCGGGGCGCCGGTGACGGGGGCGCCGCGCAGCGCGTTGACCCGCTCCACGAGGGAGATCGCCCCGTGCACGGTCAGTGCCTCCTGCGGCCGCCAGGCGTGCGCGTCGGTCGAGCGGAGGTACTCCAGGCGCAGCGGGTGCTGGGCGTCGATCAGGTGCAGATCGGTGAGCTGTACGAACGCGGCGAGCGCGGTACGGCGGCCCGCGCGGCCCGTCTTCGGTGCGGCGAGCTCACCGCGCACCACCCGCTCCCAGCCGGGGCCGTCACCGAGGCGGCGGAAGCCGGAGGCGGTACGGGCGGCGGCGACGGTGGCGACGGTCGTGCCCCGGGTGTACGGGGCGAGCGGGACGGCGGGGGCCTGCCGGGACTGGGCTACGGGCGCCCCCTCGGCGGCGGCGCCGGTACCGGTACCGGTGGTGGCGGCCTGGCTGTCGGTGGGCCGCAGGGCGTAGCCGACACCCGCGGAGACGGCTGCCGCGCCGGTGGCGGCGAGGACGGTACGGCGGTTGACAGAGCGTGTGCGCGACATGGCGCGGTCTCCCCGAGTGCGAACGCGTCGGCAGTGGTCGCGGGGAGCTCGCAGTCGTGAACAACCCGCTCACACTGGATCGTTGGCACCGGGAATGACCTGCGCGTGAACGAGACGGCAACGCGCAACGCCGATCACCGTACGTGGATCTTGGGGGCCCCTGCGCGTCTACGAGGGCTCGTCGGTCAGCGGTGAGAAGGTCACGCCCTGTTCATCTGGCGGGGTAGGGGTGGGGTCCCGTCACAGGACGGTGAAGCTGTCGCGGACTCGTTCGTAGATCTTGCGGGCATCGGCCTCGATGTCCGGTTGGTACCACGTGTTGACCTGATAGGTCTTGCCGTCCGCGGCGAAGCCGAGGAGCTGTGCGTGCCAGGAGACACCGTTCTGGCTGAAGGTGTACTCCCAGATCACGGCGGGCCAGCCATGGAAGGTGGCCTCCTCCAGGCGAATCTTCCGGTAGCCGTCCCCCTCCTGCGCGTTTCGCTCCGAGGTCTTCCAGACCTCCATGAGGTCGCCGCTGCGCAGCGAGGCCTTCGCCACGAGTTCCTGCTTGCCGTCCGGGGAGGTGTAGTGCACCTCCGCGCCCGACTTCACGTCCCGCCGCCACCCCTCGGGGGTGTCCCAGGCGAAGCCGCCCGACTCACGGTGTGCGCCGGGTGGCGGGCTCTGGTGCGGCGATCCGCCGATCACCACGGGGTCGTTCGCCGGACCTGTCGCGAGGAGCTGGACGCCGATGACTGTCGCGGCGGCGACCACGGCTGCCAGGACCAGTCCGGCCCTCCTCTGTCGCGGCCTGGGGGGATGCGTCGGCCCCGCCACGGCGACGACCGGGTCGAGTGTGTAGAGCACGGTGGATGTCGGTGCCTCCCCCACCGTCTCCCACGAGTCCCGCTCCTCCGCCCTTCGCTCCGCGACCACGTGGACGTCCAGCAGCGACGCCACATACCTCCGCCACAGCGGCAGATCCCGGCGGCGGCCGTGCTCGATGAGGTGGTCGAGTTCTTCGGGGCGGGCGTCCGTCAGGGAGGCCCAGTAGCGTGGGGCGAGGCGGGGGCGGCTCATGATTCGAGGACCTCGCCGGCCGGGGTCGGGGGCTCGGCGGGCGCCGCGGGGTCCGGGCCGGGCCCCGCGATGACCGCCTGGAGCACCCGCGCGCTCCCGAACTGCCGCAGCAGCGCCGGCGCCGACGCCCCGACCGCGACCGTGGCCAGCGCACCCGTCAGCTGCGGGGCGAAGAGCCAGCCCGCGCCTGCGCCCAGGGAGATCCGGGTCAGCGCGGCCAGGGCGTCCGAGGGCGGATCCACGTACTTGTCGAAGCGCGGCAGCTTGTCGCGCCGTCTGTTGCGCGACAGCGCCCGGTGCCTGGCCGCCTGCCAGGTCGCGATCCGCCCGTAGAAGACGACGATCTCCACGACGAGGCCGCCCAGTGCGCCGTATGTGATGGACGTCGACCAGTCCATGGCCGTCCCCCTCGGCAATGGCGATGGCGTTCAGCATCCCAGAACGGTGTCCGCTCCGGGAGGGAAACGGCACAGGCGGGCGAACCGGAGCGGCTACTCCCGGAGCCCCGCCACCCGTCCCGTCACCGGACGCTCACGCCACAGCCGCAGCCCTTCGTCGACGAGGCCCACGCGGTTCAGGCCGGGCACGGCGGTGAGGTCGTGCCAGGCGGCCATGTCGGTGGAGCCGCCGATCTCGTGGCGCAGTTCGCCGCCGGTGACGCGGGCCTCGTAGACGAGCCCCACGGCGTGGTGGTCGACGGTGCGGCCGAGGCGGCCGCGGTAGGTGTGGCGGCGGGTGCGCACGCCGAGCAGTCCGGTGATGTCCACGTGGTACCCCGTCTCCTCCTCCACCTCCCGCAGCACCGTGTCGTAGGGGTCCTCGCCGTGTTCCATGCCGCCGCCCGGCAGGGTCCACTCCGGGGAGCCGTCGTTGTCGATCCAGCGGGCGAGGAGTACTTGGTCGTCGCGGACGCATATGGCGTAGGCCGCCACCCTCAGCTTCTTGCGCATACAGGGAAGTTAGCCCGCCGGGTCGGGATTCGCGGGTGAGTATTCGGGCGCCGACCAGCGCAGCGGCACCGCGGAGGGTGTCTCGACGGCCTCCGTCAGGGTGAAGCGCACCCTGCGTTCCGTGCCGTCGAACTCCGTGCTCGCCTCGCCCGTCAGCTGGAGTGCCGTGCCCGTGGTCCAGTCGAGGAACAGCAGGCCCGCTCCGGGGTCCGCCGCGAGGTTGCCCAGGGTGAGGAACATGGCGTTGCCCGGGTAGTCCCGCCAGCTCAGCTCGCGGGGTGAAGTCACCGTCACGAAACCGGGGTTGCCGCCCCGGTGGCTGGCGTCGGCGCCGTCCGGGTGGACGGTGGCCAGGAAGAAGGTGTCGGCGGCGGTGACGAACTCGGCCTGGGCGGGGGTGAGTTCGCGGCTCCGGCGAGGGGCGCCGCTCTCCCGGCCGGCCGTCACCTCGTAGGACTCCCTGCGCTGGAGGTACTTCGGGCAGTTGGCGAACACCCGGTCCGCCTCGATCGCGAACCCCCGTTCCGTGGGCCGGAGTCGGCCGTTCAGGCGCATCCGGCGGCGGGTGCGGGGGTCGAGGGCGATCGTGCCGACGAGGGTGTCCTCCCGGTGGAGCGCCCGCGCCAGCGGGTCCGTCGGGAGGAGCCCGCCGGTCACCGATATCCGCCTTGGCCCGGTGGCCCGGACGAACCCCGGCGTCCCGGAGAGCGGCGACGCCCAGACCCGGCCCGTCGACGGGTCGGCGGCGCCCAGGACCAGGAGCGGCTGGAGTTCCAGGAAGGCCGCCGCGACCGGTTTGATGCCCTCGCCGATCGCCCGGCCCACGTGATCCGCCTGCTCCCGCACCCCGACCCGGTCCTGCACGGTCCGCGAGCCCGCGTGATAGACGCCCATGGCTAGAAGAAGCCGCAGGTGGGAGCCGACTCGACGGGCGCCGGCGCGCCCTGTGCGCCGCTCGGCACGGAGATCTCCAGGCGGGTGCCGTCCGGGTCGTGGAAGAAGATGCCGCCCGAGGCCGCGCCCTCGCGGTGGGCGACGACCCCCTCGTAGGCGAAGTCCACTCCGTACGTCCGCAGCGCCTGCTCGTACTCCCTGACGCGGTCGATGGAGTCCGCCTCGAAGGCGAGGTGGTGCAGTCCGGCGCGGTCGCCCTCGAAGCCCTTTCCCGCCTGCTGCCAGAGCGTGAGGACGAGGCTCTCGCCGTCGCCCAGGAAGGCGTACCGCCGGTCCTCCTCCTTGCCCTCGCCGATCAGGGCGAAGCCCAGGACGTCGCGGTAGAAGGCGAGGGAGCGGTCGAGGTCGGTGACGTTCAGACCGATGTGACCGGTACGCAAGGCCATGGCTGTCCCCTTCAGCTGATCTAACCTGTCAGAATAATGTTAAGGGTTACAGATAGCCGACGCAACCAGTCACGTACCCTTGAGCGGTTAGCACCGAAGGGAGCCCTCACATGTCCGCCGATCCCCGCCCCCTCACGGGCGAGCCGCTCGCGCTCGACCTGCTCAACACGCGGTGGATGCGGGAGGGGGCCGTGCAGGACCTGCTGAGCGACATCGACGGGCTGGCGGTGTGGCTCGCGGCCAACGCGCTCGACGGGCGGTTCGAGGCGGACGCGCTGACTCTGCGGCACGCCCTCCAGACGCGGGACGCGTTGCGCGCGGCCGTCCACGGAGCCGCCGTGGCACCGCTCGACGCGATCCTGGAGCACGGCCGGATCCGGGCCACCCTCACCGCCGAAGGGCCCGGCGAGGTCCCGGAGTTCCGCGACTCCACCTGGGGGCCCGCCTGGCTCGCCGCGCGCAACTACCTGGAGCTCCTCACCGCCGCGCCCGACCGGATCCGCGGCTGCGCCCACGAGGCGTGCATCCTGCACTTCTTCGACACCTCACGGAACGGCACGCGCCGCTGGTGCTCGATGGCGGCCTGCGGAAACCGGGCGAAGGCGTCGCGGCACTATGCGCGTACCAGAGAAACCTGAGAGACCAGAAGCCGTTTCGCACCTTTTGTCACTCAACTCCCCAAAGGGGATAGCGGGTTTTCCCCATCTGCCCATATCGATTCGGTCAACTCTCCCTAAACATCCTTCCCATGCGTAAAGCTGTGCGATCGCAGACCGCACGTTCCTTTACCTACAAGGGATGCAGATGACCCTCACCCCCCAGCGCGAACCGATTTCGGGCGGCGCGAGACGCGTGGTGCGCATCGCCGTCGCCGCCGGTCTCGTGGCCGCGCTCTCCGCGGCCGGGCCGATACCCATGGCCATCGCCGCTGCCGACGCACCCGTCGCGGCCGACCCGGGCGCCAAGTCCGCCCACGACAAGCTCGGTTCGGACGACGCGGACCTGCTCGCCGAGGCCAAGGCGGACGGTGACAAGAACGTCACGCTGATGATCGCGACCGCTCCGGGGCAGACCGAGCAGGTCGCCGAGCAGCTGGACGCCGTGAGCGGCGGTCTCGTGGGCCGCACCTTCGACAAGGTCGGCTACGTCCGCGCCACCGTCCCCACCGCGAAGGCGGACTCGGCCATCGCCGCCGCCGTCAAGCTCTCCTCCGTGCACGGCATCGACCTGCGCCAGGAGATCGCGCTGGACGACCCGACGCCGAGCGCGGACACCGCCAATGGCGCGACCGCGAGCAAGGCGGCCACCCCCTCGGCGCCCGGCAAGAAGACCCCTGCCGAGAACCCGTACAACCCGTCCTTCGAGACGGGCGCCGTCGACTTCGTGGAGGACCACCCGAAGGCGGACGGCCGCGGCATCACCATCGGCGTCCTCGACTCGGGCGTCGACCTCGGCCACCCGGCGCTGCAGAAGACCACCACCGGCGAGCGCAAGATCGTCGACTGGGTGACCGCCACGGACCCGGTCGGCGACGCGGACGCCACCTGGCGCCGGATGAACAACCCGGTCAGCGGCCCGACCTTCACCATCGCGGGCGCCACCTGGAAGGCCCCGGCGGGCTCCTACCAGTTCAACCTGTTCCGCGAGTCGTTCACCGCGGGCGGCGACGCCGCGGGCGACTCCAACCGCGACGGCGACACCACCGACGTGTGGGGCGTCCTCTACGACGCCGCCGCCGGTACCGTCCGGGTCGACCTGAACAACAACTTCGACTTCTCCGACGACGCCGCGATGAAGCCCTACAAGGACGGCTTCCAGATCGGCTGGTTCGGTACCGACAACCCGGCGACCGAGGTCGCCGAGCGTCAGCCGTTCGTGGTCGAGATCCGCAAGGACGTCGTCTTCAACGCGGCCGGCGACAAGGCCGACTACGTCAACATCGGCGTCATCGAGTCCGAGCACGGCACCCACGTCGCCGGCATCACCGCCGCCAACGGCCTGTTCGGCGGCAAGATGAACGGCGCGGCCCCGGGCGCGAAGGTCGTCTCCTCCCGTGCCTGCACCTGGACCGGCGGCTGCACCAACACCGCGCTCACCGAGGGCATGATCGACCTCGTCGCCAACCGTGGCGTCGACATCGTCAACATGTCCATCGGCGGCCTCCCCGCGCTGAACGACGGCAACAACGCGCGCGCCGAGCTCTACACGCGCCTCATCGACACCTACGGTGTGCAGCTCGTGATCTCCGCGGGCAACTCCGGCCCGGGTGCCAACACCATCGGCGACCCCGGTCTGGCCGACAAGGTGATCTCCGTCGGCGCCTCGATCTCCAAGGCGACCTGGTACTCCAACTACGGCTCGACCGTCTCGAAGCCGTACGCCCTGATCCCGTTCTCCTCGCGCGGCCCGCGTGAGGACGGCGGCTTCACGCCGACCCTGGTCGCCCCGGGTGCCTCGATCAACACGATCCAGACCTGGCTGCCGGGCGCCCCGGTCGCCGAGTCCGGCTACTCGCTGCCGGCCGGTTACGCCATGCTCCAGGGCACCTCGATGGCCTCCCCGCAGGCCGCGGGCGCCTCGGCGCTGCTGCTGTCCGCCGCCAAGGCGAAGGGCATCGAGCTCACGCCGAAGACCCTGCGCACGGCGCTGACCTCGACCGCCGACCACATCAAGGGTGTGCAGGCGTACGAGGAGGGCTCGGGCCTCATCAACATCGAGGACGCCTGGGACTCCATCAAGGACGGCGCGACCTCCCACGACTACACCGTCAAGGCGCCGGTCGACACCGCGATCGACCAGTTCCTGAAGACGCCGGGCTTCGGCACCGGCATCTACGACCGTGAGGGCGGCCTGAAGGCCGGCGTCAAGAAGTCGTACGAGGTCACCATCACCCGTACGTCCGGCGCCGACAAGGCGATCCGTCACGAGCTGCACCTCGAGAACAACGCCGCCGGCACCTTCTCGATCGTCGGCAAGGACGAGATCAAGCTGGAGCTCAACAAGCCGGTCACGGTCAAGATCGCCGCGAAGGCGCCGACCGCCGGTCTCAAGAGCGCGATCCTGGAGGTCGACGACCCGAGGACCGAGGGCGTCGACAAGCAGATCCTGAACACGGTCGTGGTCTCGGCGCCGGTGAAGTACACCTACTCGGCGTCCAACACCGTCCAGCGCAACAGCTCGCAGCACTACTTCGTGACCGTCCCCGAGGGCGCCACGTCCCTCGAGGTCGCCATCGGCGGGCTGAAGACCGGCAGCCAGACCCGGTTCATCGCGATCCACCCGTACGGCGTTCCGGTGGACACCACCAGCACGCCGAACTGCTACAACAACTACCTCGACGGCAACGGCTGCCGCCCCGACGTGCGTTCGTACGCCAACCCGGTCGCCGGTGTCTGGGAGATCGAGGTCGAGTCGCGCCGTACGTCGCCGGTGCTCGACAACCCGTACAAGCTGGACGTCACCGTCCTCGACGCCGCCTTCGACCCGGAGGTCGTGACCGTGCCCGAGGCCAAGGTCGGCACCCCGACCGCCGCCTCCTGGAAGGTGACGAACAACTTCGCCGCGATCGACGGCAAGCTCGTCGGCGGCCCGCTCGGCTCGGCCAAGTCGGCCCGCCCGACCATCGCCGACGGCGAGACCCAGGTCACCACGGTCGAGGTCCCCGAGGGCGCCAAGTCGCTGGACGTCGCCATCGGCAACGTCTCCGACACGGCGGCCGACCTCGACCTGGTCGTCCTGGACGGCAACGGTGACGAGGCCGGCTCCTCCGCCGACGGCGACTCGGAGGAGTCCGTCTCGGTGGCGAACCCCGCCGCCGGTACGTACACCATCCAGGTCATCGGCTACGCGATCCCGGCCGGTTCGACGGCCTACGACTACCAGGACGTGTTCTTCTCCGCCGCCCTGGGCGCCGTCACGGTCGACGACTCGGTCGCGGTCAAGCTGGGCACGGGTGGCACCGCCGACGTCTCCGCGAACGTCACCGCCCTGGCGGCCGCTCCCGAGGGCCGTGAGTTCTTCGGTCAGGTCCAGCTGGTGAACGCGCGCGGCACGGTCGCGGGCCTCGGCAGCGTGACGATCGAGAAGGTCACACCGTAGTCATCGGGTACGACCAGGGAGGGGCGGGCGTCCATCGGGCGCCCGCCCTTTCCGTTGCCCGGTGAGGATCAGCAGCTCAGGCCGCGCGACTCCGGCAACGAGGCCGTGATCCACGCCCGCTCCTGGGCGACCTGCTTCTCCCCGACCACCCAGTGGTCCGGCACCGCGTCGCCCTTCGGGACTCCGAACAGCACGCGGTCGCCGCGCACGAGGCCGGGGGCGAAGGTGTCCTCGACGACGTAGGTGAGGTGCTCCGGGCGCCGCTCCTCCTGCTTGTAGTAGCGGATCACGTCCACGGAGATCCTCAGCTGCACTCCGTCCGCGAGGCGTTCGACCGAGGTGATGGTGCCTTCGGCGACCAGACGGGTGCAGGCGAGGTAGTGCGGGCTGCCGAAGCGGGTGCCGCCGCTCTGGCTCGCCTCGGCACCGACGCTGCCGCTGTCGCCGTCGGCCTTGGAGGCCGTGGCGTCGTTCGCGGCGCCGCCGCCCTGGGCCACCAGCCAGCCCAGCCCGGCGACCACGGAGGCGGCCGCGGCCACCGCGAGGCCGCCGAAGGCGAACCTGAGGGCGGCGCGTCGGCGGGCCGGGGCGAGGCGTGCCGGTGCGGGCTTCGGGGACACGGCGGGGGACGGCGGCGGTTCGGCGAGGGCGTCGCCGATGATGCCCAACTGCTCGCGCAGCAGCGCCACGTCGGCGGCGGCCTTGCGGTGTTCGGCCAGGAAGGCGGCGTCCGCGTCCTCGGGCGGTGGTTCGTCGGTGATCGCGGCCATCAGCGCGTCGACGCCGCGGTGTTCGGCGGTCATGTCACACCACCTCGTCCTCGTGCAGACGGGCGCGCAGCGCGCGGACCGCCGTGTGCAGCCTGCTCTTGACCGTGCCCTCGGGGACGCCGAGCTCGTGCGCGATGTCGCGCACCGGCAGGTCGGCGAAGAACCGCAGGACGAGGACCTGGCGCTGGGAGTCGGGCAGTTCGTCGAGTCCCTGGGCGACGGCGAGGGAGAGCACGCTGGTGTCCTCGCCGGAGGGATGCTCCAACTGGCGCAGGGAGGCGAGGCGTTCGCCGATCCGCTCCTGGCGGCGCTTGGAGCGGTGCCAGTCCATGGCGAGGTTGGAGGCGACGACGGCCGCCCACGCGGAGACGTCGCGCGGCGCCTCGTAGCCCTTCGCCGCCCGCTCCAGCAACCGCAGGCGGACCTGCTGCACCCCGTCCGGCAGGTCCGCCTGCGGTACGCCGCCGAGCGCGAGCACGGCCCGCACCCGACGTTCCTGAGCCGCGTCGAGGGGGTCGTCCGGCC
This sequence comes from Streptomyces sp. S3(2020), assembly GCF_013044505.1. Classification (GTDB taxonomy): domain Bacteria; phylum Actinomycetota; class Actinomycetes; order Streptomycetales; family Streptomycetaceae; genus Streptomyces. Next base: position 15,194 of record NZ_JABERD010000057.1, on the reverse strand, counting down.
CGTCATGGACGCCGTCCCCCTGGCCGCGACGGGCCTTTCTGCGCAGCACAGCCACCCCTCCCCTAGCCGCGTTTCCTCTATGACGCCGGCGCGGGCGGAAACGTTCGGTCCGATTCCCGGAATTGTTCGAGGCGGGGCAGGGAGTCGTACGTCACACCGGACCCGAGGCCGAGCGGGTGGTCGTCGCGACCGGCATGATCCACGTCCTCGAACTCGACGAAAATCTGTTCCCGCACCGGAAACTCACCGCATCTTCCGGCCCGCACCGCATTTCGGGCACGTTCCTCCATGTCAGGCCGCTCGGCACCTGGACGCTCGAACCGCGTCCCCGACAGGAGTGCCGTCCCACCCCTCGGGCAAACGATTGGACACACCGGCCCGGATGAGCCGCATGATGGAAACGTCCAGGCCATGTAAACGCCACGCAAAGGAGTCGCTGTGAGGGTCGGAATCGTCGGAGCCACCGGTCAGGTCGGCACGGTCATGCGCAGGATCCTCAAGGAGCGCGCCTTCCCGGTCACCGAGCTGCGGCTGTTCGCCTCGGCCCGTTCGGCGGGGTCGGTCCTGGACGGCGTGACCATCGAGGACGCGTCGACGGCGGACTACACGGGCCTGGACATCGTGCTGTTCTCCGCGGGCGGCGCGACCTCGAAGGCGCTGGCCGAGAAGGTCGCCTCGCAGGGCGCCGTGGTGATCGACAACTCCTCGGCCTGGCGCAAGGACCCCGAGGTTCCGCTGGTCGTCTCCGAGGTGAACCCGCACGCCGTCGCGGACCGCCCCAAGGGCATCATCGCCAACCCGAACTGCACCACGATGGCCGCGATGCCGGTCCTGAAGGTCCTGGACGCCGAGGCGGGCCTTCAGGCCCTCGTCGCCACCACCTACCAGGCGGTCTCCGGCTCGGGCCTCGCGGGCGTGGCCGAGCTGTACGGCCAGGTCCAGAAGGTCGTCGCCGACGCGGACAAGCTGACGCACGACGGCGAGGCGGTCGAGTTCCCGGAGCCGCAGGTCTACAAGCGGCCCATCGCCTTCAACGTCCTGCCGCTGGCCGGCTCGATCGTCGAGGACGGCCTGAACGAGACCGACGAGGAGCAGAAGCTCCGCCACGAGTCCCGCAAGATCCTGGAGCTCCCCGAGCTCAAGGTCTCCGGCACCTGCGTCCGCGTCCCGGTCTTCTCCGGCCACTCCCTCCAGATCAACGCCCGCTTCGCGCGCCCCCTGTCCCCGGAGCGCGCGACGGAGCTGCTGTCGACCGCCCCGGGCGTGGAGCTCTCCGAGATCCCGACCCCGCTCCAGGCGGCCGGCAAGGACGTCTCGTACGTGGGCCGTATCCGCCAGGACGAGACCGTCGACAACGGCCTCGCCCTCTTCGTCTCCGGCGACAACCTCCGCAAGGGCGCGGCCCTGAACGCGGTGCAGATCGCGGAACTGGTGGCCCAGGAGCTGAAGGCCTAGGAGCTGACGGCCCGGGGGCGCCGCACCTCGTAGAGGAAGCAGCCGTACTCGACGGCCCGGACGTGGACGAGCGCCACGGACGGGTCGTCGAACGCGTTCCGGAAGGCGTCGTCGTCGAGGGCCGCGACCAGCTGCCCGCCCAGGATGCGGCCCTCGGCGGAGTACCGGCGGACCGTCCGGTGGGCGTTCGCGAAGGGATGGCCGGCGGGCTCCGGTCCCGCGCACTCCTCGGCATGGATGAAGACGGGGCCCTGCTCGTCGTAGGCGCCCGGCTCGGCGCCCGTCTCCGCGGCCCAGCGGCGCAGCGGGGCGTAGGAGACGAGGGCGATCAGCTCGCCGGGCGCGCTGCGCCGCAGACAGCAGCGCAGCGGTGCCCCGCCCTCCTCGTCGGTCAGGGGAACCATCTGGCGTCCCGCGTCGTCAGCAGCACGCAGCTCCTTCAGGACGGACGCGGGGACGGGCAGTGCGGTGTACGTAGTCATGGATCCCAGGCTGGCGCGGAGGCGGCCGGATGACTGGCGGGATACGGACGTGGCCCTTGCAGCGGCAGTCCGCGGGGGCGCCGGCCAGGACGGACCGCACGTATCCTGCCCAACCGTCGGAGACACCCCGCGCGTGTCCGCCCCGGTCACCGGCGGGTTTTGGACATCGCGTTCGGTACGGGACCCGTGGAAGGATGGCCGAACCGCCGAACCCACACATAACGAGGAGATGACCGCGTGCCTGGCACAAACCTGACTCGCGAAGAGGCGCAACAGCGGGCGAAGCTGCTGAGCGTCGACTCGTACGAGATCGATCTCGACCTCTCCGGCGCGCAAGAGGGCGGTACCTACCGGTCCGTGACCACGGTGCGCTTCGACGTCGCCGGTGAGGGAGGGTCCGAGACCTTCATCGACCTGGTGGCCCCGGCCGTCCACGAGGTGACGCTCAACGGGGACCCGCTCGACCCGGACGAGGTCTTCAAGGACTCCCGCATCGCGCTCCCCGGCCTGCTGGCGGGCCCCAATGTGCTCCGCGTGGTCGCGGACGCCGCGTACACCAACACCGGCGAGGGCCTGCACCGCTTCGTCGACCCCGTCGACCAGCAGGCCTACCTGTACACCCAGTTCGAGGTGCCGGACGCCCGCCGCGTCTTCGCCTCCTTCGAGCAGCCCGACCTGAAGGCCACCTTCCAGTTCACCGTGAAGGCGCCGACCGGCTGGACCGTCATCTCCAACTCCCCCACGCCGGAGCCGAAGGACGACATCTGGGTCTTCGAGCCGACCCCGCGGATCTCCAGCTACATCACCGCGCTGATCGTCGGCCCGTACCACAGCGTCCACAGCGTGTACGAGAAGGACGGGCAGTCCGTCCCGCTCGGCATCTACTGCCGTCCCTCGCTCGCCGAGTTCCTCGACTCGGACGCGATCTTCGAGGTGACGCGGCAGGGCTTCGAGTGGTTCCAGGAGAAGTTCGACTACGCGTACCCGTTCAAGAAGTACGACCAGCTGTTCGTGCCGGAGTTCAACGCGGGCGCGATGGAGAACGCGGGCGCGGTCACCATCCGCGACCAGTACGTCTTCCGCTCGAAGGTCACCGACGCCGCGTACGAGATGCGCGCCGAGACGATCCTGCACGAGCTGGCGCACATGTGGTTCGGCGACCTGGTCACCATGGAGTGGTGGAACGACCTGTGGCTGAACGAGTCGTTCGCCACCTACACGTCGATCGCCTGCCAGGCGTACGCGCCGGACAGCCGCTGGCCGCACTCGTGGACGACGTTCGCCAACTCCATGAAGACGTGGGCGTACCGCCAGGACCAGCTTCCCTCCACGCACCCGATCATGGCCGAGATCCGCGACCTCGACGACGTCCTGGTCAACTTCGACGGCATCACGTACGCCAAGGGCGCCTCCGTCCTGAAGCAGCTCGTCGCCTACGTCGGCATGGACGAGTTCTTCGGCGGTGTGCAGGCGTACTTCAAGCGCCACGCGTTCGGCAACACCCGCCTCTCCGACCTGCTGGGCGCCCTGGAGGAGACCTCCGGCCGTGACCTGGGCAACTGGTCGGAGAAATGGCTGCGGACGGCCGGCATCAACATCCTGCGTCCCGAGATCAAGACGGACGAGCACGGTGTCATCACCTCGTTCGCGATCCGCCAGGAGGCCCCGGCCCTGCCGGCGGGCGCGCAGGGCGAGCCCACGCTGCGTCCGCACCGCATCGCCGTCGGCCTGTACGAGCTGGACGACGCCAGCGGCAAGCTGGTCCGCGACGAGCGCGTCGAGCTGGACGTGGACGGCGAGCTGACGGCCGTACCGCAGCTGCTGGGCAAGCGCCGTCCGGCGGTCGTGCTCCTCAACGACGACGACCTGTCGTACGCGAAGGTCCGTCTCGACGAGCAGTCCCTGGCCTTCGTGACGGAGCACCTGGGCGACTTCGAGTCCTCGCTGCCGCGCGCGCTGTGCTGGGCCTCGGCGTGGGACATGACCCGCGACGCCGAGCTGGCCACCCGCGACTACCTGTCCCTCGTCCTGTCCGGCATCGGCAAGGAGTCGGACATCGGTGTCGTGCAGTCCCTGCACCGCCAGGTGAAGCTGGCGATCGAGCTGTACGCCGCCCCGACCGCCCGCGAGGCCCTGTTGACCCGCTGGACGGACGCCACGCTGGCGCATCTGCGTGCGGCGGCCGCGGGCAGCGACCACCAGCTGGCGTGGGCGCGCGCGTTCGCGGCGACGGCCCGTACGCCGGAGCAGCTGGACCTCCTGGAGGCCCTGCTGGACGGCTCGCAGACGATCGAGGGCCTGGCCGTCGACACCGAGCTGCGCTGGGCGTTCGTGGAGTGCCTGGCGTCGGTCGGCCGCTTCGACGAGGCGGAGATCGCGGGCGAGTACGAGCGGGACAGGACCGCGGCCGGTGAGCGTCACGCGGCCACCGCCCGTGCCGCCCGCCCGACCGAGGAGGCCAAGGCCGAGGCCTGGGCCCAGGTCATCGAGTCGGACAAGCTCCCGAACGCGGTGCAGGAGGCGGTCATCGGAGGCTTCGTCCAGACCGGGCAGCGCGAGCTGCTCGCGTCGTACACGGACAAGTACTTCGAGGTGGTCAAGGGCATCTGGGACACCCGCTCCCACGAGATCGCCCAGCAGATCGCGGTCGGCCTCTACCCGACGATCCAGGTCTCGCAGGAGACCCTGGACAAGACGGACGCCTGGCTGGCCTCCGCCGAGCCCAACGCGGCCCTGCGTCGCCTGGTCTCGGAGTCCCGCGCGGGCGTGGAGCGCGCGCTGAGGGCCCAGGCGGCGGACGCGGCGGCTTCGTAGTCGTCCGTACGGCCATGGGGGCGCCCGGTGCTTCGTGCCGGGCGCCCCTTTCGTGTGCTCAGGGGTGGTCGCCGGGCTTGTCGACGACACCCCAGTCGTCGCGGGCGGCGACCGACGCCCCGTCGTTCCTGGTCTGGCCCAGGTAGCCGTAGGTCTTCGCGTCGAAGAAGATCTCCTGCCTGCCCTTCGAGCCCGAGGCCGTGCGCCCCGGCCAGGTCACGCTCACCCCGATCGCCCTACGGCCCAGCGGGTCCTTGACGCCCGTCGTCACCCGGGCGCCGGGGATCTTCGCGAGCGCCCGGAACAGGCCTGCCTGGACCTTCGGCGGGATGAGGACGGACCGGTACAGGACGTCGATCTCCCGCCAGTCGCGCTGTGCGGGCGTCTCGCCCTCGATGGAGCCGATGGCGTGCTCCTCGCGGATGCGCTTCATCATGCGGTCGGGGTCGCTGGGGAGGGTGGCGAGGAAGCGGTAGAACTGCCGCTGGGAGCGGTCGTCGTAGCCCTCCTCCTTGAGCTTCTCCTCCTGGTTGGGCCCGTACCAGACCGACATCTTGTCCGGGTCCAGGCCGACTTCCACGCTGAAGCCGGGCTTCTGGGCGAAGCCGGTGCCGTCCCAGCGGGTCCACAGCTCGCTGGTCTGGGGCTTGCCCTGGAGGAAGGCGGTGCTCTTCACGTACACCCACTGCTTGGGCCGCGGCTCGGTGCCGTCGTACTTCTCCACGGTGGCGGCGGCGAGTTCGAGGGCCTCGGCGGAGGCTCCGGCGGACAGGACCTGGGGGCCCTTCCTCGCGGGGGTGTCGTCCTCGGGCAGGGCCACGACGATGCCTGCGGTCACGGCGAGGGCCCCCGCGGTGGCGGCGCCGGCCAGGATCGTCCGGCGCCGGGGCACGGCGCGGGTCTGCTGCCGGAACGCCGAGGTGAGCCGGTTTCGGGGGGCGGCGAGCCGTGCACCGTCGGGAAGGGGGGCGTCGGCGCGCAGGTCGCGGAGTTCGGAGAGCTCGTTCATGCGGGATCACCTTCGTGTACGCGAGCTTCGAGGAGGGGGCCGGCGGCCGCGCCGGTCGCGGCGCGCAGCTTTCTTCGGGCGCGGTTGAGGCGGGAGCGGACGGTGCCCACGGGGATGTCGAGGGCCTCGGCGATCTCCTGGTAGCTGAAGTCGGCCCAGGCGAAGAGCAGCAGGACGTGCCGGTCGCCCGCGGAGAGCCCGGCCAGTGCCTTGGCCAGCGGGCGTGAGGCGGCCTCGGCGGCGAGGCGGTCGTCGGCGGAGTCGGTCCAGCTCTCGGCGACCGGGTCGTGGCCGGTGCGGGCGAGCAGCTTCAGCGCCCTGATCTCGTCACGGCGGTGCCGGCCGATCTGCTTGGCCGCGATGCCGTGCAGCCAGGGCCGGACGCCGGCTCTGGCGGGGTCGAACCGGGCCCGTATCCGGAAGGCCGTCAGGAACGTCTCCGCGGTGACGTCGTCGGCCGCGTCCCGGCCGAGCCGCCGGGCGACGTACTGGTGGATGGCGGGGGCATGGCGGTCGAAGAGCGCCGCGAAGCACTCGGGTTCCTCCAGCGACGCCGCGATGAGGGCGGCGTCACTGCCGCTGCCGGCCAAGTCGGTCATGGACAGTCCGTCCGTGTGGTGGGGTCGGTGGAAGTGACGGTGTTCAACCTGTACTTGCCGAACCGGGCCGAACGGGTTCACGGGGGGGGCGGGGCCCCGCCCCGGGTGGGGCTACCGTCGCAGTGCCGCGCGGGTCACGTCCATCGTGTCCTGGCGGCCTGCCGCGTCCCGCACCTCCCCGCGACCGGTCCGCTCCGAGCGGCGGGCCGCGCGCGCCGTCCCCGACCCCAGCTGTCCCGCCACCGTCGCCCCGAACGCCACGGCCATCCCGGCCAGTTGGACCGGTGTCAGCGCCTGTCCGAGCGCCGCCCAGCCGATGATCGCGGCGGTCAGCGGGGAGAGCGGGCCCAGGAAGGTGACCTGGGTGGCGCTGAGCCGGCCGATGCCGCGGAACCAGAGCCAGTACGAGACCGCCGTGTTCGCCAGTGCCAGATAGAGGTAGCCGCCGACCGCCCGTCCGTCGAGCGCGGGCGGGGCGCCCTCGACCAGCAGCGCGAGCGGCGCGATGAGCAGCCCGCCCGCGGTCAGCTGCCACCCGGTGAGCGCGAGCGGCCCCACCCCGTCGGGCCGCCCCCACCGCTTGGTCAGCACGGTCCCGGCGGACATCGAAGCGGCCGAGGCCAAGGCCGCCAGCACACCGACGGCGTCGAGCGCCCCGGCCGCCTTCAGTACGACGAGACTCACCCCGAACGCCGCGACGACCCCGGTGACCACACTCCGCGCGGTCGGCCGCTGCCCCAGCAACAGCGCCGACAGCCCCACGACGAGCAGCGGCCCCACCGACCCGACGACCGCGGCCATACCGCCGGGCAGCCGGTACGCCGACAGGAACAGCAGCGGGAAGAACGCGCCGATGTTCAGCGCCCCGAGCACCGTCGCCTTCCACCACCAGGCGCCCTTCGGCAGCACCCGCGCGACCGCGAGCAGCAGCAGCCCGGCGGGCAGGGCGCGCACCAGCCCGGTGAACAGGGGACGGTCGGCCGGGAGGAACTCGCTGGTGACGGCATAGGTGGTGCCCCAGGAGACGGGGGCGAGGGCGGTGAGGAGGATGGTCGCGGACCGGTTCATGACGGGTCCCTTCGGGAGGGGAAGTAGCTCGCTCGAAAGCAGCTTAGCGCTAAGCAACTTTTACGCAAGCCACTTTCAGGCAAGCTACTTGCCAGTGAGCCACTTTCTTGCGGCCGACCGGTCGGCGGCGGGATACTCCCCCCATGGACGCCAAGCCTCAGCAGCCCCCCAGGGACCCCGTCGACGCGATCATCGAGCAGTGGGGCGCCGTACGGCCCGACCTCGACACCCGGGCGATGGAGGTCTTCGGGCGGATCTTCCGGCTGTCACGGGCCATGGGCGACCGGATGGAGAAGGCGTACGTCCCCTACGGCATCTCCCGCGGCGAGTTCGACGTCCTGGCCACCCTGCGCCGGGCCGGCGAGCCCTTCACGCTCTCGCCCCGCCAGCTCTCCGCGACGCTGATGCTCACGACGGGCGGCATGACCGGCCGGCTCGACAAACTGGAGCGCGCGGGCCTGCTCCGCCGCTCCCCCGACCCGCACGACCGCCGGGGCCTCCAGGTCACCCTCACCGACAAGGGGCTGAACGTCCTCGACGAGGCGGTCGGTGCCGGCCTCGCCACCGAGACCGAGGCGCTGTCCGTCCTCGACGACGAGCAGGTCGACCAACTGGCCGACCTGCTCCGCCACTTGCTGGCGGGAACCCGCACACCACCGAACTGAGCACGGCCCGGACCCCGGTCACCCCAGGTGGGCGGTGAGCGCCCGCTCGACGGCCGCGGCGTCCGGCGACTCCGCCGCCCAGGCCACGTATCCGTCGGGGCGGACCAGGAGGGCCGTACGGCGGTCGCTCGCCCAGCGCTCCACCGTCAGCCGGTCCTCGCGGGCCCCCTGGCCCTCGTAGGCCTCCGGCGCGATCAGGACGAACCGGCCGCCGCGCAGGGCCTCGTACAGGCGCCCGCCCTTCAGGGCCACGTCGGGCACCCGGGTGCCGGTGAGGCGGTGGGCGCCGCGGGGCGCGGGGTACCGGTAGCCGATGCCGGAGATCTGGCCGAGGGCCTTGCGGCGGGCGGGGCCCACCAGGTTGCCGACGGCGGAGACCAGCGCGCGCACGGCCCGCAGTGCCGGGCTCTGCGCCCGCGCCAGCCGGACCAGTCCGCCACTGCTGCGCAGCACCGCCCTGCCGACCGGGTGCCGCTCGGTCTCGTAGGTGCCGAGGAGCCCCTCGGGCGCCCACCCCTGGACGGCCGCGGCGAGCTTCCAGCTCAGGTTGGCCGCGTCCTGGAGGCCGGTGTTCATGCCCTGGCCGCCGGCCGGGGAGTGGATGTGCGCGGCGTCCCCGGCGAGGAAGACCCGGCCCACCCGGTACCGCGGCGCCTGGCGTTCGTCGCTGTGGAAGCGGGAGAGCCAGCGGGCGTCGTGCATGCCGTAGTCGGTGCCCAGGGCGCGGCGGGTGACGTCCTTGACCTCGTCGAGGTCGATGGGGACGTCGTCGGGGACCTCGTGCCGGCGGTTCCAGCCCATGACCCGGTACCAGCCGTCGCCGAAGGAGGCGATCATCGCGAAGCAGTCGCCCGCGCCGTTGACGGTGAGCACGTCCTCGGGCCGCTCGGTGAGCCGGACGTCCGCCAGGAACAGCGACTTGATGACGGAGACCCCGGGGAAGTCCAGTCCGATCGCCCGGCGCACGGCGCTGTGGTGTCCGTCGGCGCCGACGACATAGGCCGCGCGGCGGACGGCGACCGTCCCGTCCGCGCCCCGCACCTCCAGCTCGACCCCGTCGGCGTCCTGCCGCAGCCCCACGACCTCGCTCTCGTAAGCGAACTCGACCCCGGCCTCCCGGGCCCGGCGCTCCAGCAGCCGCTCGACCTCGTACTGCGGGGTGATCAGCAGGAACGGGAAGCGGGACTCCAGCGTGCCCAGGTCGAGCGTGAGGCGGTCGAAGGCCCGCAGGCCGGTGATGGTGTCGCCGGTGGCGAGCAGCCGGTCGGCGAGACCGCGGGCGTCGAGCTGCTCCAGGGTGCGGGCGTGCACCCCGAAGGCGCGGGAGAGGTTGCTGATCTTGTGGGGGCGCTTTTCGAGGAGGGTGACGGGGACGCCCGCGGTGGCGAGGTCGCCGGCGAGGAGCAGACCGGTGGGGCCGGAGCCGACGACGATCACGGTGCGGTGTGTGGCGGTGCCGTTCATGGTGGCCTCCTGATGCCAACGTCCGTTTGCCAACAAGTGATTGCCAACGATTGGTTGCCAACGATTGTTTGCCAACGCTCGTTGACGAGACTAGCGAGGGCTGGGCAGAGGAGTCAACACTTGTTGGCAAACGACTGTTGGCCTACGCTCGTAGGCATGAACGGCAGCAACAGCGACACCACGACCACGCCCCCCGGCCCGGCCGCGCCCCGCCGCTCCGACGCCACCCGAGGCGCGATCCTCACCGCGGCCCGCGAACGCTTCGCCGCCGACGGCTACGAGCGCGCCACCATCCGCGCGATCGCCAAGGACGCGGGCATCGATCCGTCCATGGTCATGCGCTACTACGGCAACAAGGAAGGCCTCTTCGCGGCGGCGGTCGCCATCGACCTGCGGCTGCCGGACGTGGGCGCGCTGCCCCGCAAGGAGGTCGGCCGGGCTCTGGTGACGCACTTCCTCGCCACCTGGGAGGAGAACGAGGTGCTCACGGCGCTGCTGCGGGTCGGCGCGACGAACGCGGCCGGGGCCGAGCGGATGCAGGGCATCTTCCGGGACCAGCTGCTGCCGATCGCCGAGCGGGCGTGCCCGGACCCCCAGCAGGTGCCGGCGCGGGCCGCGCTCGTGTCGTCGCAGCTGCTGGGGCTGGCGCTGACCCGCTATGTGCTGCGGATCCCGTCCGCGGTGGCGCTGGCACCCGAGGAGATCGTGGCGTGGCTGGCGCCGACGGTGCAGCGGTATCTGACGGCACCGAGCCCCTGAGCGACACCGTCCGCGAACACGTCAGGGGCGCCGCCCTCGCCCACGTACGGCGAGGACGGCGCCCCTGGAAGCGTGCGGTCAGGCCTTCGAGGCGGCCTTGGGCTTGGCGCTCACCCGGTGCTCCGGGTGGGACTTGTCCAGGACCATCACCAGAGCGACGATGACCCCGAAGATCGCGAGCGGGGCCACGACGTAGAGACCCAGCGTCTCCATGACGCTCAGGCCCGGACCGGGGTCGTCGCCGTCGTCGCGGGTGAGCGCGAGCGCGGGAGACGTCATGAGCAGCATCATCAGCGTCGTACCGGCAGCCAGGGCACCGGCGCGCAGGGCGTTCTTCTTGTCCACGATCCCAAAAGTATCGAATGCCTTATGGCCTCGCGCGCCCGGGGTGCCATACGTGGGCGGTGGGAGGGGGGTCCGATCCGGAACTACCCGTGCCGCTCCCCTCGTAGCACCTCCACCAGGCCGTGCAGGCGCGGGGAGGCCGCCAGGTCCTCCAGCGTCACCGGTCTCCCCTCCGCGTCCGCGATCGGCAGGCGCCAGTTCGGGTACTGGTCCCAGGTGCCCGGCAGGTTCTGGGGCCGGCGGTCGCCCACCGCGTCCGGCAGCCACACCCCCACCAGCCGCGCGGGCGTCCGCAGCAGGAACCGGTGCACGGCCTGGATCTCGGCCTCCTCCGTCGAAGTGCTGTGGCCGCCGCCGGTGCCGTGCAGCAGGCCCAGCCGTGCCAGTACCTCCAGCCACTCCCCGGTGTCCGCCGCCGCCTCGGTCCGTTCCTCCGCGAGTTCCCGGGTCAGCAGGCCCAGCCGGGAGCGGAGTTCGACGTGTTCGCCCGTCAGACGGGCCGCGGTGGACGGCAGGTCGTGGGTGGTCGCGGTGGCGAGGCAGTCGGCGCGCCAGCGGTCCGGCGGCAGCGGCCGGCCGTCGCCCTCCCAGTCCCGCTCGAACCAGAGCACCGACGTACCGAGCACCCCGCGTTCGCGCAGCGTCTCGCGCACCCCGGGCTCCACCGTGCCCAGATCCTCGCCGATCACCACCGACCCGGCGCGCGAGGCCTCCAGGACCAGGATCGCGAGCATCGCCTCGGCGTCGTAGCGGATGTAGGTGCCCTCGGTCGGCGGGTGTCCCTGCGGGACCCACCAGAGGCGGAACAGGCCCATCACATGGTCGATGCGCAGGGCACCGGCGTAGCGGAAGAGGGCTTTCAGCAGGCGCCGGTAGGGGGCGTAGCCCGAGGCGGCCAGGCGGTCCGGGCGCCACGGCGGCAGTCCCCAGTCCTGCCCGCGCGCGTTGAACGCGTCCGGGGGTGCGCCGACCGACATCCCGGCCGCGAAGTACTCCTGCTGCGCCCAGGCGTCGGCGCCCCCGGGGTGCACGCCCACCGCCAGGTCGTGGACGATCCCGACCGGCATCCCGGCGTCCCGGGCCGCCCGCTGCGAGGCGACGAGCTGGGCGTCGGTGAGCCAGGCGAGGCGGCAGTGGAAGTCGACGCGTTCCATCAACTCGGTGCGGGCGCGGGCGGTTTCGGCCGAGCGGGGGTCGCGCAGACCCTCGGGCCACCGGCTCCAGTCCGAGCCGTGCACCTCCGCGAGCGCGCACCACGTCGCGTGGTCCTCCAGGGCCTCGCCCTCCTCGGCGAGGAAGTCTGCGTAGGCGGCCCGCCGGCCAGGGCCGAGCGGCACCTCGCGCACCAGCTCCAGCGCCTCCCGCTTGAGCTCCCACACGGCGTCCCGGTCGATCAACGCGCCCTTCTCCAGCACCGCTTCACGCAGCCGCGCGGCCCGTTCGGCGAGCGACCGCACCGCCTCGCGGTCGGTCACATGGGCGTACTCGGGCACGTCCTCGACGCGCAGATGCACCGGGTCCGGGAAGCGCCGCGAGGAGGGCCGGTACGGCGAGGGGTCCGTGGGGGCGCCGGGCACCGCCGCGTGCAACGGGTTGACCTGCACGAACCCGGCGCCGAGCGCCCGCCCGGCCCAGGCGGTCAGTTCGGCGAGGTCGCCGAGGTCGCCCATGCCCCAGGAGCGCCGGGAGAGCAGGGAGTAGAGCTGGACGAGGAGTCCGTACGAGCGTCCGGTGGCCGTGGGGAGCCGGGCGGGGGCGACGACCAGATGGGACTCGGCCACCCGGCCGTCGGGGGCGGTGGCGGTCAACCGGTGTACTCCGGGCGGGAGTTGGTCGGCGGCGGCGCGAGTCTCGCCCTGTTCGGTCTCGATCCGCAGCCGAGTGCCCCTGGGCAGGTTCCCGAGGGACGCGGGCGGGCTGCCGCTCCAGCAGACCACCGTCGGCGGCAGCAGCCGGTCGCGCAGCTCACGCTCGCGGGCCGCCAGCGCGGCGGCGGGGCGGCCGGTGTCCACACCGAGGGCGGTCAGGGCGAGGGTGACGGCGGTGGCCGAGGCAGCGACCGTACGGTCCGGGGACGGGCTGTAGGAGGTGGCGACGCCATGCAGCTCGGCGAGGCGGGACAGGTCCTCGGAAGGCGGTTCGGCCGACCCCTGCGCCGCCATCTACGGCCTCGCGGGGTCCGGCTCGAAGACCGCAGACTCGCTGGTCAGGTGGGCGGCTTCGGCGAGCGGCGGCTCGCTGGTGAGGGGCTCCGCGTCGGGCAGCGGTGCCTCACTGGTCAGCGGGATCTCGGCGCAGGCGCCCTCCGCGCTGAACACACAGAAGTGCGGCTCGGGTTCGAGGGACGGCAACTGCGCCACGGGTTTGGAACGGGGGTGCGCGGGAGCGACCACGAGGGGCCTCCTTGTCGAGTACGGCGACCTTGCGGGTGTATCGCAGCCCTACCCAATGGGCGCCGCGGCAGACGTACCAATGGCTACAACGTGCATCTCCTCACATTCTGTTGCGTACGCTCCGATCCCGCCGCGCCGCCGAACTCGACCGGCCTCCGGCCAAGGGAAGGGGGCAGCCGGGGAGTGCGGCGCGTAGAGGGAGCGGCCGGGGCCCGGCCTCGGCCCGCCGACAGGCACGACCGACCGCGCGCAGCATGTCTGGCAGGGACAATTCCTGGGACCCCATGGTTTTCGCCATCATCCTCGAACCTGGAATCGGTCACTTTGTGAGTGCGTTCAGAAAAGGCAAAGAATAGACATGGGCATGCCAAAGAGAAGGCAAGTTCATGTCGATGTCGGCAGCCGGAGTCGACCGTCGATCGGCGCGCGGAAAAGTCCCCTGTCTCAGAATCGAGAAGGGTGCGACAGAAGACGGTTCTCTGGCTTTACGTCAGACAGAAAGCGCTTGAGCCGGGATGAACGGTCGCCGTCGGTCGAGGAAACTCTCCGCGACCACGGGGCGCCACTGAGGCGCTCAGACCGTCTCAGCACATAGCGAACAGAAGCTCAGTGCTGGCGCCGACCGTGATCATCATGCGATCGATCCGTACTTTGAATCGAGTCGACCCTCGTTGTAAAACCCTGATTTCGTCACAGGGCGCGGCGCTTGGCCGAATCCCGGTGCCTGATCGGACGTCACATGGGGGCACTTCGGGGACAGTTCGGACGACTCCGGACCAGGGGCAGTGGCCGGTTCCAGCCACCGCCGACCGGTCAGTCGTGACCGATAACCGACCACTATTCACTCAGTACATGTAGCGAGTGCATAATGATCGCCATGAGCACCCGCCACATCCTGCTGGGGCTGCTCGCCACGGGGCCGAGCCATGGCTACGACCTCAAGCGACGCCACGACGAACGCTTCCCGCAGGCCCGTCCGCTGGCCTACGGGCAGGTCTACACAACCCTTCAACGACTGGTGCGCGACGGCCTCGCCGAGGTCGAGGGCACCGATTCGGACGGCGGACCGGAGCGCACGATGTACCGCTCCACCGCCGACGGACGGCGAGAACTCGCCACGTGGGCCGGGGAGATCACTCCGCCCGCGCCCTTCGTGACCAACGAGATCTTCGCCAAGGTCGTCGTCGCGATCCTGGCCGACGGTGACGCGGAGGCCTATCTCCGTGCCCAACGCACCGCCCACATGGCGCGGATGCGTGAACTCACCCAGGTCAAGACGGCCAAGGGCGCGGACCTCGCGACCGTGCTCTCGGCGGACTACGCCCTCAACCACCTCGACGCCGACCTCCGTTGGATGACCACCACGGCGGGCCGGCTGACCACCCTGACCGCGGAGGTCGACACAGCATGAGCAACGAAGTGCCGCTTCTGGCGGCCCGTGACCTCGTCAAGGCGCACGGCAGGACGGAGGCCCTGCGCGGTGCCTCGGTGGAGCTGCGGGCGGGCGAGATCCTGGCCGTCACCGGTGCCAGCGGCAGCGGGAAGTCGACGCTGCTGCACTGCCTGGCGGGCATCGTCCGTCCGGACGGCGGCTCGGTCTCCTACGCCGGTGAACGGCTCGACACCCTGCCCGAGAAGCGGTTGAGCGAGCTGCGCCGGACCGAGTTCGGGGTGGTCTTCCAGTTCGGCCAGCTGATTCCCGAGCTGACCGCGCTCGACAATGTCGCCCTGCCGCTGATGCTGGCGGGTGCCGCCCGGGGTGCCGCCCACGAGAAGGCGGGCGAGTGGCTGGAGCGCTTCGGCGTGCGCGGCCAGGAGGACCTCCGTCCCGGCGAGATGAGCGGCGGCCAGGCCCAGCGCACCTCCCTGGCCCGGGCCCTGGTCACCGAGCCGAAGGTGGTCTTCGCCGACGAGCCCACCGGCGCACTGGACTCCCTGGCCGGCGAGCAGGTGATGACGGCCCTGGTGCACACGGCCCGCGAGCAGGGCACCGCGGTCCTCCTCATCACCCACGACGCCCAGGTGGCCGCGTACGCGGACCGCGAGGCACGCCTGACCGACGGCCTCATGGCACCGGCGGGAGTGACGGCATGACGACCGAGCGACACCCCGGAAGCGACAGCCCAAGCCCCCTGGACACC
>NZ_JABERD010000056.1 GCF_013044505.1 Streptomyces sp. S3(2020) | reverse complement strand
GGTGGCGGCTCGGCCGGTGCGCGGGAGTGGGCGGGGTGGGCGACGGCACCACTGGTGGCACACCCGGTGGCGAGGACGAGCCCGGCGCTGGCACGCAGCACGGTCCGACGATCGGTCGTGGTCACCCGCCCCATTTAAGGGGGATTGAGGGAGAAAACTCGCGATTGAGCCGTTCGACGGCCCTACCGGATCAGCGGTCCGCGACCCTCATCTCGAACCATGTGGTCTTCCCTCGGGGCAGCAGATCGACTCCCCACCGGTCGGACAGCTTGTCCACCAGGAAGAGTCCCCGCCCGCTGATGTCCATCTCCTGCACCGGCATCAGACAGGGCAACCCACGCGAGGGATCACGCACCTCGACCCGGATCCACCCACGGCGACGCCGCATCCGGAGCCCGAAGACCCGGGCCCCCGTATGACGCACCGCGTTGCCCACGAGCTCGGAGACGAGTAAGACCGCGTCCTCGGTCATCTTCGGGGTGAGCCCCCACTGGCGCAGGACCACGACCTGGGTCAGCCGCCGCGCGGCCGCCGCGGACTCGGGACGCGAGGGCAGCGGAACCTCCGCCTCCGTCGGGTTGCCGAACAACTCCAGCGCCTTGAGCGCGTGTTCGTCCTCGACCGTGGGCGACCACCGCGCCGCGGTCGCACGGCCGTGTCCCCGCGGCTGTTCGATACCGTCCAGCCCCGCCATGCCCCCATCATGGCCGCACCGGACGCCCTCCGGGGCCGTCTCTACGGAATACGCCCCCCGGAATCCACCATTCCGCCGGTTCCGATCGGCATATGCCAAAGGCATTTCAGGGCTTGCTGAAGCCCCTCTGACCTGCGGAGAAGGCTCGACTGGGGGCAATCCAGGACTCCCTCGACAAGGCAGACTTAAGGTTGCCTTAAGGCTCCCATAAAACCGCCCCATCGAGGGACCCGGATCAGACATCCCGTCAACAGCAAGTGGTTCAGGCGACTTTCCTCAGGAGTTTCCTCACAGGAACTTGGCCTTGCCAGGGCCTTCCTCGACGAAGCTGCGCATACCCGTCTCGCGGTCCGCGGTGGCGAACAGGCCCGCGAACCAGTTCCGTTCGACGGCCAGTCCGGTGTCGATGTCGGTCTCCAGTCCGGTGTCGATGGACTCCTTCGCGGCGCGCAGCGCGATCGCCGGGCCCTGTGCGAGCCGCGCCGCCCAGGCGTGCGCCTCGGTGTACACGTCGGCGGCCGGGACGACCCGGTCCGCCAGGCCCAGCCTCTCGGCCTCGTCGGCCTTGACCATCCGGCCGGTGAAGATGAGGTCCTTCGCCTTGGACGGGCCGATGAGCCGGGCGAGACGCTGGGTGCCGCCGGCGCCCGGGATCAGGCCGAGCAGGATCTCGGGCTGGCCCAGCTTGGCGTTGTCGGCGACGATACGGAAGTCCGCGCACAGCGCCAGTTCGCAACCGCCGCCCAGGGCGTAGCCGGTGACGGCCGCGACGACCGGCTTGGGGATGCGGGCCACCGCCGTGAAGGAGTCCTGGAGGGCGCGGGCGCGCAGGACCATCGCCGTGTGGTCCATGGCCTGCATCTCCTTGATGTCCGCGCCCGCCGCGAACACCTTCTCCCCGCCGTAGAGCACCACGGCCCGCACGTCCTCGCGCCGCGCGGCCTCCTCGGCGAGCTCCTTGAGCCGGTCCTGGACGGCGATGTCCAGCGCGTTCATGGGCGGGCGGTCGAGGCGAATCGTGCCGACTCCGTCGGCCACTTCGAGAGTCACGGTCATGAGGGAAGGTTAACGGCGACTAACGACAACGGCCCCGGTGCGATGTCTCACACCGGGGCCGCCGTCGTCGTACGAACCGCTACTTCTTCCACTCCGCCCAGGACAGGTTCCAGCCGTTGAGGCCGTTGGCCGGGTCGACCGTCGGGTCGGTGGAGTTCTTCACGGTCACCACGTCACCGACCATGGAGTTGTTGAAGAACCACGCGGCCGGCACCGAACTGTCGTAGCCGCCGCGGACATCGCGCAGACCGATGCAGCCGTGGCTGGCGTTGTAGTTGCCGAAGGCGCCGCCGCCCCAGTAGTTGCCGTGCACGAAGGTGCCGGAGTTGGTCAGCCGCATGGCGTGCGGGACGTCCTTGATGTCGTACTCGCCGTCGTAGCCGACGGTGTCGCCGTTCATCCGGGTCACCGTGAACTTCTCGCTGATGACCATCTGGCCGTTCCACGTGGCGTAGCCGGGCTTGCCGGTCGTGACCGGGATGGTCTTGTAGAGCTTGCCGTCCCGCATGACCTTCATCGTGTGCTTCTTGGCGTCCACGATGGAGACCTGGCTGCGGCCGACGGTGAAGGACACGGTCTTGGACTGCTTGCCGTAGACGCCGCTGCGGCCCTCGACGCCGTCCAGGTTCAGCTCGACGGTGACCTTGGTGCCGGCCTTCCAGTAGTCCTCGGGGCGGAAGTCCAGCCGGTCGTTGCCGAACCAGTGACCCGCGACCTCGACGGCCGGCTCGGTCTTGATCGTGATGGCCTTCTCGACGTCCTCGGGCTTGGTGATGCCCCGGGTGAAGCGGATGGAGAAGGGCATTCCGACGCCGACCTTGGAGCCGTCCTCGGGCGTGAAGGTGCCGATGAAGGTGTTCTTCGGCGTCAGCGTGGTGAAGCTGGAGTCCTCGGCGGCCTCACGGCCCTCGGAGTCCTTGGCGACCGCGTGCACCGTGTACTTGGTGGCGGCGGCCAGATGGCTGGACGGCGTCCAGGAGGCGCCGTCGGCGGATATCGCGCCGTCGATCTTCTCGCCCTTGGAGTCCTTGACCTCGACCGTGGTCAGCTTGCCCTTGTCGGCGCCGATCTTGAGGGCCCCGCTGGTCTCGACGGACTTGGCGCCGTCCTTGGGGGCGATGGACACGACGGCCACCGACTGCTTGCTCTGCGCGGAAGCGGAATCCCCGGCGTTCTTGCTCTCTCCGGCCCCCGGCTTGGCGTCCGAGCCCCCGCCGCCTCCCCCGCACGCGGTGACGGCGGTCAGCACGACCCCCAGCACAAGCGCCGCCATCCGCCTGCGGCCACGCCCGCGTGCGTCAACCGACGCCCCCGATATCGGTCGCACGTTCAAGATCTTTTCTCCCCTCGCCGGGCCCGGTCCCAGGCCCGCAACCCCTGCGCGTCCCGCGCGTCCGGCGATATTAACCGCAAGATCAGACCCGTCGGCGGGGGCGATTGTCACCGTTCGGTCCCAACTGCGCCCGCCCGACCGGGGCCCGACCCCGCCCCCACCTGGTTACTTCACCGCGCTGCCCGCCTTCCACTCCTTCCAGCCCATATTCCACCCTCCGAGTCCGTTGTCAGGAGCGACCTTTTTGTCATTGCTGTGGACGACCTCCACGACGTCCCCGATGAGGCTGCGGTCGAAGAACCAGCCCGCCGGGGTGTCCGAACCGCCCCCCTTCACATCCCTCAGGCCCACACAGCCGTGGCTGACATTGACCTTGCCGGGGGCGTCCGGCGCCCAGTAGTTGCCGTGCAGGAAGGTGCCCGAGTCGGTCAGGCGCATGGCGTGCGGGACGTCCGGGATGTCGTACTCGCCGCCGAAGCCGACCGTGCGGCTGTTCATACGGGTCACTTCTAGCATCTCGGAGACGACCATCTTGCCGTTGTACGTGGTCGTCCTCGGGGCACCGGCGGTGATCGGCACGGTCGCGAGCAGCTCGCCGTCGCGCCTCACCTGCATGGTGTGCCTGGCGGCGTCGACCAGGGAGACCTGGCTGCGGCCGACGGTGAAGGAGAACGTCTTGTACTGCAACCCGTAGACCCCGGGCGCCCCTTCCACGTCCCGCAGCCTGAGCGCGACGGTGACCTGGGTGCCGGGCCTCCAGTAGCGCTCGGGGCGGAAGTCGAGGCGGCCCTTGCCGAACCAGTGCGGGCGGATCTCGACGGGCGGCTTGGACGTGACGTGGACGGCGCGTTCGACGGCGGACCGGTTCTCGATCTCCCGGTTGAACTCCAGGGAGACGATCATTCCGGTGCCGACCGTGGAGCGGTTCTCCGGGCTGACGTATCCGATGAAGCGCTCGTCGGGAACGTACGTGGTGAAGGTGGTGTGCCGGGCGGAGCGGCGCCCGTGGCCGTCCAGGGCCACCACGTCGACGGTGTACTTCGCGGCGAGCGCCAGCCGCGCCTCGTCGGGTTCCCAGCGCAGGCCGTCGTCGGAGACGTGCCCGGGCACCGGGGTGTCCTGCGCGTCCTGCGACTTGACGACCTTCACCGACTCCAGCCGCCCGCTGGGCACGCGGACGCGGAATCTGCTGTCCTGCCGGACTCCCTTGCTGCCGTCGTCGGGCAGGACGCGGATGACGTCCTCGGGTGCGGGAGGCTTGCCCAGCCCGCCGAGATCGATCCCTCCCGTGGCTCCGGAAGTGCAGCCGGACAGCAGCCCGGCCCATGTCAGTACGGCGGCCAGTGCGGCCCCTGCGCGCCGAGCGCGCCCTTGTACGTGCCTCACGCGGGGCCCAACGATCGGGCACGCCCTGGGGAAACGTGAGTGCGAGCCCGGCTCTGGGCAGAACAGTGGGGAGGACGACGCGACGGGGAGCCGCGGCCGGGATGCCGTGCGCCCTTTTTGACGTCGTTCCATGAGCCGTGGGAGGCCTCAGGTGTCCAGCGCAGCCGAGCAGAAGGCGGTGGCCGAGGAGCAGCTGCCGGCTGCCGTCGTCAATGGCGTACGACCTGCCGCGCCGCCGGTCCCCGTGTGGCCGGGCGCGCCGACGCCGCTCGGGTCCCGGTTCCGGGTGGGCCCCGACGGTGTCGCGGGCACCAACTTCGCGCTGTGGGCGGGCGGGGCCGAAGGGGTCGAGCTGTGTCTCTTCGACGAGCGGGGCAAGGAGACGCGGGCGCGGCTGACCGAGCTGACGCACGAGATCTGGCACGGGTTCGTGCCGGGCGTGATGCCCGGGCAGCGATACGGCTATCGGGTGCACGGCCGCTGGGACCCGTGGACCGGCGGCCGCTGGAACCCGGCGAAGCTGCTCCTGGACCCGTACGCGCGCGCGGTGGACGGCGACTTCGGTCTGCCGCCCGAGGTGTACGGCCATGTCCGCGACTGGCCGCAGCAGCAGGTCGCCGACACCGTCCGCGACGACCGGGACTCGGCGCCGTACGTCCCCAAGGGGGTCGTCGTCCACGACGACGCGCCCGACGACGAGTGGGAGGACGACCGCCGGCCGAAGACACCGTGGGCGGACTCCGTCATCTACGAGCTGCACGTGCGCGGCTTCACGAAGCTGCACCCGGGGATACCCGAGGAACTGCGCGGGACCTACGCCGGGCTGGCGCATCCGGCGGCCGTGGAACACCTGGTGAAGCTGGGCGTCACGGCGGTGGAGCTGCTCCCCGTCCACCAGTTCGCCCACGAGGACCACCTGTTGCGGCGGGGCCTGAGGAACTACTGGGGCTACAACTCCATCGGCTACTTCGCCCCGCACGCCGGCTACGCCGCCTCCGGTACGACCGGGCAGCAGGTCGGCGAGTTCAAGCGCATGGTGCGCGCGCTGCACGCGGCCGGGATCGAGGTCATCCTCGACGTGGTCTACAACCACACGGCGGAGGCGGGCGAGTTGGGCCCGACGCTGTCGCTGAAGGGCATCGACAACCGGGGCTACTACCGGTTGCAGTCGGACGCGCGGAAGTACGCCGACTACACGGGCTGCGGCAACACGCTGCATGTGGTGCAGCCGCATGTGCTGAGGCTCATCACGGACTCGCTCCGCTACTGGGTCACGGAGATGGGCGTCGACGGCTTCCGCTTCGACCTGGCCGCCGCGCTGGCCCGCTCGATGCACGACGTCGACATGCTGTCGCCGTTCCTGGCGGTGATCGCCCAGGATCCGGTGCTGCGGCGGGTGAAGCTGATCGCGGAGCCGTGGGACGTGGGGTCGGGCGGCTACCAGGTGGGGGCCTTCCCGCCGCTGTGGACGGAGTGGAACGACCGGTACCGCAACGCCGTGCGGGACTTCTGGCGGGGCGCGCTGCCGGACGTACGGGATCTCGGCTACCGCCTGTCGGGGTCCAGCGACCTCTACGCCTGGGGCGGCCGGCGGCCGTACGCCTCGGTCAACTTCGTGACCGCGCACGACGGTTTCACCCTGCGGGACATGGTGTCGTACGAGCGCAAGCACAACGAGGCGAACGGCGAGGGCAACCGGGACGGTTCGGACGACAACCGGTCGTGGAACTGCGGGACGGAGGGCGAGACCGACGACGAGCGGGTACGGGGGCTCAGGCGACGGCAGTTGAGGAACCTGCTGACCACCCTGCTGCTGTCGACGGGCGTGCCGATGCTGGTCGCCGGCGACGAGCTGGGGCGCACCCAGCGCGGCAACAACAACGCGTACTGCCAGGACAACGAGATCAGCTGGCTGGACTGGGAGCTGCTGGAACAGCCGGGCTGGAAGGCCCTGTTCGACCTGACGTCGAGGCTCATCGCGCTACGGCACCGGCATCCGGTCCTGCGCCGCCGGGCCTTCTTCTCCGGACGGGCGCACTCCGCGGACGGGCTGCGGGACCTGGCCTGGTTCACCGCGCGGGGCACGGAGATGACGGAACGGGACTGGTACGCGCCGGCGGCCACCCTCGGCATGTATCTGTCCGGCCGTGACATCCCGGGCCGCGACGAACGGGGTGCCCCGATCGTCGACGACAGCTTCCTCGCCGTCCTGCACGCCGGGGACCGCCCGACGAGCTTCGCCCTGCCGGCGCCTCCGTGGGCGGAACGCTACGAGGTGGTGGTCGACACGGCCCGGGAGTCCCAGGCGGAGGAGCCGCAGGTGGTGCATCGGGCGGGGACGGCGATCACGGTGCCGGCCCGGGCGGTGCTGCTGCTGAGGGTGGCGGGGTAGGCGGTGAGGTCTCAACTGCCGTCGTGCGCAAAGCCGTTCATGGGGTGCGGCCCAGCCGGTAGCCTCGCTCCGTGAGCGGACAGATCCAGACTCTTCTGGGTTCCGCGGCCGGTGTCACCGTCGTGGCGGTGGTGCTGTTCGTGGCACGCCCGTACTTCACCACTCTGGCCACCTGGGCCGCGCAGGCGACTCCGCACGCCGTACGCCGGCTGTACCGGCGGCTGCGCCCGGTCGGCGGCCGTCGGCTGAAGCGCTACCGCGATCAGGTCCGGGTCGAGTGCGCCAACGTACGGATCGGTCTCTCGCCCGCCGACCGGGACGGCGACGGGGGCCGTCCGCCCGGTCTGCGGGACGTGTACGTGCCGTTGCAGTGCGAGCGGGGCGGCGGTCGCTGCGACGCCGCGGGACTGCTGCGCGGCCACCGCCGCACCGTGCTGCTCGGGGAGCCGGGGGCGGGCAAGACCCTGCTGCTCAAGCACGAGATGCTGGAGTGGGCGGACGGCGGGGACGACAAGGTCGTACCGGTGATCGTCGAACTGCACGCGAGCAACCGCCGCAAGGACCCCTTCGAGGAGCTCATCACCGAGAAGTTCCAGCAGGCGGGCATCGCCACCGCCGCGGAGATGGTGGAGCGGCGCCTGGACTCCGGTGGGCTGCGGGTCTTCTTCGACGGGCTGGACGAGGTCGGTTCCGAGGAGTTCGAGCGGGTGGTCCGGGAGCTGCACGACTTCGCCGTCCGGCACCCCGACTGCGACATGGTCGTCTCGTGCCGGACGGCCGCCTACGACCAGCAGCTCCAGGGCGTGTTCGACCAGGAGATCCGTGTCGCCGAGTTCGACGACGCCTCCATCCTGCGCTTCCTGGCCAAGTGGCCCCACCTCGCCGACCAGGTCACGGCGGCCCGGATCTTCCAGGCGCTCCAGGACGACCCGGAGCTGATGGTGCTGGCGCGCAGCCCGCTGATGCTCACCCTGATCGCCTACCTCCAGTCCGGCGACCGGCCCGAGAGCGTCGGCCCGCTGCCCAACTCCCGGGCCCGCTTCTACGACATGGCGGTGGCCCATCTGCTGGACCGGGACCGGCTGCTGAACCGCAGCGAGGCGATCGGCACCTACCACGCGGGCCGCAAGACGCTGGTGCTCCAGCGGCTCGCGCTCCGGCAGCTCAGCGAGTCGTCGGCGCGCGGCGACCAGCAGGAGATCACCCGCGAGCAGTTCGAGTCGGTCGTCGAGGAGTTGCTGCCCGGCTTCGACCTGGACCGCAGTCCTCATCTCCAGGGAATGCTGCGGGAGATCGTCGGCCGCAGCGAGCTGATCAAGGACATCGACCGCGGCCGTCACTACCAGTTCACCCACCTCACGCTCCTGGAGTACCTGGCCGCCTGTGAACTGCGCGCCGACGAGCACACGTTGATGCATCACTACCGGCGGGACCCGAAGCCGTGGCGGGAGACCGTGCGCATGTGGTGCGCGGTCACCCGCGGTTCGTGCACCCGGGTGGTGCGCGAGGTCTTCGAGGACGCCGACATGTGGCGCAAGGTGCTCGCCCTTCAGTGCCTGGCCGACGCCGTGCACATCGAGGAGGAGCTGGCCGAGGAGATCCTGACGTTCTTCCTTGACGGGCTCGGCGCCCCCGGCGACCAGCACGATCACATCGCCAAGGGGCTCGGCACCCTCGCGGCCAGCAACAGCCCGCGCGGGCGGCGGGTTCTGGCGGCCCTGGTCGGGACGGCACAGGGTCCCGCCTCGGCACGGCGGACGGCGGCGCTGCGGGCCCTGACCGTGTCGGGGCGCCAGGAGGCGGCGCGGGCCCTGGCCGGACAGCAGGACGACGAGGCGCGTACGGCGCTCCAGGCGATGGGGGACGTGGCGGTGTCGTCGCTGGCGCGGCGGGCCGAGCTGGGCGAGATGTGGGCGGTGCGCTCGCTGCGGGCGGTGGGGACACCGACGGCGGCGGTACAGCTGGCGGGGCTGCTGTGGAGCGGGCACCCCGTGGTGTTCCCCGTCGCGCGGGCCGCGGCGTGGAACCTGGCCGCGCTGATGAGCAGCCCGGACGTGCGGGACGCGCTGAGCGAGTGGACCGCGCCACCGGATCTGCCGCGCGACCAGCAGTACGGGTGGATCTGGAGCGGGCTGCCGTACACCGGCACGCTGCGGGTGGTGGCGGCGCGGGTGGCGTGGCTGATGGACTGCGGGCGGCTGGACGGGCATCCGGCTTCCGATCTGGCCTCCGACATGGAACCGGCGGGGGGCGTCACGACAGTCCACCCGCATATCGGGATACCCCTGTTCGCCTGTGCTCGGTTTCGCTGGGCGAGGCTGCCCAGCGGGGACGCCACCTGGCAGGAGGTGGACAGCGGGGTCAACCTGGCCTGGGAGACGCTGGAGCTGCCGTCGCACGTCTCCGCCAGGGGCCCGCTGCTCGATCGCCGACGTCTGTGCGACTTCGCCTTCAAGAGTCCGGCGGCGCCGTCGGGTCGTGGCCGGCAGGCCCTGGAACCGCTGCGCGACGTGCTGCTGAGGATCCATGGTGTGCCACCGACGCAGCAGGCTGTGCTGCGGGCCCTGCCCTGGGCCGTGCAGGTGGAGCTCGTCAGGATCCGGTTCGGTGACCCGGCGCACCGGTTCGACACGCGGTTGCGGCACAGCGCGCAGGATCTGCGGACTCAGTGGTGTCAGATCCAGGAGCAGCCGGATCCGCCCCGTGCCCTGAAGGCCATGGCCTGGGCCGCGGGAGGTCTGCTGACTCTCCTCGTCGCGGGAACCGGCGGCACGCGCATCGTGTCGCAGATGTTCGGTTGGCACCCGTTCGGGCTCGGTTCCTGGGGCCCGTCGGATTTGGCCAAGGTGGTGTTCCTTCTCTTCCTCATCGCCGCTGCGACAGTGGTGTTCGGCTCGCGCAGACATGCCTGGGAGGACCGTGGCGGGGACGAAGTCGTGGATCAGCTGGGCATCGTCGTCGGAACAGTTCTCCTGTCGTCCCTCCTGTGGGTCGCGATCGACACCGGGAAGGAGCTGATGGGCAGCTGGCAGGTCCCGCTCCTCATCGCGGCCGTGCTGACCGGATGCTGCGCCATATCGCTCCAGTGGACCTCCCGGATCAACAAGAAGCGCAACAACCTCCTGCGCGCCGCCTTCTCCGCCCAGCCGGACCTCGCCCAGAACCGGTAGACCCGGGCAACGTTTCAGGTCCATGAACTCCCCGCCGCATCCCTGGCCATGAGACGCGCCGCGTTGATCCACTGAGGTCCATGCCCGAGATATCCCGCCGTGCCTTCGGTGGTCTCGTCGGTGGCGGTGCCGTGACCGCTGTCGCCGGTACGACCACCGCCGCCGACGCCGTTGAGCGCCCCTTCAAGGCCCGCCACGCCGCCTCCTCCGGCAGGCGCCCCAACATCCTGGTCATCCTCGGTGACGACCTCGGCTGGGCCGACCTCTCCTCCTACGGCGCCCCGCACATCAGCACACCGCACCTGGACCGGCTGGCCCGGCAGGGGGTGCGGTTCACCGACGCGTACTCGGGGTCCGCCACCTGCTCCCCGACCCGGTTCAGCCTCTACACGGGCCGCTATCCGGGACGCACCCCGGGCGGTCTCGCCGAGCCGATCGGCAACCGGACGCAGGGCCTCGACCCGAACCACCCCACCCTCGCCTCCCTGCTGAGGAAGGCCGGTTACGCCACCGCCCTGATCGGCAAGTGGCACTGCGGCTGGCTGCCGGACTACAGCCCCACCAAGTCCGGCTGGGACGAGTTCTTCGGCAACCACGGCGGCGTGCTGGAGTACTTCTCCAAGCTCGGCCAGCTCGGCGACTACGACCTGTACGAGGGCGACGCCACCTACAAGGACCTGCGCTACTACACCGAGGTCCTGACCGAGCGGGCCGTCGAGTACGTCGGCCGGGACCACGACAGGCCCTGGCTGCTCAACCTCAACTTCACCACCCCGCACTGGCCGTGGCTCGCCGAGGGCGACGAGGAGATGGGCGCCGAGATCGAGGCGAAGATCCGCGCCGCCAAGTCGCAGGCCGAGGTCGTCGCCGCGCTCAACCACTACGACGGCGGCTCGGTCGAGAAGTACAAGGAGATGGTGGAGAGCCTGGACGCGGCCGTCGGCGAGGTGCTGGCCGCGCTGCGCCGCTCCGGGCAGGAGGAGAACACCCTCGTCCTCTTCGCCAGCGACAACGGCGGTGAGCGCTACTCCTACAACTGGCCGCTCAGCGGCGAGAAGTTCGTGCTGCTCGAAGGCGGCATCCGCGTCCCGACGATCGTGCGCTGGCCCGCCCGCATCGACGGCCACCAGGTCAGCCACGAACCGAACTTCTCGCCCGACTGGACGGCGACCCTGCTGGAGATCGGCGGCGCCCGCCCCGACCCGGCGTACCCGCTGGACGGCACGAGCCTGGCCGGATACCTGCTCAAGGACGAGGAGCTGCCCGAGCGGGACCTGTTCTGGCGGGTGCGGGCCAACCGGGCGCTGCGGCGCGGGGACTGGAAGTACTACCAGGACGCCGCCAAGACCGACCACCTGTACAACCTGGCCGCGGACTCCCGCGAACAGGCCGATCTGGCCCCGGATGAGCCGGAGTTGCTCGCCGAGCTGAAGGCGTCCTGGGAGAAGACCGCCGCCACGCTGCTGCCGTACCCGAACTAGCCGAGGATTCCCCGCTCGTACGCCGTCGCCACCGCCGCCGCCCGGTCCTTGACGCCCAACTTGGCGTACAGGTGCGTGAGATGGGTCTTCACGGTCGCCTCGCTGATGAACAGCTCCCGGGCGATCTCACGGTTGGACGTGCCCCTGGCAACCAGGGCCAGCACCTCGCGCTCGCGCGCGGAGAGCGGCTCGTTGCCGCGAGCCCCGGGAGATCTGACGGCCGAGACCAGCCTGGAGGCGACGGCCGGGGACAGCACCGTACGGCCGTCCGCCGCCGCGCGGACGGCCGTGAACAGCTCGTCACGCGGGGCGTCCTTGAGCAGATAGCCCGTGGCGCCCGCCTCGATCGCGGGCAGGGTGTCCGAGTCGGTGTCGTACGTCGTGAGGACGAGTACTTTCGCGCGGGCGCCCCGGCGGGTCAGTTCCCGGATGGCGTCGACGCCCCCGCCGCCGGGCATGCGCAGGTCCATCAGGATCACGTCGGGGTCGAGCGCGGCTGCCCGCGCGAGGGCCTCGACGCCGTTCGACGCCTCGCCGAGGACGGTGAATCCGGGGGCGTTCTCGAACATGCCGCGCAGACCGTCCCGTACGACGGGATGGTCGTCGACGATCAGCAGCGAGATGTCACGGGTCATGGCGGACCAACGGTACGCGAGCCGACAGTGCCGTGCCGTGACCCGGTTCGGACTCCACGGTGAGGGAGCCGGCGATGCGTTCGGCGCGGGCGCGCATACCGTCCAGGCCGAAGCCGCCCGCGCTGGTGCGGGCGGGGACGGCGAGGGGGTCGAAGCCCCGGCCGTCGTCGCGGATGTCGAGGATGACCTCGTCGCCCAGGAAGCTGAGGGTCACCCCGACGCGGGTGGCCCGCGCATGGCGGGCGGCGTTCGACAGGGCCTCCTGGACGATCCTCAGCAGGGTGGCCGCGACCTCCTCGTGCAGCTGCTCCGCCCGGCCGGTGACGGTGAACTCGGCCCGCGTGCCCGTCCGTTCGCCCCACTCGGCGACCGTCTTCTTCAGCGCGTCCGGCAGTCCGGCGTTCTCCAGCGCCACGGGCGCGAGGTTGTGCACGGAGCGGCGGGCCTCGCCGAGGCTGTGCCGGGCCAGGTCGGAGGCGCGGGCGAGATGGGTGCGCGCGACGGACGGATCGGGGGCGTTCGCGACGACCTGGAGCTGGGCGATGATGCCGGTCAGCCCCTGGGCGATGGTGTCGTGGATCTCGGCCGCGAGCCGACGGCGTTCGTCGGCGACCCCCGCTTCCCGTGCCTGGACGAGGAGTTGGGAGTGAAGGGCGGCGTTCTCGTCGAGCGCCTGCCGCAGCGCCGCGATGGTCTCGGCGCGGTCGCGGGAGCGTTGCTCCTCCTGCCGGGCGAAGTGGGTGGCCGACGCCAGCAGGGTGGTGTTCACCACCAGCATCACACCGAACAGCGGCCACTGGATCGGGCTGTGGAACGGCAGCCCGCCGGCCTGCGCACTCGCGATCACGAGCGCGCTGGCGAGGAATCCGAGCCACTGCCGGCGGCGGCCGGGGATCAGTTCGTCGGTGTCGAAGTAGCCGGTCGCCGCGTAGAACGCGAAGAACGGGTTGATCACGGTGAGGCCGAAGGCCGTCGCCCAGCGCAGGCCGTAGAAGACGGCGCTGCGGCCCGAGGGGGTACGGCGGCCGTGGCGTGGCCCGTGCCAGAGCTGGAGCAGCACCGCGGTGATGAACAGCGCTCCGGCCGTGTACCACTCGGCGGGGGTCCCCACGAGTTCGCTGGAGACGAGCGCGAGAACGGCGGAGACGGCGAGCAGCCCGTAGGGAGCCCAGGTGTGGAACAGGTCCTGCCGGCGGTCGAGCCGCTGGTCCGTCGCCGTCATCTCCCCAGTCTGCACGGCCTCCGCCCTCACTCCCAGCGGAACCAGCGCGCGGCGCCGGCGGTGAGCAGCACCGTCCAGGCGGCGACCACGCCCAGGTGGCCCCAGCCGGGCCAGTCGCCCGCCGCCGCCTGGTTCAGCGCCTGGGAGGCCGCCCCGAAGGGGGTGAGGCCGACGATGTCGGCCAGCGTGTCCGGCATGACCTGCACCGGTATCCACACCCCCGCGCAGAACATCGCCGGGAAGAACACGACGGATCCAAGGGCGCCGGCGATCTTCGTCGTGCGGGACAGCGCGGAGATGACCGCTCCGAGCGCGAGGGCGGCCAGGACGGCCAGGAGCAGGGCGAGCAGATAGCCGAGGGGCTGCTCGGGCAGCGCCACGCCGAAGGCGACCCGGCCGACGGCCAGGGCCAGCAGCGCGGATGTGAGGGCGGCGGCGCCGTACACCAGCATCTGGGCGGTGAGCAGGGCGGACGGCCGTACCGGTGTGGTGGACATCCGGCGCAGGATGCCGCGCTCCCGGTAGCCGGTCAGGGTCTGGGGCATCGCCTGGATGCCTCCGACGATGAGGCCGAGCAGGACGGCCACGGGGACGTAGACGTCGATGGTCCGCAGGCCCCCGAGGTCGGCCTCGTGGTCGTGGAAGGCCGGGATCGAGCCCAGGATCACCAGCAGCAGGGTCGGGAACCCCAGCATCCAGAAGAGGGCGCCCGGCTCACGGCCCAGCAGGCGGGTCTCGGTCTTGAGCACCGCGGTGTTCATGCCGCCGCCTCCCTGGTCAGGTCGAGGAACGCGTCGTCCAGTGTGGCGTCGGTGACGCGGAGTTGGTGGGCGGTGATGTGGTGGCGGGCCAACAGGGTGATGACGGCGTTGACGGTCTCGTCGGTGCCGGAGAGGGTGACGCGGCCGTCCCGGTGCTCGATCGAGGCGAGCGCGGGCAGCGCGTCGAGGTCGCGTGCGTCGAGCGGGGCGGACGGGGTGAAGCTGATGACGGTGGCGCCCGCCGAGCGCCGGACGAGTCCGGCCGGGGTGTCCAGGGCGGCGACACGGCCCTTGTCGATCACCGCGATCCGGTCGCAGAGGCGCTGTGCCTCCTCCATGAAGTGCGTGACGAGCAGGACGGTGACGCCGCTCGCGCGGATCTCCTCGATGAGCTCCCAGGTGTCGCGGCGGGCGCGCGGATCGAGGCCGGTGGTCAGCTCGTCGAGGACGACGACCCGGGGGTCGCCGATGAGGGCGAGCGCGATGAACAGGCGCTGCTTCTGGCCACCGGACAGCTTGCCGAACCGGGTGGTCAGCTTGCCGGTCAGACCGAGGCGCTCAGCGAGGGGGCGCCAGTCGGCGGGCCTCGTGTGGAACGCGGCGTACAGCTCCAGGGCCTCGCGCACGGTCAGCTTGGCCTGGAGCTCGCTCTGCTGGAGCTGGGCGCCCAGGACGCGGGTGACCCGCTCGTGGTCGGCGACCGGGTCGAGGCCGGCGACGCGGACGCGGCCGGCGTCCGGAACGCGCAGGCCCTCGACGCACTCGACGGTGGTGGTCTTGCCGGCTCCGTTCGGGCCGAGGACGCCGAAGATCTCGCCCTCCTCGACGGCGAAGGAGACCCCGTCCACGACGGGCCGGCCGCCGTAGGACTTGCGCAGATCGGTGACTTCGATGACGGACATGGCATCAGCGTCGCGGTGGGCGGGCCGTGCGCACATCGGCCATCGCGCTCGGAACGGCATCGACCGATCGGTTGACGCCGGGGTACGACGGTGCTGTACGGCGGACCGAACGCGCAGGTCGTAGGACCGACGGCCGATCGCGGTCCGGCCAAAACTCGGTCGTCGTTGTCAGTGCCGGTCCGTAGGCTCGCCGTTGATGCCCACGACACGTGCAACCGCCGAGGAACACTCCGCCGTCCGTACTCTGCTGCGCCTGTGGCCGTATGTCCGGCCGGTCCGGGCGCGGCTGTTCACCGCCGCGTTCGTGGCGGTCCTCGCGTCCTGTACGGGGCTGGTGATCCCGCTCGTCCTGAAGTGGATGGTGGACGGGCCGGTCGCCGGCCGGGATCCGGCGGGCGTGTGGCTCGGCGCGCTGTTCCTGCTGCTGCTCGGGCTCGGGGAGGCGCTGCTGTTCGGGCTGCGGCGGTGGCTGGTGGCCCGGCCGCTGTCGCGTGTCGAGGCGGAGATGCGGGCGGATCTGTACGGGCATCTGCAGCGGCTGCCGGTGTCGTTCCACGACCGGTGGGCGTCGGGACAGCTCCTGTCGCGCGGCACCACCGACCTGATGCTGGTGCGGATGTTCCTGGCGTTCCCGCTGACGTTCCTGCTGGTCAACGGGGTCACGATCCTCATCGGTGTGACCATCATGCTGCTCCAGGACTGGACGCTCGGCCTGGTGATCCTGGGGCCCGCCGTGCCCGTGATCGTCACCTGCGTCCTCTTCGAGCGGCGGTACTTCCATGTGGCGCGGCTCGCCCAGGACCAGGTCGGCGATCTGACGACGGTCGTCGAGGAGAGCGTGCTCGGCATCCGCGTCATCAAGGGCTTCGGGCGGCACCGGAGCCAGGCGCAGGCGTTCCGTGAGCTGTCGGGGACCCTGCGCGGGACGGAGCTGCGCAAGGCCCGGCTGCTCGCGGCGATCTGGGGTGTCATCGTGACGCTGCCGGAGATCGCCATCGGGGCGGCGCTGGTGCTGGGGT
Organism: Streptomyces sp. S3(2020); assembly: GCF_013044505.1. Lineage (GTDB taxonomy): Bacteria > Actinomycetota > Actinomycetes > Streptomycetales > Streptomycetaceae > Streptomyces. Next base: position 35,888 of record NZ_JABERD010000056.1, on the reverse strand, counting down.
CGGTGCAGGTGGCCGACGGGGACCTGTCGGCGGGGACCCTGGTCGCCTTCCTCTCCACGGCTCTGGCGCTGCGGTGGCCCGTCGACTCGATCGGCTTCCTGCTGGCGATCAGCCAGGACGCGGCGAGCGCGACGGAACGATACTTCGAGGTGATGGACGAGACGCCGGAGGACGCCGCGGTGGCCGCGGCCGACGCCGGCCGGGAGGACATGGGGCTGCGGTTCGACCACGTCGTCTTCCGCTACCCCGACGCCCCCGAAGACTCGCCACCCGTCCTCGACCGCGTAGACCTCCACATACGCCCCGGCGAGTCCATGGCCCTGGTAGGCGCCACCGGCAGCGGCAAGACCACCCTCACCGCGCTCGTCCCCCGCCTCCACGAGCTCACCTCCGGCCGCATCACGCTCGACGGCCGGGACATCACCGCCCTCCCGAGGGAAACGCTGCGCGAACTCGTCGCCGTCGCCTTCGAGGAGCCCACCCTCTTCTCCGCCAGCGTCGGCGAGAACGTGCTGATGGGCGACGAGGAAGGCGACCTGGACCGCGCCCTCGCCGTCGCCCAGGCCGAGTTCGTGCACGCCCTCCCCCAGGGCACCGGCACCCAGGTCGGCGAGCAGGGCCTGAGCCTCTCCGGCGGACAGCGGCAGCGGCTCGCCCTCGCCAGGGCCGTGGTCGGCCGGCCCCGTTTCCTGGTGCTCGACGACCCCCTGTCGGCGCTGGACGTGCACACCGAGGCCGCCGTGGAAGCCGCGCTGCGGGAGGTGCTCGCCGAGACCACCGCGCTCATCGTGGCGCACCGGCCCTCGACCGTGCTGCTCGCCGACCGGGTAGCGCTGCTGTCCGGCGGCCGGATCACCGCCGTGGGCACCCACCACGAACTGCTGCGCACGAACGCCGAGTACGCCCACCTCATGTCGGGGTCCGGGGAGACGGAGGAGAACCGATGACGGCGCCGACGACGGCCGCGCCCGCCACCGCCGACGAGGAACCGGACGTCCACAAGGCCGCCGGCGGCGGTGATCCCTTCGACCGCGACGTCCTGCCCACCCCGCCCCGCGCGACCTCCGTCCTGCTGCGCTCCCTGCTCGCGCCGATGCGGGCCCGCGTCCTCGGCGCCACGCTTCTGCTGCTGCTCCAGCAGGCGGCGGTGCAGACGGGCCCGCTGCTGGTGGCGTACGCGATCGACAGCGCCGTGCCGGCGTTCCGCGAGGACCGGCACGGCCCGCTGATCGCCGTGGGCGTCGGCTATCTGCTGTGCGCGCTGGCCGCGGGCGGACTCCAGTACGTGTTCATCCTCGCCTCGGCCCGGGTCAACCAGGATGTGCTCCTGGATCTGCGCGGCCGTATCTTCCGTCATGCGCAGGCCCTCAGCGTCGACTTCCACGAGCGCTACGCCTCGGGCCGGCTCATCTCCCGCTCCACCGCGGACGTCGAGTCGCTGCGCGAACTCCTGAGCGAGGGCCTCCAGGAGCTGGTGACGGTCGTCCTGTCGTTCGTCTACATCTCGGCGCTGCTGCTCTGGCTGGACCTGGGCCTGGGCGCGGTGGCGGTGGCGTCGTTCGTGCCGCTCCATCTCCTCATCCGGGTCTACCAGCGACGCGCGGGAGAGGTGTACACCCGGCGCTCCACCGCGATCGCCGCCGTGATCGTGAAGTTCGTCGAGACGATGAACGGCATCCGCCCGGTGCGCGCGTTCCGCCGCGAGGCGGCCAACGACGCCGACTTCGCCGTGCTCAACAAGCGGCACGAGCGCACCAACGGCGACGCGCTCATCGAGATGGCCCGCTATGTCGTCGGCTCCCGGCTGGTCGCCAACACGGCCGTCGCGCTGATCGTGCTGTGGGGCGCCTACCGGGTGGCGGGCGGCACGCTGGAGCTCGGTGTGCTGGCCGCGTCGGTGCTGTATCTGCGGCGGCTGTACGACCCGATCGACCGGCTCGGCATGTTCCTCAACTCGTACCAGTCGGCGGCGGCCTCGCTGGAGAAGATCGCGGGCCTGCTCGCGCAGACGCCGTCGGTGCCGGAGCCGTCCGAGCCCCGGCCGCTTCCGGCACGGGAGTCCGAGCACCCCGGCCGTGAGGTCGTCTTCGACGGCGTCGGCTTCGCCTACCGCACCGGCGGCGAGGTCCTGCCGCGCTTCGACCTGACCCTCCCCGCCGGACAGACGGTCGCGGTGGTCGGCTCGACGGGCGCCGGCAAGTCCACGCTGGCCAAGCTCCTGGCCCGCTTCTACGACCCCTCCGAGGGCCGCGTCCTGCTCGACGGGGTCGATCTGCGCGAGCTGGCCGTGCCCGAACTGCGGCGCGGGGTCGTCATGGTGACGCAGGAGGCCTTCCTGTTCTCCGGCACGGTCGCCGACAACATCGCCATCGGCCGCCCGGACGCGACCCGCGAGGACATCGAGCGGGCCGCGAAGGCGATCGGCGCCCATGAGTTCATCGGCGCCCTGCCCGACGGCTACGACACCGACGTCCGCAAGCGGGGCGGCCGCATCTCCGCCGGCCAGCGTCAACTCGTCGCGTTCGCGCGGGCGTTGCTCGCCGACCCGGCGGTGCTCATCCTGGACGAGGCGACCAGCTCGCTGGACATCCCGGGCGAACGGGCCGTGCAGCGGGCGATGTCGACGGTCCTGCACGGCCGTACGGCGGTGGTGATCGCCCACCGTCTCTCCACGGTCGAGATCGCCGACCGGGTGCTGGTGATGGAGCACGGGCGGATCGTCGAGGACGGCCCGCCGGCCGAACTCATCGCGGGGACAGGCAGGTTCGCGGATCTGCACCGGGCGTGGCGGGACAGCCTGGCGTAGGGAAGACGGGGGAACGACAGGTGATCGACGCGTACGAGGATCCCGGCACGCCCGACGCGCGGGGCGGCTGGCGGTATCTGTGGTGGCTCGTGCGGTGCCAGCGGGGCCGGTGCGCCCTCGGGGCGGTGATCGCCAGCACCTGGATGGTGCTGCTGGCCGCGACACCGTTCCTCATGGCCAAGGCCATCGACGAGGGCCTGGAACCGGGCGACTTCGGCGCGCTGACCGGCTGGTCCGCGGCCCTCTTCGTGGTGGGGACGTTCAACGCGTGGCTGAGCATCATGCGGCACCGCACGATGACCCGGGTGCGGATGGACGCCAACTTCCGCACGGTGAAGGTCGTCGTCGGCCACGCGGTCCGGCTCGGCGCCGCGCTGTCGCGCCGGGCGGGTGCCGGGGAGGTCGTCACGATCGGGGTGGGCGACGTACAGACGATCGCCCAGGCCCTGACCGTGGTCGGCCCGGGCGTCGGGGCCGTCATCGCCTACCTGGTGATCGCGGGCCTGCTGGTGTCGGTCTCCCCGCTCATCGCGGCGGTGGTCCTCCTCGGCATCCCGACGATCGTGCTCCTCGTCGGCCCCCTCCTCACCCGCCTCCAGGGCGCCGAGACCGAGTACCGGGAACGCCAGGGCGTCCTCACCGCCCGCATCGCCGACCTCGCGGGCGGTCTGCGCGTCCTCAACGGCCTCGGCGGCAAGAGCCTGGTCGCGGACGCCTTCCACCGCGACTCCCAGCGTCTGCGCGCCCAGGGGTACCGCGTCGGCGCGGTCACCAGCTGGGTCCAGGCCCTCGGAGTGGGGCTGCCCACGCTGTTCCTGGCCGTGGTGACCTGGCTGGCGGCCCGTCTCGCCGCCCGGGGCGACATCACCATCGGCGAGCTGGTCTCGGTCTACGGCTATGTCGCGGTCCTGGTGGGCCCGGTGGCCTTCTGGGTGGAGTGCGGCTACATGCTGAGCCGGGGCGTGGTGGCGGCACGCCGGGTCGTACGGTTCCTGCGCCTGGAGCCGATGGAGGACGCGGGCACGCGCCCGGCCCCCGCGGAGCCGTCGGTACTGCACGATCCCGAGTCGGGGGTACGGGTGCGTCCGGGCCGTCTGACGGCACTGGTGAGCGCGAGCCCGGCGGACACGGCCACGGTGATCGACCGCCTGGGCCGGTACACCCCGTCGCGAACGACCTGGGGCGAAGTCCCGCTGGACGAGATCCCGTTGAAGCAGATCCGCGCCCGCATCCTGGTGGCGGACCACGAGGCGGACCTGTTCGCGGACACCCTGTACGAAATGGTGGGCGGCAGGGCAGCGCCCCTCAGGGGCGCGGGGCTGTATCAATGTGCGGCTCCGCCGCGGGGCGCGACCAGCCACAACGAGCCCGCAGACGCCGTACGACAATCCGAGGCACCCCCTGAAGCGCATATCACCCAAGCCCTCCACACAGCGGTGGCCGACGACATAGTCCAAGCCCTCCCCGACGGCGTCGACTCCGCCATAGACGCCCAGGCCCGCAACCTCTCCGGCGGCCAACGCCAACGCATCCGCCTGGCAAGGGCCCTCGCCGCGAACCCGGAGATCCTCCTCGCCGTGGAACCCACCTCCGCCCTGGACGCCCACACCGAGGCCCGCGTGGCCGACCGCCTCAAGAAGGCCCGCGACGGTCGTACAACCGTCGTCACCACCACATCCCCCCTGGTCCTGGACCGCGCGGACACCGTCCTCTACCTGGTCAACGCCAAGCGCGTAGCGTCCGGCACCCACCGCCACCTCCTCGACACCACCCCCGGCTACCGCGCACTCGTCGCCAGGGACACCGACTCCGAGGAGGCCGTACGGTGACGTCCGGACACCTGCCCGTCGCCGAACCCGCGGACGTGCGCAGGGCCTCGCTCCGCCTGATCCGGGCCGACGGCCGAGCCTTCGTCGTGGCCCTCTCCCTCAACGCCCTGGCCGCGATCGCCGGCCTCGGCGGCCCCTGGCTGCTCGGCAGGATCATCGACGAGGTGCGCGGAGGCGGCGGAGCGGGCGCCGTGGACCGGCTCGCCCTCGCCCTGCTGGTGTGCGCGCTGGCGGAGTTGCTCCTGGCCCGCTGGGCCCGCTACGTGGGCCACCGCTTCGGCGAACGCACCCTCGCCCGCGTCCGCGAGGAGTTCGTGGACCGCTCCCTCGCCCTGCCCGCGTCCGTGGTGGAACGGGCGGGGACCGGCGACCTCACCGCCCGCGGTACGGCCGACGTGGCCACGGTCGGCCAGACACTGCGCGACGCCGGCCCCGACCTGTTCATCAACTCCGTACGGTTCCTGTTCGCGCTCGCCGCCATCTTCGTGATCGACCCGGTCCTGGGCCTGGTGGGCGTGCTCGGTCTCACGCCGATCTGGTTCGCCCTGCGCTGGTATCTGCGCCGGGCGAGGGACGGCTATCTCGCCGAGGGCGCGGCCACCTCGGACATCGCCGAGATCGTCGCGGCGACGGCGGCGGGCGCCCGTACGGTGGAGGCGCTCCGGCTGGAGGAACGCCGGGTCCGGGCGAGCAGGGACACCGTCGAGACAGCCCGGCGCACCCGCCTGCACACCCTCTACCTGCGCAGTGTGTTCTTCCCTTCGGTGGAGGTGTCGTACATCCTCCCCATCGCCGGGATCCTGATCGTCGGCGGACTTCTGCACACCCACGGCGAGATGAGCCTGGGCTCGGTCGTGGCGGCCACCCTTCTCTACAACCAGCTGATCACCCCGCTCGACCAGATCCTGATCCGGGTCGAGCAACTCCAGAGCGCCAGTGCCTCGTTCGCCCGTGTGGAGGGGCTGGCGCGCGCTCCGCGGGCCACCGGGGCCAAGGCGCTCACCCCGGCCGGCGACCGGATCGACGTGACCGGTGTGCGGTACTCCTACGGCCGGGGCGGCGAGGTGCTGCACGGGGTCGACCTGACGGTACGGCCCGGGGAGCGGCTCGCGGTCGTGGGTCCTTCCGGCGCCGGGAAGACCACGCTGAGCCGGCTCGTCGCGGGTGTCGACGCGCCCAGTGAGGGCACCGTGACGGTCGGCGGGGTGCCCGTCGTGGAGCTCGGCCCCGAGCAACTGCGCCGCCAGGTCGTCCTGGTCACCCAGGAGCACCATGTGTTCCTGGGCTCGGTCCGGGACAACCTGCTGATCGCCGAACCGTCCGCCGGGGACGAGGAGTTGTGGTCCGCGCTGGCCACGGTCGGCGCCGACGCCTGGGTACGGGAGCTGCCCGACGCCCTGGACACCGCGCTGGGCGACGGCGGTCACCCCACCGACGGCTCGCAGGCCCAGCAGCTGGCCCTGGCCCGGGTGGTCCTGGCCGACCCGCACACCCTGATCCTCGACGAGGCCACGGCGCTGCTCGACCCGACCACCGCCCGGCACACCGAGCGCGCCCTGGCCGCCGTACTGGAGGGGCGTACCGTCATCGCGATCGCGCACCGGCTGCACACCGCGCACGACGCGGACCGGGTGGCGGTGATGGAGGGCGGGCTGCTCACCGAACTCGGCTCGCACGAGGAGCTGGTGGCGGCCGGCGGGGCGTACGCGGCGCTGTGGCACTCGTGGCACGGGGACCGGCCGTCCTGACCTTCGGGCGCGGCGCCCACGGTTCTGACTTTCAGGCAAATTGCCCGTATAGCGAACATGACCAACCGGGCAACGGACGATTTCCGGCCAACTTCCTGACGCGGTCCTGACAGAAACCGCAAACTCCTGCGACTCTTCCCACGGCCCCGTCACAGCAACCCCACAGCACGTGCACAGTGCTGCGCCGCGGCCGAACTCCCGCACACGCAACGCCCGTTCTGCCCGGTCGGCCCACCAGCCGGCCGGTCTCCCCCGGCCGCGCGACCCGCGGCCCGCAGACGCAGGAGTCAGTGTTGAGAGCGAGTTCCTCCCACAGACGCACCTCCCACACCATGCCCCGCCGAGCCGCCGCAGTGGCCCTCGTCGGTGTGTCCGCCCTGATCGCCGCGGCCGTCCAGTCGGGCGCCGCGTCCGCAGCCCCGGAGAAGGCACCGTCGGCCGTGGGCAAGGTCATACCGGGCGCCGAGTCCGTCAAGCTCACCCCCGCACAGCGCGCCGAGCTGATCCGCACGGCCAACTCCACCAAGGCGGACACCGCCAAGGAGCTGGGCCTGGGCGCCAAGGAGAAGCTGGTCGTCCGTGACGTCCTCAAGGACGGCAACGGCACGGTCCACACCCGCTACGAGCGCACCTACGACGGACTGCCCGTCCTCGGCGGCGACCTCGTCGTGGAGTCCACGAAGGCCGACGCCACCGAGGCCGTCGTGAAGGCGAACCGCGCCGCCATCAAGCCGGCCACCACCACGGCCGCCGTGCCCGCCGCCAAGGCGCGGACGCAGGCCCTCGGCGCCGCCAAGGCCGAGGACGCCAAGAGCCCCGAGGTCAACAGCGCCCCGCGCAAGGTGATCTGGGCCGCCGAGGGCAAGCCGACCCTGGCGTACGAGACGGTCGTGGGCGGCTTCCAGCACGACGGCACCCCGCAGGAGCTGCACGTCATCACGGACGCGGCGAGCGGCGCGAAGCTGTACGAGTGGGAGGCCATCGAGACCGGCACCGGCAACACGGTGTACTCGGGCACGGTCACCCTCGGCACCACGCAGTCCGGGTCCACGTACAACCTCACGGACGGCGCCCGAGGCGGCCACAAGACGTACAACCTCAACCGCGGCACCTCCGGCACCGGGACCCTCTTCTCCGGCGCCGACGACATCTGGGGCAACGGCAGCCCGTCCAACCTGGAGTCGGCCGCCGCGGACGCGCACTACGGTGCCGCGCTGACGTGGGACTACTACAAGAACGTGCACGGACGCAGCGGTATCCGCGGTGACGGCGTCGGGGCGTACTCCCGGGTCCACTACGGCAACGCGTACGTCAACGCGTTCTGGTCCGACAGCTGCTTCTGCATGACGTACGGCGACGGCTCGGGCAACGCCAACCCGCTCACCTCGATCGACGTGGCCGCGCACGAGATGACCCACGGGCTCACCTCGAACACGGCCGGCCTCAACTACTCCGGTGAGTCCGGCGGTCTCAACGAGGCGACGTCCGACATCTTCGGCTCGACCGTCGAGTTCTACGCCAACAACTCCTCCGACGTGGGTGACTACCTCATCGGCGAGGAGATCAACATCAACGGCGACGGCACGCCGCTGCGTTACATGGACCAGCCGAGCAAGGACGGCTCGTCGTACAACAACTGGACGTCCAGCATCGGCAACGCCGACGTGCACTACTCGTCCGGTCCGGCGAACCACTTCTTCTACCTCCTGTCCGAGGGCAGCGGCGCCAAGACCATCAACGGCGTCAGCTACAACTCGCCCACCGCGGACGGCCTGGCGGTCACCGGCATCGGCCGCGACAAGGCGGAGAAGATCTGGTTCCGCGCGCTGACCACGAAGTTCACCTCCACGACCAACTACGCGGCGGCCCGTACCGGCACCCTCGCGGCGACGGGTGAGCTGTACGGCACGACGAGCGCCGAGTACACGGCGGTCCAGAACGCCTGGGCGGGCGTGGCGGTCGGCTCGCGTCCCGGCGGTGGCGGTGGCGGTACCTCCTTCGAGAACACCGCCGACGTATCGATTCCGGACAACGGGGCCGCGGTGACGTCCTCGATCACCGTGTCCGGCCGGACGGGCAACGCGCCGTCGAACCTCGCGGTCGCGGTCGACATCGTGCACACCTACATCGGTGACCTCCAGGTCCAGCTGGTCGCCCCCGACGGGTCGGCGTACACGCTGAAGGCGTACGGCACCGGTGGCAGCACGGACAACCTGAACACCACCTACACGGTGAACGCGTCCTCCGAAGTCGCCAACGGGACCTGGCAGTTGAGGGTCCAGGACAACGCGGCCGTCGACACCGGCTACATCAACAGCTGGAAGCTCACCTTCCCGTAGACCGGATGGTGCCGATCGGCTGAAGGACAGGGCGCCGCCCCGGTGGTTCGACTCCCCGGGGCGGCGCCCTCTTTTTTGCCAGTGCCTTACCGAGGGCTTGTTGGGCCTTTGCCGAGGTCAAGTCGCTTTACATTGCGGCAATGTTCACTCAGGAGCTGGTTTTCGGCCAACATCACGACGGGGTCATGACATTTATGCGGCCCTGATGTCACTCTTCCTCACACCCGCCGCACAACTTCACAACCACCCCGGGCCGGTTGCCCCACAGCCGTCCGGGCTCCCCCACTAAGGAGCTTGTGTGACCCCCGTCTACGCGCGTCACAAGCGCACCACTCTGGCCATCGCCACCGCTGTGGCGGCCGGAGCCCTGCTCACCACCGGTCTGACCACCGGCAGCGCCGCCGCCCAGACCCCGGCGGAGAGCACCAGTACCAAGCCGCTCGCCGCGCCGACCTCGCTCGCCCCGGCCGCCCGCGCCGCGCTCATCGAGCGGCAGCAGGGTGCCGCGGCCGACACAGCCCAGGAGATAGGCCTCGGCGCCAAGGAGAAGCTGGTCGTCCGTGACGTCGTCAAGGACGCCGACGGCACGGTGCACACCCGCTACGAGCGCACCTACGCGGGCCTGCCGGTCCTCGGTGGCGACCTGGTCGTCCACGAGGCCAAGTCCGGTGCCACGCAGGGCGTCACCAAGGCGACGAAGCAGACCATCAAGGTCGCCTCGGTCAAGCCGGTGCTCGCCGCCGCCAAGGCGGAGAAGCAGGCCCTGACCCTCGCCAAGGCGGCCGGCTCGGAGAAGACCGAGGCCTCCGACGCGCCCCGCAAGGTGATCTGGGCGGGCAACGGCGCCAAGCCGGTCCTCGCCTACGAGACCGTCGTCGGCGGCCTCCAGGAGGACGGCACCCCCAACGAGCTGCACGTCATCACCGACGCGGCCACCGGCAAGAAGCTCTACGAGTACCAGGGCATCGAGACCGGCACCGGCAAGAGCCAGTACTCCGGCACGGTGACGCTCGGCACCTACCTCTCCGGTTCGACGTACCAGCTGTACGACACCTCGCGCGGCGGCCACAAGACGTACAACAAGGCCCGCAGCACGAGCTCTTCGGCCGGCACCCTGTTCACGGACGCGGACGACACGTGGGGCACCGGCTCCACCACGACCTCGACGTCCTCCCAGACCCCGGCCGTGGACGCCGCCTACGGCGCCCAGACCACCTGGGACTTCTACAAGAACACCTTCGGCCGTCTCGGCATCAAGAACAACAACGTCGCCGCCTACAGCCGGGTCCACTACGGCAACGCGTACGTCAACGCGTTCTGGGACGACAGCTGCTTCTGCATGACGTACGGCGACGGCGAGGGCAACACCAAGCCCCTGACGTCCCTGGACGTGGCCGGCCACGAGATGACGCACGGCGTCACCTCGAACACGGCGGGCCTGAACTACTCCGGTGAGTCCGGCGGCCTGAACGAGGCGACGTCCGACATCTTCGGCACGGCGGTCGAGTTCTACGCGGCGAACTCCACCGACGTCGGCGACTACCTCATCGGCGAGAAGATCGACATCAACGGCGACGGCACCCCGCTGCGCTACATGGACCAGCCGAGCAAGGACGGCTCCTCGGCCAACTACTGGTCGTCGAGCCTGAAGAACCTCGACGTCCACTACTCGTCGGGTCCGGCGAACCACTTCTTCTACCTCCTGTCCGAGGGCAGCGGTTCGAAGACGATCAACGGGGTGTCGTACAACTCCCCGACCTACAACAGCTCCACCATCACCGGCATCGGCCGCGCCAAGGCGGTCCAGATCTGGTACAAGGCGCTGACCGAGTACATGACGTCGACGACCACGTACGCGGGCGCCCGCACGGCGACCCTCAGCGCGGCGTCGGCCCTGTACGGCTCCAGCAGCACGGAGTACTCGACGGTCGCCGCGGCCTGGTCCGCGGTCAACGTGAGCTAGCCCGAGGGGGGCTCGCTGGGCGGCACCCGGGACGAAGGCATTCCGGGGTGCCGCCCTACCCTTGTCTCCCATGTCCTTCACGTACGACGACGTAGGCGCCACCCAGCGGAACGGTTTCTGCCCGCCCGGCTTCCGCCCCCTCCACGTCCGCTCCCGCATCGGCGAGGGCGAACAGGTCTTCCGCCGCGCCTCGGAAGCGGTCCTGACCTGGGAGATGCACCGCGCGATGGGCGTCGGCATCAACGCCTCCGCGGACCGCGCGGCCCCCGACGTCGACGTCACGGTGACGCTGGCCGGCGTCATAAAAGCCCCCTGCCGCGTGGTCTGGACGGTCGAGGAACACCGTCGCGCGGGCTGGGCCTACGGAACGCTTTCCGGCCACCCGGAGTGCGGCGAGGAGTCCTTCGTCGTGGACCGGACGGGGGACGGCACGGTATGGCTGACGATCTCCGCGTTCAGCCGCGCCGCGAAGTGGTACGCCCGAGCGGGCGGACCGGCGACGCGGGGCTTGCAGCATGCCTATGCGCGGCGGTGCGGGGTGGTGCTGCGGCGACTGAGCGGCGGGGACGAGGACTGAGCCCCGCCCCGGCCCGCGTCAGCCGCCTGACCGGCACCTGCGCGGGTCACCTCATCAGCACGCCCGCCGCCTCCACCACATCCTCCGACGGCACCGCCACCAGCCCCAACTCCGCCCCGGACGCCAGCAGTCGATGCGAGGGCAGAATCCGGACGGTGTATCCGAAGGGTCCCGTGCGGTCCAGGGCCAGCGGGCCCTCGTAGACCCACTGCCCCTCCGGGTCCGGCCCGCCCACGGGCTTCAGGGGGACGGTCATCGCGTCCGCGATGCGGTCCTCCTCGTCCACGCGGCCGGAGACGGCCTGCACCTCGACGTCCTCGGGGGTCAGCTCCCCGAGCCCGACCCGCACCCGGAGCCCGAGTGTCGTGCCGAGTTCCGCCGTGGCCGTGGCGACCGACGTCTCGACGTGGTCGACGGTGACCGAGGACCACGCACCCCGCACCCGCCCCTTCCAGACCGCGAGCTCCCGGGCCGGCTCCGGCGTCATCGCGCGATGCGCGTGCGCGGCCGGAGTGTAGAGGCGCTCCACGTAGTCGCGGACCATCCGCCCGGCCAGGACCTTCGGGCCGAGCAGGGTCAGCGTCTGGCGGACCATCTCGATCCAGCGGTCCGGCAATCCACCCTGGCCGCGCTCGTAGAAGCGTGGCGTGACCCGCTGTTCCAGCAGGTCGTACAGTGCCGCCGCCTCCACGTCGTCACGGTGGTCGGGATCCGTCCCCGTGCCGTCCGCCGTCGGGATCGCCCAGCCGAAGTCGGGCTGGAACCACTCGTCCCACCAGCCGTCCAGGACGGAGAGGTTGAGGCAGCCGTTGAGCGCCGCCTTCATCCCTGACGTCCCGCACGCCTCCAGCGGCCGCAGCGGGTTGTTCAGCCAGATGTCACAGCCGGGGTAGAGCTTCTGCGCCATCGCCATGCCGTAGTCGGGGAGGAACACGATCCGGTGCCGGACCCGAGGATCGTCCGCGAACCTCACCAACTCCTGGACCAGGCGTTTCCCACCGTCGTCCGCCGGGTGCGCCTTCCCCGCGACCACGATCTGGATCGGCCGCTCGGCATGCAGCAACAGGTCCATCAGACGGTCCCGGTCGCGCAGCATCAGCGTCAGGCGCTTGTACGACGGGACGCGCCGCGCGAATCCGATCGTCAGGACGTCGGGGTCCAGCACCCCGTCGATCCACCCCAACTCCGCGGTCCCCGCGCCCCGTTGGCGCCACGACACCCGCAGCCGCTCCCGCACCTCGGTCACCAGTTGCTCACGCAGCACCCGGCGCAGCTCCCAGATGTCCTGGTCGGGGATCTCCCCCACCGCGTCCCACCGGTCCGAGCCGCCGACGGTCAGCGCGTCCTCGGTGCGCTGGGCGCCGATCTGCCGGGCACCGAGGCGGAAGACCTCCGGGGCGACCCAGGTCGGGGCGTGCACCCCGTTCGTCACGGAGGTGATGGGCACCTCGTCGGGGTCGAATCCCGGCCAGAGACCCGAGAACATCTCCCGGCTCACGTGCCCGTGCAGCAGTGAGACGCCGTTCGCCCGCTGCCCCAGCCGCAGGCCCATCACCGCCATGTTGAACAGATTCGGCTCGCCGCCCGGGTACGTCTCCATGCCCAGCCGCAGGATCCGTTCGACGTCGATGCGGGGCAGCTCGGCGTCCGGCCCGAAGTGCCGGGCGACCAGTTCGCGGTCGAAGCGGTCGATGCCGGCGGGGACGGGGGTGTGGGTGGTGAAGACCGTGCCCGCGCGGACCGACTCCAGGCCGGAGTCGAAGTCCAGGCCCTCGTCGCAGAGTTCGGCGATCCGTTCCAGGCCGAGGAAGCCGGCGTGGCCCTCGTTGGTGTGGAAGACCTCGGGTGCGGCGTGGCCGGTCAGCCGGCAGTAGGCGCGTACCGCGCGGACCCCGCCGATTCCCAGCAGCATCTCCTGGAGCAGCCGGTGCTCGCTGCCGCCGCCGTAGAGCCGGTCGGTCACCCCGCGTTCGCCGAGGTCGTTCTCCTCGACGTCGGAGTCGAGCATCAGCAGGGGCACGCGGCCGACCTGGGCCAGCCAGATCCGGGCGTGCAGCTGTTTGCCGCCGGGCAGGGCCAGCGACACCTGTGCGGGGGTGCCGTCGGCCTCCTTCAGCAGCCCCACGGGCAGCTCGTTGGGGTCGAGGACCGGATAGTGCTCCTGCTGCCAGCCGTCACGGGACAGCGACTGGCGGAAGTAGCCGTGGCGGTACAGGAGTCCCACGCCGATCAGCGGGACGCCCAGGTCACTGGCGGCTTTCAGATGGTCGCCCGCGAGGATTCCGAGGCCCCCGGAGTACTGCGGCAGGGCCGCGGTGATGCCGAACTCGGGCGAGAAGTAGGCGATGGCGGCCGGGAGTTCGCCGGGCTGCGCCTGGTACCAGCGCGCACCGGACATGTAGTCGTGCAGATCGTCTGCGGCGGCCGTCAGACGGCGCAGGAAGCGGCGGTCCTCCGCCAGCTCCGCGAGGCGCCGGGGCGGCACATCGCCCAGCAGGCGTACGGGATCGCGGCCCGAAGCGGCCCAGCACTCCGGATCGACCGACTGGAACAGGTCACGGGTCTCCGCATGCCAGGACCAGCGCAGATTGCGCGCAAGGTCGCTCAGCGGCCGGAGGGGTTCGGGCAGGACGGGTCGGACGGTGAATCGACGGATAGCCTTCATTGCCACCTCGTCAGGCGTGCGGAAGCGGACGCACCACGTTGTGCGTCCCGTCGTCGACATCGACGGTATCGGTGCGAGGCCGTCGTAACCATGGCGCCGTTTCAGGCCGCCGGGCCCCACCCGGTGGTGCCGGACCGGTCCAGGAGGTCCGGAAATCGCCGCAACCCTTCCGCGACCTTCGCGCGCCACCCATGGACGATATGGCCGATTCCACCCCCGTAGGCGTCCTTGTGGTGACTTCACACCCCACGAGAGGCTGCAACTGGCGTACCGGCCACGCCGGTCGACTCCCGGCAGAGCACATCGCACCACGGCCGCGGTACGCCGAGTCGAGGAGGGGAACTCACACCATGGCACGGACGCACACATGGCGTCTGCGCTGGGCGGGGGGCTTGACCGCGGTGACCTGTGCCGCCGCGCTTTCGGCCATCACCCTGCCCGCGCACGCCGCACCGGAGGGGAAGATACTCGGCGCCGGGGACCCCGGTTCCGTCGGGGGAAGCTATCTGGTGACTCTCAAGGGGGAAACGAAGGCCCCGTCGTCGGCGGGCAGGAGCCTCGCCGAGAGGTATGGGGCGAAAATAAGCCACACCTACGGCACGGTCCTCAACGGCTATGCGATCAAGGCCGATGCGAGACAGGCCAGACTGCTCGCCGCCGACTCCCGCGTGGCGTCGGTCACCCAGGACACCCGGGTGGCCCTGGAGCACACCCAGAAGAACCCGCCGTCCTGGGGCCTGGACCGCGTCGACCAGCCGAACCTGCCGCTGGACAAGAACTACACCTGGCCGGAGTCCGGGGGCGCCGGAGTGACGGTGTACGTGATCGACACCGGCATCCGCGTCTCGCACAAGGACTTCGGCGGACGCGCCAGTTACGGCTGGGACTTCGTCGGCAATGACAGGACGGCGAGCGACGGCAACGGCCACGGCACCCATGTCGCCGCGACCATCGCGGGCACCGGATACGGCGTCGCCAAGCAGGCCGAGGTCGTCGCCGTCCGCGTCCTCGACAACGCGGGATCGGGCACGACCGCCCAGGTCATCGCGGGGATCGACTGGGTGACCAAGCACGCGAAGAAGCCCGCGGTCGCCAACGTCAGCCTCGGCGGCTACCGCAACGCCCCACTCGACGCCGCCGTACGCAACTCGATCAAGTCGGGTGTCACGTATACGGTCGCGGCGGGCAACGACGCGCTGCCGGCGAGCCTCTACTCGCCCGCGAACGTCAAGCAGGCGATCACGGTCGGCGCGACCGACAAGAAGGACGCACGAGCGGACTTCTCCAACTTCGGCGCGGCCCTCGACCTGTTCGCCCCGGGCGTCGCGATCACCTCGGCGTCCAACAAGAGCGACAACGCCAAGGCCACCTACTCGGGCACGTCGATGGCGTCGCCGCACGCCGCGGGCACGGCCGCGCTCTATCTGGCCGACCATCCCAAGGCCACACCCGCACAGGTGTCCAAGGCCCTGGTCGCACAGGCGGTTTCCGGCAAAATCTCCGGCCGGGGGCTCTCTTCGCCGAACAAACTCCTCCAGGTCCCGACCTCTTGGTGACGGAGTTCAGGCACCGGCCCCGTTCCTCTCGAACGGGGCCGGTCTTGTGTGTAGACATACGCGTGAGTAGTTAACAAAGTGCCGGATTGCCCACCCGAATAGGGTGGGAAGGCTCCTCCGGTAAACCCCTCAGGAACACCACGCAGGACCCACCTCCCCACAGCCATCCGCCCACCCACGTTGACGCGGACAGGAGCGGTCATGCCCGCCACGCACCACTCGTCAGCACCCCCGACGGCCGGCACCGAGACACCCCCCGAACAGCGCTCGATCGACATCCAGCCACCGCCTCCGGAGCCACCCTCCACCGGCGACGGCATCGGGCGCATACCCGTCCTCGACGTCCGTCCGATCGTCCAGCGCGGACGCCGGCCCGCGAAGGCGGTCACCGGCGAGACCTTCGAGATCTCGGCCACCGTGTTCCGCGAAGGCCATGACGCGGTCGCCGCCAACGTCGTACTGAAAGACCCCGAGGGCCGCCCGGGCCCCTGGACCCCGATGCGGGAACTGGCCCCCGGCACCGACCGCTGGGGCGCCGACGTCACCCCCGACGCACCCGGTCACTGGACCTTCCACGTCGAGGCCTGGGGCGATCCGGTCAGCACCTGGCGCCACCACGCCCAGATCAAGATCCCGGCGGGCATGGACACCGACCTCGTTCTGGAGGACGGCGCGCGCCTGTACGAGCGGGCCGCCGACGGCGTCCCCAAGGGCGAGGGCCTGCGCAAGGTGATCCGCGCAGCCGTCTCGGCCCTCCGGGACGAGACCCGCCCGGCCGCGTCACGGCTGGCGGCGGCGTTGACGCCGGAGGTGGACGCGGTGTTGGCGCGGTATCCGTTGCGGGAGTTGGTGACGGTGTCGGAGGTGTTGCCGCTGCTGGTGGAGCGGGAGCGGGCGTTGTACGGGTCCTGGTACGAGTTCTTTCCGCGTTCGGAGGGCACGCCGGAGTGTCCGCACGGCACGTTCCGTACGGCGGCGCGGCGGTTGGGGGCGATCGCGGCGATGGGTTTCGACGTGGTGTATCTGCCGCCGGTGCATCCGATCGGGACGACGTTTCGCAAGGGCCCGAACAACACGCTGTCGGCGACCGCGCAGGATGTGGGGGTGCCGTGGGCGATCGGTTCGCCGGAGGGCGGGCACGACGCGGTGCACCCGGATCTGGGGACGATCGAGGACTTCGACTGGTTCGTGGGGCAGGCCGCCTCGCACGGTCTGGAGATCGCGCTGGACTTCGCGTTGCAGTGCTCCCCCGACCACCCGTGGGTGCAGAAGCATCCGGAGTGGTTCCACCACCGTGCGGACGGCACGATCGCCTATGCGGAGAATCCGCCGAAGAAGTACCAGGACATCTACCCGATCGCCTTCGACGCGGATCTGGAGGGTCTGGTCGCGGAGACGGTGCGGGTGCTCAGGTTCTGGATGGAGCACGGTGTGCGGATCTTCCGGGTCGACAATCCGCACACCAAGCCGGTCCTGTTCTGGCAGCGGGTGATCGCGGAGGTCAACGCCGGCGGCCCGGATGTGATCTTCCTGGCCGAGGCGTTCACCCGGCCGGCGATGATGCGCACCCTGGGCGAGATCGGCTTCCAGCAGTCCTACACCTACTTCACCTGGCGCAACACCAAGGAGGAACTCACCGCCTATCTGGGCGAGCTGTCCGGTGAGGCGGCCGCCTCCATGCGGCCCAACTTCTTCGCCAACACCCCCGACATCCTGCACGCCTACCTCCAACAGGGCGGCCGGCCCGCCTTCGAGGTCCGCGCGGTCCTGGCCGCCACCCTCTCCCCCACCTGGGGCATCTACAGCGGCTACGAACTGTGCGAGAACACCCCGCTGCGCGAGGGCAGCGAGGAATACCTCGACTCGGAGAAGTACCAGCTCCGCCCCCGCGACTGGGACACCCCCGACACCATCGCCCCCCTGATCACCCGGCTCAACGCGATCAGGCGGGCGAGCCCCGCCCTGCGCCAGTTGCGCGATCTCCACTTCCACCACGCGGACCAGGAAGCGGTGATCGCGTACTCGAAGCGGAGCGGCTCGAACACGGTTCTGGTGGTCGCCAACCTCGACCCTCACCACACCCAGGAGGCCACGGTCTCGTTGGACATGCCGCAACTCGGCCTGGAATGGCACGAGTCGGTGCCGGTGCGCGACGAGCTCACCGGCGAGACCTATCACTGGGGCAGGGCGAACTACGTGCGCCTGGAACCGGGCACTCGCCCCGCGCACATCCTCACCGTCCTGCGACCGTCCACCCCGCAGACCGGAGGGTCACCCACAACATGATCGTCAACGAGCCCGTCCAGGACACCTTCGAGGACACTCCCGCGAAGGACCGGGACCCCGACTGGTTCAAGCGTGCCGTCTTCTACGAGGTGCTGGTCCGTTCCTTCCAGGACAGCAACGGCGACGGCGTCGGCGACCTCAAGGGCCTCACCGCCAAACTCGACTACCTGCAATGGCTGGGCGTCGACTGCCTCTGGCTGCCGCCCTTCTTCAAGTCACCGCTCAGGGACGGCGGTTACGACGTCTCCGACTACACCGCCGTGCTGCCCGAGTTCGGTGACCTCGCCGACTTCGTGGAGTTCGTCGACGCCGCCCACCAGCGCGGCATGCGCGTCATCATCGACTTCGTCATGAACCACACCAGCGACCAGCACCCGTGGTTCCAGGAGTCCCGCAAGGACCCCGACGGCCCCTACGGCGACTACTACGTCTGGGCCGACGACGACAAGCAGTACCCCGACGCCCGCATCATCTTCGTCGACACCGAGGCCTCCAACTGGACCTTCGACCCGGTCCGCAAGCAGTACTACTGGCACCGCTTCTTCTCCCACCAGCCGGACCTCAACTACGAGAACCCGGCGGTCCAGGAGGAGATCACCTCCGCGCTGCGGTTCTGGCTGGACCTCGGCATCGACGGCTTCCGTCTCGACGCGGTGCCGTACCTCTACCAGCAGGAGGGCACCAACTGCGAGAACCTTCCGGCGACCCATGAGTTCCTCAAGCGGGTCCGCAAGGAGATCGACGCGCACTATCCGGACACGGTGTTGCTGGCGGAGGCCAACCAGTGGCCCGAGGACGTCGTCGACTACTTCGGCGACTACCAGTCCGGCGGCGACGAATGCCACATGGCCTTCCACTTCCCCGTCATGCCCCGCATCTTCATGGCCGTCCGCCGCGAATCGCGCTACCCCGTCTCGGAGATCCTCGCCAAGACCCCCGCGATCCCCTCCAGCTGCCAATGGGGCATCTTCCTGCGCAACCACGACGAACTCACCCTGGAGATGGTCACCGACGAGGAACGCGACTACATGTGGGCCGAATACGCCAAAGACCCCCGCATGCGCGCCAACATCGGCATCCGCCGCCGCCTCGCCACCCTCCTCGACAACGACCGCAACCAGATCGAACTCTTCACCGCACTCCTGCTCTCCCTGCCCGGCTCACCGATCCTCTACTACGGCGACGAGATCGGCATGGGCGACAACATCTGGCTCGGCGACCGCGACGCCGTGCGCACCCCGATGCAGTGGACACCCGACCGCAACGCAGGTTTTTCCTCCTGCGACCCCGGACGGCTCTACCTGCCCACCATCATGGACCCCGTCTACGGCTACCAGGTCACCAACGTCGAGGCGTCGATGTCCTCGCCCTCCTCGCTGCTGCACTGGACCCGCCGCATGATCGAGATCCGCAAACAGAACCCCGCCTTCGGCCTCGGCTCCTACACCGAACTCCCCTCCTCCAACCCCGCCGTCATCGCCTTCCTGCGCGAATACGAGGACGACCTCGTCCTGTGCGTCCACAACTTCTCCCGCTTCGCCCAGCCGACGGAGCTGGACCTGAGCAGGTTCAACGGGCGCAACCCGGTCGAGCTGTTCGGCGGGGTGCGGTTCCCGGCCATCGGGGACCTCCCGTACTTGCTGACGCTGGCGGGCCACGGTTTCTACTGGTTCCGGCTCCGCAAGGAAGCCCCCTAGCAGCCCGGGCGGGACGGTTTCCGCCGCCCCGCCCGGGGCACGCATCAGTAACACCCCGCCCACCCGGGGAAAGGACGCGACGCCATGTCGGAAGCCGTCATCCGTACTGCCACGACAAGTCCCGCCCTCCTCGCGTCACTTGATCCACTGCTGCGGGAGTGGCTGCCGCGGCAGCGCTGGTTCGCGGGCAAGGGTCGTCCGGTCACCGGGTTCTCGCTGGTCGCGGCCACGGCGGTGCTGCCGGCCGACGGGCAGCTGGGTCTCCACCACCTGCTGGTGCGCGCCGAGCAACCCCGCACACAGGGTGACTGCTACCAGCTCCTCATAGGTGTGCGCGAGGCGCTGCCACCCCATCTGGCGCCCGCGCTGATCGGCCATATCGAGGAGGGCCCGCTCGCCGGACGCACGGTGTACGAGGCCCTGTACGACCCGCGACTGACCGAGGTGATCTTCGAAGCGTTGCGGGGATCCCAGAAGCGCATCGGCGAGCTGTGCTTCAAGCGTTCACCGCGCCGGCCGCGGATGGAGAGCGGCCTGGTACCCCGCCTCGTCTCCGCGGAGCAGTCCAACTCCTCGATCGTCTATGGAGATACGTTCATCCTGAAGCTGTTCCGCCGGGTCCTGCCCGGCGTCAACCCCGACGTGGAACTGCCCCTGGCGCTGGAACGCGAGGAATGCCGACAGGTGCCGGCACCGGTGGCCTGGATGTTCACGGAGGTGTCCCAGGAACCGTACGTCCTGGGCGTTCTCCAACCCTTCGTCCAGGGTGCGACGGACGGCTGGGAGCTGGCGCTGGACATGCTGGCCAAGGGCGAGGACTTCGCGGCGGAGGCACGGGCCCTGGGACGGGCCACCGCCGAGGTGCACACGGCACTGGCCCGCGCGCTGCCCTCGGTGACACTGGGCCACGCACAGCTGGGCGCACTCGTCGACGGCATGATCGAGCGCCTGGAGGCGGCCGTGCAGGCGGTGCCCTCGCTGCGTCCGTACGCCCCCGGGCTGCACTCGGCGTTCACCGCGCTGGCCGACCTGGCCGCGGAGGGCCGCACCTGGACGGCGCAGCGCGTGCACGGCGATCTGCACCTCGGCCAGTGTCTGCGCTCGCCCGCCGGACAGTGGTCGCTGATCGACTTCGAGGGCGAGCCGTCGAAGCCGCTGGCCGAACGGCGGATGCCACAGCCTCCGGCGCGGGACGTGGCGGGCATGCTCCGCTCCTTCGACTACGCCGCCCTGTCGGCCGATCCCCCGATGCCGGGCTGGGCCCACGCCTGCCGGGCCGCGTACTGCTCCGGGTACGCCGAGATCGCCGGTGCCGATCCGCGCACCGACCCCGTGCTGCTGCGGGCCTACGAGACGGACAAGGCGATCTACGAGGTCGTCTACGAGGCCCGGCACCGCCCCGACTGGCTGCCCGTACCGATGGCCGCGATCCAGCGGTATGCGACATAGGAGGCTCCCCCGTGACCCCCCGCCCCCCGTCCAGCGATCAGGATCCCGAGAAGTCGGCCAAGAAGGCCGCGAAGAGCGTGAAGAAGGCCGCCACGAAGAAAGCGACAGCCAAGAAAGCGACAGTGAAGAAGGCGACGGCGGACAAACCGACGGCCAGGAAGACAACCGCCGGGAAGACCCCCGCGAAAAAGCCGGCCCTGAAGAAGACGGCCCCCGAAAAGGTCTCCGCTTCCCCGCCGGAGGCACCCGTGACGGTCTCGCCGACCGTCCATGCCGACGACCGCCATCGTCTCCTCACCGGCACCCACCACGACCCGCACGGAGTGCTCGGCGCCCACCCCGTGCCCGGCGGCATCGCCTTCCGCGTCCTCAAGCCGTACGCGCTCTCCGTCACGGTCGTCGCCGGAACCCTGCGGGTGGAGCTGCACGACGACGGCGACGGGTTCTTCTCGGGCCTGGTGCCGCTGCGGGAGGTCCCCGCGTACCGGCTGCTCGTGGCGTACGAGGGAAGCGTCCAGGAGACCGAGGACGCGTACCGCTTCCTGCCCGCGCTGGGCGATCTGGACCTGCATCTGATCGGCGAGGGCCGGCACGAGCAGCTGTGGACGGCGCTCGGCGCCGAGCCGATGACCCACCAGGGCGTGACCGGCACCCGCTTCACGGTGTGGGCGCCGAACGCGCGCGGGGTGAGCCTGGCCGGCACCTTCAACTTCTGGGACGGCACCGGGTATCCGATGCGCTCCCTCGGCTCGTCGGGGGTCTGGGAGCTGTTCGTGCCCGGTATCGGTGAGGGCGAGCTGTACAAGTTCGCGATCACCCGGCAGGACGGTTCGAAGACCCTGCGCGCCGACCCGCTGGCCCGCCGTACCCAGGTCCCGCCCGACACCTCGTCGATCGTGCACGCCTCGCACCACGAGTGGCACGACGACGCGTGGCTGGAGCGGCGCGCGGACACCCCGGCGCACGAAGGGCCGTTCTCGGTGTACGAGGTCCATCTGGCGTCCTGGCGACCGGGGCTGACGTACCGTCAACTCGCTGATCAGCTCCCGGCGTACGTCAAGGACCTCGGGTTCACCCATGTCGAGCTGATGCCGGTCGCCGAGCATCCCTTCGGCGGCTCCTGGGGCTACCAGGTCACCGGGTTCTACGCCCCGACGGCCCGCCTGGGCACCCCCGACGACTTCAAGTACCTGGTGGACGCCTTCCACCAGGCCGGTATCGGCGTGCTGATGGACTGGGTGCCGGCCCACTTCCCGCGCGACGACTGGGCGCTGGCCGAGTTCGACGGGCGGCCCCTGTACGAGCACGAGGACCCGCTGCGCTCCGCGCATCCCGACTGGGGCACCCTGGAGTTCGACTTCGGCCGCCGCGAGGTGCGCAACTTCCTGGTCGCCAACGCCGTCTACTGGTGCGAGGAGTTCCACATCGACGGGCTGCGGGTGGACGCGGTCGCCTCGATGCTCTACCTCGACTACTCACGCGAGCCGGGTCAGTGGCTGCCGAACGAGCACGGCGGCCGGGAGAACCTGGACGCGGTGGCGTTCCTCCAGGAGATGAACGCCACGGTCTACCGGCGGGTTCCGGGCGTGGTGACCATCGCCGAGGAGTCGACGGCCTGGGACGGCGTCACCCGCGCCACCCACCACATCGGCCCCGGCGGCTTCGGCGGACTCGGTTTCGGCCTGAAGTGGAACATGGGCTGGATGCACGACTCCCTGGGCTACGTCCAGCACGAGCCGGTCCACCGCAAGTACCACCACCACGAGATGACCTTCTCCATGGTCTACGCCTACAGCGAGAACTACGTCCTGCCCATCTCCCACGACGAAGTCGTCCACGGCAAACGCTCCCTGGTCTCCAAGATGCCCGGCGACTGGTGGCAACAACGCGCCACCCACCGCGCCTACCTCGCCTTCATGTGGGCCCACCCCGGCAAACAACTCCTCTTCATGGGGCAGGAGTTCGCCCAGGGCGCCGAATGGTCGGAGGCACACGGCCCCGACTGGTGGCTCCTCGACCCCGGCTACGGCGCCGAGGCCGACCACCGGGGAGTGCGGGACCTGGTCCGTGACCTCAACATCGTCTACCGCCACACCCCGGCGCTGTGGCAACAGGACACGACCCCCGACGGCTTCCAGTGGATCGTCGGAGACGCGGCCGAGGACAACGTCTTCGCCTTCCTCCGCTTCGACGCCGCCGAAACCCCCCTTCTCGCCGTCTCCAACTTCTCCCCCGTCGCCCGCCACGACTACCGCCTCGGCGTCCCCGACTCCATCCCCGCCTGGCACGAGACCCTCAACACCGACATCGCCAAGTACGGCGGCGGCGACCTCACCAACCCGGACATCATCAAACCGGACGCAACCCCCTGGCACGGCCGCCCGGCCGGCATCACCCTCACCCTGCCGCCACTGGCAACGGTGTGGCTACGACCCGAGTAGCCGGGAGCGACTGTCTCTAGAGTGAACCGGGTCCACGTCGGTGCTCCACGGGGGAGTCGAGGCCCATGCGATCCGGAAGCACGCGCGGGGCGGCCCCGGCCGCCCTGCTCTGCGCTGTCGCCGTACTGCTGCTCGGCGCGTGCGGAACACAGGTGGCCGGCCGGGAGACCTCACCGTCGGCCACCGCGCTCCCCTGGACACTGTCCGCACCCATCCGGACCACCGGCGCCGAACTCGCCGACGACCAGCGGACGTTGACCATCTCCTCGGACGTGCCCAGCGGCCCGAACCCCTGCGTGCGACACCTCAAGGCGGTGCTCACCGAACCCGTGGCGAACAGCGTGCGGGTCCAGGTCACGTTCGACTCGCCGTCGGGCGACCGGCGTTCCGGCTGCACCGGGACGACCACGGCGAAGACACGGGTCAGGCTCCCCGAGCCGCTGGGAGACCGGGAGTTGGTGGTCGGCATGAGCACCGTGTTCACCACCGAGGGCGCCCATCTGCCCGCGCTGCGCCTCTGCGGCGACCTCGGCTGCACCCCTCCGGCCACCGGCTGCACCGCACCGTCCTACGAGCAGGCGCTGAAGGAGATCGGCGCACCCGCCCACACCTACCGGAACGCGGAGCACTGCGACGGCAAGTGGCTGGTACTGGACTTCTCCTGGCGCGCGGGCCCGGCCTGCGAGGACACGACGACCGGAGCCTGCAACTCCCACGTGAGCGACCGCTGGTTCTACAAGGCCGGGAAGTCGGGCTGGAAGTCCTTCTTCCGTACGGCGGCGGGGGGCTGCCAGGGCGTGCAGGACCGAGAGCCGGCCTTCCCGACCGCCCTGTGCGCTTCGCTGGAGCCCCTCTCCCCGTCGCCCTCTCCCTAACCGGCCAACGCCTTCGGCAGTCGGCCGGTGTGCAGCACGCCCAGCCGTTGGGTGGCCCGGGTGAGGGCCACGTAGAGGTCACTCGTGCCGTACAGCCCCGGCTCGACCACAAGGACGGAGTCGAATTCGAGGCCCTTGGACTGCCGCGGGTCGAGGAGGACGACGGTCCGGGTGAGGTCGGGCTCGGCGCCCGCCGTCACCCCGTCCAGCCGGGGCGCGATCCTGCGGTGCAGATGGCGTGGGGCGATGACCGCGAGCCGGCCCTCGGCGGGGGTCAGCTCCTCGACCGCCTCGGCCACGGCGCCGGGCAGGTCGTCGGTGGCGCGTACCCAGGGCCGTACCCCCGTCGATCGGACCGAGCTCGGCGGTTCGAAGTCCGGGTCCTCCGCCCGTACGACGGCCGCCGCGAGCTCCATGATCTCGGCGGGCGTGCGGTAGTTGACAGCCAGGCGGGTGTGGTCCCAGCGGTCCTCGACATACGGTTCGAGGATCTTCCGCCAGGAGCCGACGCCTGCCGCCTCCGCGGTCTGCGCGGGATCGCCGACCAGGGTCATCGAGCGGGTCGGGCTGCGCCGCATGAGCAGCCGCCAGGCCATCGGCGACAGCTCCTGCGCCTCGTCGACGATGATGTGCCCGAAGGCCCAGGTCCGGTCGGCCGCCGCGCGCTCGGCGGCGCTGCGGTGGTCGTCCTCCTCCTGTCGCTCGGCGAACCGTTCGGCGTCGATGATGTCGTGCGCGGAAAGGACTTCGGAGTCCTCGTCGTCGATGTCCTCGAACTCGTAGGTGCGTGAGGCGTAGGAGACGTCCAGCACGCCCTGCGCGTAGGCGACCTGGGTCTCGCGCTCGCGTTCCGCCCGGGCCCGCGCCAACCGCTCGTCCACGCCGAGGAGTTCGGCCGCCTCGTCGAGCAGCGGTACGTCCGCGACGGTCCACGCCCGGGTCACCGGGCGCCGGATCGCGGCCGCGTCCTCGTCGGGGAGGTGACCCACGGGGTCGGCGAGGAAGTCCGCGACCAGGCGCTGCGGGGTCAGACGGGGCCACAACTGGTCGATGGCGGCCCAGACTTCACGGTTCTCGGCGATCTCGTCGCGGATCTGTGTGACGTCGCTCGGGTCGAGGAGGCTCGTGCCGTCGTACGGATCGGTGCCGACGCGCTCGGCGTACAGCTCGGTGAGGGTGTTGAGGATGTGGCCCTCGAAGTGCTCGCGGGCGACGTTGTGCGGCAGTCCGGCCTCGCGGGTGCGTTCGCGGGCGACCCGCACCAGATCGTCGTCGAGCATGAGGATCTCGCGTTCGTGCTCGATCGCGATCACCGGATCGGGCAGCGACTGCCAGTCGCGTACGGCTGCGGCGAGGACGTCGGCCATCGCGGCGCTCCCCTTCACGGCGGCCGCCTCGCGGGTGTCGGTCGCCTTCGCCTTCACGCCGGGGAACAGTTCGCCGACCGTCGCGAGCAGCACGCCCGTCTCGCCCAGCGAGGGCAGCACCTCGCCGATGTAGCCGAGGAAGGCGGGGTTGGGGCCGACGATCAGGACGGCACGCTTGGCCAGCAACTCCCGGTGTTCGTAGAGGAGATACGCGGCCCGGTGCAGTGCGACGGCCGTCTTGCCGGTGCCGGGGCCGCCCTCGACGACCAGTACCCCGCGGTGCGGTGCGCGGATGATCTCGTCCTGCTCGGCCTGGATGGTCTGCACGATGTCGTGCATCCGGCCGGTGCGGGCGGCGTCGAGCGCGGCGAGCAGTACGGCGTCACCGGTCGGGTCCTCGTGGCCGGTGCGGGTGGCGTCGCCGAGGTCGAGGATCTCGTCGTGCAGGGCGGTGACCTCACGGCCCTCGGTGGTGATGTGCCGGCGCCGCCGCAGGCCCATCGGGGTGTGGCCGGTGGCCAGGTAGAACGGCCGGGCCACGTCGGCCCGCCAGTCGATGAGGACCGGAGTGCGCTCGGCGTCGTCCCTGCGCAGCCCGATCCGGCCGATGTGGTGGCTGGTGCCGGAGGTCAGGTCGATCCGGCCGAAGCACAGCGAGCCGTCCACCGCGTTGAGCGCGGCCAGCAGCCCCGAGCGTTCGGCGACCAGGATGTCCCGCTCCAGGCGGGCCTGCATGGGCGTGTTGCCCTGGGCGAGCGCGTCGGTGACACCGGCCTCGGTGTCACCGCGCAGGGCGTCCACGCGTGCATACAGGGTGTCGATGAATTCCTGCTCACCGCGAATTTCATCGCTGTTTGACAATTCCACTCCCACGCCGATATACTGTGCCTACTGAGCTTCTCCGCGACCGAATTCCCGTAAAGTCGCGAACCATTGAGTGTAAGCAGAGAAATCCCCCCGGCGCAATTGCCGAGGGGATTCTTTCGTTGTGCGGAATCAGATCACGTCGGCCAGTTCCTCCAGCAGACGGCGCTTGGGCCTGGCTCCCACCATGGACTTCACCGGCTCACCGTCGCGGAAGACCATGAACGTCGGCATGGAGAGAACCTTGTAGGCGTTCGTGGTCAGCGGATTGTGGTCCACGTTCAACTGCACCACCTTGAGCCTGTCGGCCTCCTCCTCCGCGAGAGCGTGCAGCACCGGCTTCATCTGCCGGCACGGCGGGCACCAGTCCGCCGTGAACTCGACCAGCACCGGCACATCGGACCCGATCACTTCCGCCGCGAAATCCGCGTCCGTCACATCGATCACCGTTCCTGCCCTCCCAGTTCGCACAAAGGTGGTTCGTCCCCGGACATGGCCGCGAGGCGTACGCCGATCCGCGCCCGCACGGTTCGCAGTTCGCCGATCAACTCGTCCAGCTCCGTCAGCTTGCGCCGGTAGACCGCGAGCGACGCGGGGCACGAGTCGCCCTCGGGATGCCCGGACCGCAGGCACTCCACGAAGGGCCGCGTCTCCTCCAGGTCGAACCCGAAGTCCTGGAGCGTCCTGATCTGCCGCAGCAGCTTCAGATCGCTCTCGTCGTACGCCCGGTACCCGTTGTCGCCGCGCCGCGCGGACAGCAGCCCCCGGGACTCGTAGTACCGCAGCGTCCGCGTCGTGGTCCCGGCCCGTGCGGCCAGCTCGCCGATTCGCATGCGTACGAACGTAAGCCTTGACCCCGACGTCAAGGCAACAGGGGTTTGCGCTCCACGGGAGAGGTGAGCACGATCGAGGTGGTCGTGCGGCCGAGCGCGGAGACCGCTTCGAGGACCTCCTCCAGATGGACCGTGTCGCGGACGGCGACCTTGAGGATCCAGCAGTCCTCGCCGACCACGTGGTGCACCTCGGTGATCTCCGGGCGTTGGATCAGCTCCAGGGTCCTCGGGTGCTTGAGGCTGTAGCCGCCGTGCGGACTGACCCGGATGAACGCCTGGATGCCGTAGCCGAGCCGGGCGGGGGCGACATGGGCGCCGTAGCCGCTGATCACGCCCGCCGCCTCCAACCGTCGTACCCGCTCGGTGACCGCCGCCGGACTCAGCCGCACCCGGCGTCCCAGCTCGCTCAGCCTGATCCGGCCGTCGCTCTGGAGGAGCTCCAGGATCTGCCGGTCCAGCGCGTCGAAGGCCACCGAGGTTTCATCGGCGCTGGCGCGCAGATGCCGAGGTTCTTTTGGTGCGGCTGCCTGAACTCCCATGGTTCCCCCTTCAGAACGTGGATGTACGCCGGGAGAATTATGGTCATGGAAAAGGCACGGGAGATACTGGTCATCGGCGGCAACCGCTATGTCGGCAAGCGGCTCGTCGCGCGGCTGCTGGCCGCCGGGAACCGCGTGACCGTACTGAACCGGGGATCCTCGCCGGCACCGCCGGGCGCGACCCATGTGGTCGCCGACCGGAACGACGAGAAGTCCCTGACGGACGCGCTCGGTTCACGCCGGTTCGACGTCGTCGTCGACCAGGTCTGCTACACCCCGCGCCAGGCGGAGACCGCCCGCCGGGTCTTCGCGGGGCGCACCGGACGCTATGTGATGACGTCGACGGTCGAGGTGTACGAGTACGAGGACTCCATCGCGCTCGTACGGGAGGACGCCGTCGACCCGCTGACGGTGTCGGTCGATGTCGAACTCCCCTGGGACGACCCGGAGTTCCTGGAGTCCCACTACGGCGAGGGCAAGCGGCAGGCGGAGGCGGTGTTCGCGGCCGCGCCGGACCTCCCGTACACGGCCGTCCGCGTGGCCCATGTGCTGGGCGGGGACGACGACTTCACGGGACGCCTCGGCCACTACGCCTCCCGCATCCGCACCGGCGAGCCGATCGCGGTGCCCTTCTCGAACCAGCCCGCCACCTACATCCATGTCGAGGAGATCGCCGACTTCCTCGCCTGGGCGGCCGGCGAGGAGTTCACGGGCCCGGTCAACGCGGCCTCCCACGGCCTGCTGAGCACCGTCGAGCTGTGCGAGGCGGTGACCGCGCACCTGCCCCGGGGCAAGGTCGTGCTCCAGCTCGTCGAGGTCGGCGAGGTCTCGCCGTTCTCCTTCACCCGCTCCTACGGCATGGACAACTCCCGCGCCACGCGGCTCGGTTTCTCCTTCGGCGACGTACGGCGGTGGCTGCCCACGGCGATCGCCGAGACCCTCGGGAAGGACGGCGACTGACATGCGGTACCGCACACTCGGCGATCTGCGGGTGAGTGCCGTCGGGCTGGGCGCGATGCCACTGTCCCTGGAGGGCCGCCCGGACGAGCGGCGGGCGCTGGCCACCGTGCACGCGGCGCTGGAGGCGGGCGTCACCCTGCTGGACACGGCGGACTCGTACCATCTGCCCGGCGCCGAGCCCGGCCACAACGAGCTGCTGGTGGCCCGCGCCCTCGCCACGTACGGCGGCGACACGTCCGAGGTGCTGGTGACGACGAAGGGCGGCCGGGGCCGCCCGGCCGACGGCAGCTGGACGGTGACGGGCGACCCGCACCGGCTGAAGCGGGCCGCCGAGGGCTCCCTGAAGCGGCTCGGCGTCGAGGCGATCGGCCTCTACCAGCTGCACAAGCCCGACCCTGCCGTGCCCTTCGAGGAGTCGGTCGGCGCGCTGCGGGAGCTGCTCGACGCGGGCAAGATCCGCCTCGCCGGGATCTCCAACACCGACGGGGAGCAGATCCGTACGGCCCGCGCGATCCTCGGTGAGCGGCTGGTGTCGGTGCAGAACCGGTACTCGCCCGCGGTGCGCGACAGCGAGGCCGAACTGCGGCTCTGCGCGGAGCTCGGTCTGGCGTTCCTGCCGTGGAGTCCGCTGGGCGGTATCTCGCGCAGCGCGCTGGACGGGCCGTCGCGGCTGCCGGGAGCGGGCCGCTTCGGCGCCTTCCACGAGGTCGCGGCCGAGCGCGGGGTGAGTGCCCAACAGGTCTGTCTGGCCTGGCTGTTGGCGAAGTCCCCGACCGTGATCCCGATTCCGGGGGCGAGCAGGCCGGAGACCATCCGGGACTCGGCGGGTGCGGCGGACCTCGTGCTGGGCGCACGGGAGCTGGCGCGGCTGGACGGTCAGCGCAGCGGCGGGTCGTAGCGGCCGGGAGGCATCCCCGGATACCGCGGGTGCAGACCGGGCCCCGGACGCAGGTCCCTGACGACCCGTACCCGGCCGCCCTCGTCGTCGCCCCCGTCATCGCCCTCGTCGCCGCCCATCCAGTCCTCGTCCTCGATGTCCTCGGCACCCCGCACCCCCAGCAGCCGCCGGGTGAGCCGGTCTCCGTCGGACAGCAGTTCGTCGAGGGCCTCGCGGACGTCCCGCGGTTCCGTGCGCGCCGACTCCCGTTCGGCGGCGATCAGCACGGAACGCCGTACGAGCTCCTTGGTGAAGGAAGCCGTCGTGCCCTCCGTACGGACCACCACCTCCTCGGCGATCTCCTTCCCGAGGTCGAGTCCGCCCCCGTACAGCGCCAGCAGGGCTCGGCGGCCCGCGGCGTCCGGGAGCGGGATCTCGACGGCGAGGTCGACCCGGCCGGGGCGCTGCACGAGGGCGGGTTCGAGGAGGTCGGCGCGGTTGGTGGTGAGGAGGAAGGTCACGTCGGCGTCGTCGCCGAGGCCGTCCATCTCGTTCAGCACCTGGAAGAGCAGGGGCTGTTCGCCGCCGCCGTAGTCGCGGGACTCGGCGATGAGGTCGCAGTCCTCCAGGACGACGAGGGCCGGCTGGAGCATCCGGGCCAGGGCGCAGGCCGGGCCGATGGCCCCGATGCTCTCGCCGGACAGGACCACCACCGTGAACTGCGGGAGGTGGGAGAGGAGATAGCGGATCGTGTGCGTCTTGCCGGTGCCGGGCGGGCCGTACAGCAGCAGGCCCCGGCGCAGATGCTGGCCGGCCGCGCGGAGCTGTTCGCGGCGCCGGGCCACGCCCACGACCTGGCGCTCCACCCGCTCCAGGAGTCCGGCCGGCAGCACGATGTCGGTACGGGTCAGGTCGGGCCGGCGGTGGAAGCGGAACGGGCCGAGACCGTGGCCGAACTCCGAGCCCTCGAAGGAGAGGACCTGGCCGCGGAAGACGTTGTGCTCGCGCAGGAGCGAGTCGATCTCGGCGAGGAAGCGGTCCCCGAACTCCTTCTCCGAGGCGAGGACTTCGAGTTCGACCTTGTTGCGCCCGTACTCGTCCTGCGGGCCGCGCAGCAGGACGGCGAACCGTTCGTCGCCCTCGGCGCCGAGGTAGAACCCGCAGGAGACACAGGCCAGTTCCTCGTCCGGGGAGACGGGCAGGTGGGCGTAGTCGACGGCGCCGATCACGAACCGGTCGTAGCGGTCGGCGGCTTCGATGATGTCGCCGAGGGTGAGTTCGCCGTGGTGCTGGGCGCCCCTCATGCCGATCAGTTCGTGGGTCCGGCCGGCCGCGGCGAACCAGCGCTCCAGGGCGAGGTGGACGTTGGGCAGGTCGAAGGAGGCGTACGCCGCCTTCACCACCGGGCGGTCCGTCGGCGCCGAGCCCAGGTGGTCACGGAGCCGCTTGGCGAGGTCTCGGCTGCCGTCGGCGTCGGTCCGCTTGGGACGGGCGACCGCCGTGAGGAACTCGTAGAACAGCTCGTTGACCCGGTCGAGCGAAAGGGGCGAGGGCTCGCGGCCCTCCCCGTACCTCGCCTTGTACTCGTCGTTGCTGAGGATCTCCGCCCCACCGGGTTCCCCCATGTCCGCCTCCGCGTCGCTCCGCCGTACGCACCGAGGTTCTCCAGCCTGCGCCCCGGCGGGCCGCGGGTCAAAGCATTTGGGGCAAGTGGTCGTGAACAGACCGGAAAGGGGCGGAAGGCGTCACTCAGGCGGCGTCGAGCAGGGCCCGCTCCTCGTCGGTGACCCGGTTGAAGCAGTCGTCTTCCGTGGCCATGACGCTGGTGAGGCTCCGGGACCCCAGGTCGCTGTGCCGGGCGTGGAGCGTCCAGCCCCGCTTCTCGTAGGTGGCCACGACGTGGGTCCCGTCGTCTCCGACCGGCGCCTCCGTGAACGGCTGGGCCCGTCCCCAGTCCCGCGCCTCCAGGCCGGACAGCACGGCGTCGAACGTGCGACGCGCCCCGGCGGGGTCGTTCGTGGAGAAGGACGCCTTGCCGTCCGGCGACCACAGGACCACGCAGGGTGACAGCCGGGCGATGAGGGCGGCCACCTTCCGCCGCTCCTCGGCGGTCGCCGCACCGGCCGAAAGACCGCCGCCGTCGGGATACCCCGCCTCCGTCCCGCCCTTCGGCAGCCCGGCGGCCGCGACGGCCTTCTCCACGTCCGCCCGCACCGCCTCCTGACCGAAGGACGCCGGGGAGGAGGCGGCCGAGGCGGAGGTGGCCGAGGCGGAGGGTGCTTCGGCGCCGCCGCATCCGGCGGCGAACAACACCCCGGCCAGGGCGGCGGACGCCCGTCCGGCCCTGGTCACAGTGGTACGCATGTGCTCTTCCCGGTCGCTGGATCGTCTGCGGATCCCACGCTTGCACAACGCTGTGCATCTATGCAACGCGGCACCATGCGCACATATTGCACAGTGCAGTGCAAGTCCATACGGGAGAAGGCACAATGGCAGCCATGACCACGGGTAACACCAGCCGCGCCGACGCCAACCGCCGCCGCATCCTCGACGTGGCCCTCGCCGAGCTGCTGCGCGATCCCGACGCGTCCATGGACCAGATCGCGCGCGCCGCGGGAGTCGTACGGCGAACCGTGTACGGGCACTTCCCCAGCCGTGAGGCGCTGATGAGCACGCTCGTCGACGGAGCCGTGGAGGCGGTGGCGGCCGCGCACGCGGCGGGCCGCGAGGGCCTGGAGGAACCGGCTCAGGCGCTGGCCGGATCCACGCTGGCCGTCTGGGAGGTCGCCGACCGCTACCGCATCCTGGTCGCGCTGGCCCAGCGCAGCGTGACGACGCAGGGCATCCGGGAACGTCTGGCACCGGTGCGCGAGTCCAGCGAGGAGCTGCTGCGGCGCGGTCTGGAGGAGGGCGCGTTCACCTCCCCACTGCCCGCGCCGGCTCTGGCGTACGTCCATGAACAGCTGGTGTTCGCGGTGATGGAGGCGGTGAACGACGGCCTCCTGGCAGCCGAAGAGGCGGGCCGCTCCGCCGCGGTCACCGTACTGACCGCGGCGGGCGTACCCGCCTCTCGTGCCACCGAGCTGGTGGCGAAGCTGAGCGATTGAGCTGTACTGCCTCGGAGCGTTGCCCGGGCGGCTGAGCGACGGGGGAGCAACTCAGCCGCCCGGAGTCTGTGCCCTCGCGGGACCGGGCCTCGGCTCTGGGCCTCAGCTCTACGCCTTCGCAAGTTCCTTCTCGCCGCCCTGCTCCGGCACCTCCGCGGCAGCGGCCCCGTGGCCGTCGTCGAGGAGGGTCTTCTCGTCGAACGGGAAGTGGCCGCCGAGGACCTGGTCGACGCGCTCGCGGTCGATCTCCTTGGTCCAGGTGCCGATCAGGACCGTGGCGACGGCGTTGCCCGCGAAGTTGGTGAGGGCGCGGGCCTCGCTCATGAAGCGGTCGATGCCGACGATGAGGCCGATGCCGTCCACCAGGGCCGGCTTGTGCGACTGGAGACCGCCGGCCAGCGTGGCCAGACCGGCGCCGGTGACACCGGCGGCGCCCTTCGAGGCGACGAACAGGAAGAGCAGCAGCGGGATCTGCTCACCGATCGACATCGGCGTACCCATGGCGTCGGCGATGAACAGCGAGGCCATGGTCATGTAGATCATGGTGCCGTCGAGGTTGAAGGAGTAGCCGGTCGGGACGGTGATGCCGACGACGGGCTTGCTGACACCGAGGTGCTCCATCTTCGCGATGAGCCGCGGCAGCGCGGACTCGGAGGAGGAGGTCGACAGGATCAGCAGGAACTCACGGCCGAGGTACTTGAAGAGCGTGAGGATGTTCATCCCCGCGACCACCCGCAGCAGCGCGCCGAGCACGATGAAGACGAAGAGGACGCAGGTGGTGTAGAAGCCCAGCATCAGGATGGCGAGATCCTTGAGCGCGTCCACGCCGGCCGAGCCGACGACGGCGGCGATGGCACCGAAGGCACCGATCGGCGCGGCCCACATGATCATGCCGAGGATGCGGAAGACGAGGCGCTGGATGTGC
This sequence comes from Streptomyces sp. S3(2020), assembly GCF_013044505.1. GTDB lineage: Bacteria > Actinomycetota > Actinomycetes > Streptomycetales > Streptomycetaceae > Streptomyces. The sequence continues at coordinate 2,185 of NZ_JABERD010000056.1, read as the reverse complement.
TCGACACCCCGCAGGACCGGCGCACCGGCGGAGCCCATGGCCTGGAGCGCGAACCCGGCGAGCAGCGCGATGAGCAGGGTCTGGAGGACCTCGCCCTCGGTGAACGCGGAGACCATCGTGGTCGGGATGATGCCGAGCAGGAACTCGGTGGTGTCCTTGGCCTCCGCGTCGACCTGCGCGTGGCCGACGTCCTTGACCGCGTCGGTCACCGCGAGGCCGGTGCCCGGGTCCAGGAGGTTGCCGACGATCAGGCCGATACCCAGCGCGACCAGCGACATGACCATGAAGTAGGCGAGCGCGATACCACCGACGGCACCGACCTTGGCGGCCTTCCGTACCGAACCGATACCGAGCACGATCGTGCAGAAGATGATCGGCGAGATCATCATCTTGATCAGGCTCACGAAGCCGGTGCCGATCGGCTTCAGCTCGACGGCGAAGTCCGGCGCGATCATGCCGACGCCGATACCGAGGGCGACCGCGACGATCACCGCGATGTACAGATAGTGGGTGCGGTCCCGCTTGGCGGGCGCGGCAGGTGCGGTCTCGGGGGTGCTGGCGGCCACGGCTGCCCTCCTTTGACGTCTTCGTCGGTTGTCACCGGCGTGCGGCTCACGTCCGGGCTTTAGAGGAATGCCGTGACTATCTCCCGCCCTGTGAGGGCGGTCACCCTTCCGTTCATTTAGTTCACACTTAACCTCGGAGGCACACTGACGACATGCGCATCCCTGTCCCGAGACCCCGCAGCCTGGCCGGCCAGCTCTTCGGCATGCAGGCCGTGCTCATAGCGGTGCTCGTCGCCGGGTACGCCCTGTTCACCTACGTCAGCGACCGCAGCCAGGCGGAGGAGGCGGCAGGCCGCCAGGCGATGGCGGTGGCGCGTACGGTCGCGGACTCCCCGTCGGTCCGGGAGGCGATCGCCACGTCCGACCCCTCGGCGCGGCTCCAGCCGTACGCGCTGCGGGTGATGAACGACGCGGAGGTCGACTTCGTCACGATCATGAACCTCGACGGCATCCGCTGGACCCACCCGAACAAGGACGAGATCGGCCGCAAGTTCCTCGGTCACATCACCCCCGCACTGGCGGGTAAGTCCTTCACCGAGACCTACAAGGGCACCCTGGGCCGTTCCGTCCGCGCGGTCACCCCGATCAAGGAGGGCGACAAGGTCGTCGGCCTGGTCAGCGCCGGGATCAGGGTCGAGGCGATCAGCCAGCGGGTGCAGGGCCAGCTGACCGCGCTGCTCGGGGTCGCGGGCGGTGCGCTGGCGCTCGGCGCGGTGGGCACGTACGTCATCAACGCCCGTCTGCGCCGCCACACCCACAACATGAACGCGACCGAGCTCAGCCATATGCACGACTACCACCAGGCCGCGTTGCACGCGGTGCGCGAGGGGTTGCTGATGCTGGACGGGCAGTACCGGGTGGCGCTGATCAACGACGGCGGCCGGGAACTGCTCGGTGTGGCCGACGACGTGATGGGCCGCTCGGTGGCGGAACTGGGTCTGCCCGCGCCCCTGACGGGTGCGCTGCTGGCGTCGGAGCCGCGGGTGGACGAGGTGCAGCTGACGGCGGACCGGGTCCTGGTGATCAACACGTCACCGGTGTCCGGAGGAGACCGCCGGGGCACGGTCGTGACCCTGCGCGATGTGACCGAACTCCAGTCCCTGATGGGCGAGTTGAACTCCGAGCGCGGCTTCACCCAGGCGCTGCGCTCGCAGGCGCACGAGGCGGCGAACCGTCTCCACACGGTCGTCTCACTGATCGAACTGGGCCGCGCGGAGGAGGCGGTGGACTTCGCGACGGCGGAACTGGAGCTGGCCCAGGCGCTCACCGACCAGGTGGTGGCGGCGGTGAGCGAACCGGTGCTGGCGGCTCTGCTGCTCGGCAAGACGGCCCAGGCGAACGAGCGGGGCGTCGAGCTGGTGGTGTCGGAGGACAGCCGCCTCGACGACGGCCTGCTGCCGCCGTCCCTGCCCCCGCGGGACCTCGTGACGATCCTCGGCAACCTGATCGACAACGCCGTGGACGCGGCGCAGGGCAGCGTGGGCGCGCGAGTGACGGTGACCGCGTACACGCAGGCCGACGAGCTGATCCTGCGCGTCTCCGACACGGGCGGGGGCGTGGATCCGGCGCATGCGGAGGCGGTCTTCCAGCGAGGCTTCTCGACGAAGCCGGCGGGGCCG
>NZ_JABERD010000055.1 GCF_013044505.1 Streptomyces sp. S3(2020) | reverse complement strand
CCCCTCACCTTCTCCCTTCCCCTCCTCCCCGGACGACCCCGTCGCGCTGATCTTCACCTCCGGCTCCACCGGCCGCCCCAAGGCCTCCCTGATCAGCCACCGCGCCCTGGTCTCCCGCGTCGACGCGCTGCAGACCACGCACCCGATGACCGAGGACGACCGGATCGTCCACCACACCACCTGCACCTTCGACATGTATCTCGCGGAGATCTACTGGCCGTTGCTCTCCGGCGCCACCCTCGTGCTCTCCGCCCCCGGCGGACAGCGCGACGCCGACCACCTGGCCGCGCTGATCCGCGACCACCGCGTCACGACGATGTACTTCGGGGTGTCGCTGCTGGAACTGTTCCTGCTGGCCCGCGACGAGAGCGAGCGCTACGACGGTCTGCGCCAGGTCCTGACCGGCGGCGAGCCGCTCCCCGCCGACCTGGTGCACCGCTTCCACGCCCGCTCCACCGCCTCCCTGACCAACCTCTACGGCCCCAGCGAGTGCACGATCCACTGCACCGCCTGGGTGTGCCCGCGCGACCCGGCCCTCGACATGGTCCTCATCGGCTCCGCCGTCCCCGACACCGAGCTGTGGGTCCTCGACGACGAGGGCCGTCCGGTGCCCGAGGGCGAACCCGGCGAGCTGTACATCGGCGGCGCGGGCCTGGCCCTGGGCTATCTCGACCGGCCCGAACTGACCGCGGAACGCTTCCTCGACTCACTCCCGGTGGCACCGGGCCACCGCCTCTACCGCTCCGGCGACCTCGTACGGGCCCGTCCCGGGGGCGAGTTGGAGTTCCTCGGCCGGGTCGACCGGCAGGTGAAGATCCGCGGGGTCCGGATCGAGCTCGGCGAGATCGAGTCGACGGCCCGGCGCTGTGCGGGGGTGCGTCAGGCGGTGGTGGTGGCGCACGGCACGGGCGTGGAGAAGGCGCTGGCCGCCTTCGTCGTACCCGAGACGCCGTCCGCACCACCCGCCGAGCTGACGGCGGCGGTCCGCGAGACGCTGCGGGCCTGGCTGCCGCCCACGATGGTCCCGGCGACGGTGGAGACGCTGGACGCCCTGCCGTTCACGCCGAACGGCAAGGTGGACCGGCTGCTGCTGGAGGCCCGGGCGGCCCGTACGACGCCGTCGCGCCCGGCGCCCGCGGCCGGCGCGGGGATCGAGGAACTGGTGGCCGCCGTGTGGTGCGAGGCCCTCGGGCTGGACTCCGTCGAGCCCGACGACGACTTCTTCGACCTGGGCGGGAACTCCCTCTCGGTCGTCCACACCGTCACCCGGCTCAGGGAGCGGCTGGGCGCCGAGATCCCGCTGGCGGCGCTGCTGGAGGAGCCGACCGCGCGGGGGTTCGCCGAGGAGGTACGGCGGGTCACGGAAGACGCGGGACGGCCGGCCGTTCCCTGAGCCGGGTCGTCACCCACGCCCCGACCAGGGCCACCGCCGCCATCGGCAGGAACACCGCGGCGAACGCGGCCGGGTGGGAGCCGGTGGTCTCCGCCGCCGTATGGCTCACCGTGCCCCCGCCCAGGGCCGCGAACGCGGCGCCGCCCATCGCCAGCAGGACGACGTTGAACAGGGCGTCGGAGATCTGGAGGGAGGCGGAGTTGGTGCCCGCCTGGGCCGGGGCGGAGAGCTGGAGCAGCAGCACACTGGTGGCGGCGATCACCAGGCCCATGCCGAAGCAGCCGAGCCCCCAGACCACGGCCAGCGTCCAGACGGGCACCGCGGCGATCAGTACGCTCGGCGCGGCGGCGATCGAGGCGGCGACCAGGACCATGCCCAGCGTCATCAGGCGCTGCCGGTAGGGCTCCACCCGTGGCCGTGACTGCACCCACGAGCCGAGCGCCCAGGTGACGCCGCCCGCGGCGAGGGAGAACCCGGCGAGTGTCGGGGACAGTCCGCGCTGGGTGACCAGCATCAGCGGTACGAAGGACTCGGCGGCGATGAAGGAGCCCGCGGCGACACCGCGCAGCAGCACCACGGAGGGCAGTCCGCGCGCCGCCCGGTAGGTGCCGCGCGGGAGCAGCCCGAGCACGGCCGGCACCAGCAGCGCGGCACCGGCGACGCCGGGGACGAGGGAGAGCCAGCGGAGGTCCTGGGCGGCGTACTGGAGGAGTCCGGCGCCCAGCGAGACGGCGAGGGCGAGCCGGATACGGCGGCGGTCGAACGCCCCGGCGCCCGTGCCGTCCACCGGGCCCGCGGCCCTCCGCCGTATCTGCGGCAGCGCGAGGGCCAGCGGAAAGACCACCAGCACCGGGATCCCGACGAACACCCAACGCCAGCCCAGATGCTCGGTCACCGCGCCCGAGGCGAGCGGCCCGACGATCGACGGCACGATCCAGCCCGCCGCGAAGGCCGCCATGATCGCCGGCCGCAGCCGCTCGGGATAGGCCCGCCCGACGACGACGTAGAGGGCGACGATCACCAGCCCGCCGCCCAGCCCCTGCACGGCCCGCCCGAGGATGAACAGCCACATGGCGCCGGCCGTCCCCGACAACAGCAGCCCGGCCGCGAAGGCGGCGATCCCTCCGGTCAACGCCCCGAGCGGCCCCCGCCGGTCGGACCACTGTCCGGCGAGCACCATCCCGAACAGGCTCGTCGTGAAGTACCCGGAGAACGCGAACGCGTACAACGACACCCCGTCCAGCTCCCGCGCCGCGACGGGCATAGCCGTCCCCACCGCGGTCGCCTCGAACGCGATCAACAGCACCACGGACACGATCCCGACGCTGAGCGCCCGATAGGACCGGCTCAGCACCCCCTCCTCGACGACAGTGGCCAGGTCGGGGGCGGTGTCCGCGGCATCGGCGCCGCGCGGTTCGAGGGCAGTCATGGTCGCCAGCGTAAGGTCCACGACCCGGTTTGACCCCTGTCGAGAGACGGTACGACGCCACAACCTTGGTCGTACGACCACCGACGGACTCCCCCGTTCATGAACGGCGTATGGCAGTCCCGTTGCAGCCCCCGCGATCCCCTTGAGTCACCCCCTCCCCCCGCCATACGGTCGTTTCACCCAGTCCGGGAAGGAGTCCACGCCTCCGCCCCGAACACGGCCGTGTGCCCGAGTGGTTCAGGGACTCGCCTGCACCGCATCCATCAGCGAGCTCCGCTCGCGGGGAGTTACGTGGGTTCGATTCGCACGGCCGTGGACGGGAAGCCCGGAGCGGGCACAGCCAGCCAGGGCTACACCTCCGCGCGAACGAGCAGCGTACCGATATGCCCAGCCTTGGGAGGTTCGATGACGACTGCCTCAGCCGCGAGGAACCCGGCCCCGGTCAGTAGCCGCTCCCAAACTGCGGGCCGGTAGCTGTAGCGGTACGTGTACATGGCCTTGCCCGCGAAACCACCCTTGTACATGCCCTGCGGGCCGTACGCGCCAGGGATGGCCGGTGGCTGCGAGAACACGAACACCCCGCCAGGACCGAGGCGCTCACGCACCAGGGGGAACAGGCGTCCGGGGTCCGCGAACCAGGCCGCGCCGAAGATCGAATAGACCGCGTCGTAGGTGTCCGTGCATGCGGCGAGCCATTCGATGACCTCTCCGCACGCGAAACTGGCACCGGTGTCCGCCCACCGTTCGCTGGTCTTCTTCACCATCACCGGAGACAGGTCGACGCCTTGGGCCTCGATCCCCCGCTGTGCCAGATGGGCGAGGGCGCGGCCCGTGCCGCAGCCGATCTCCAGCACCCGGGCGGGACTTCCGAGAACCTCGGGTCCCGGACCGTGCCCGGCGTACTGGGTCCAGCAGAAAACCGGCGCAGCGTCCGGTTCGAAAGCGGACTCGGCGAAGGTATCCCACAGTTCGGTCTCCGCGGCGATGTCGTGCGGTACGGGCACGGCGAGTTCCTCTGCGTTGTCGGCGTGTGCGGGCCCCACACCCCCCAGAAACCCAAGGGCGGGGCGACTGTAGCGAGCTCAGTGGCTGTCGGGCACCTTGTTGTCGCACGGCGAGCAGTTTGTGCCGTCGATGGCCCACAGCTCCTCGTCGATGTCGAAGCCGATCGACTTCAGGAAGTCTGCCGTGCGCAAGCACAGGCCGTCGCGGCGGCGCTCGATGAACGGGGCATGGTGCTTGTAGGCGCCGCCGTTGTAGAGGCGGCAGATGCCGAACCAGACGGGCGTGTCGAGGATGAGTTGATGGACACCGACATCGACGAGCTTCCCCACTCCAAGATGCACTTCGGGGTGTTCGATGCAGCCGACGGTGTACATGACGGCATTACCGAGGATGCGTTCGGCCATGTCACGGACCATCATGTGATCGCGCAGCAGGAGAGCGATCTCGCGGTCCCACAGATTCATCCCGGAGTCGAACACGTTGAGGGTCAGTTCCGTGATGTGCGGTGCGACCGCGTTGAGGAGTTCCCTTGGGTCCCGCGTACGGGTGTTGGCAGGCTGCTCGATGATGACCGTCATGGGCTTTCCCTTCTGAGGTGTCGTGCACTACAGGGGTGGCCCGTCCCGAGGCTGGGTCCGTCCAGGGTTCCGGGCTCGGGACGGGAGTTCAGATGTCGGCCTGTCGGCGAAGGGCCAACGGGCGCCGCTCGGCTACGGGATGCCGCTGCCCTCGTCCTCAAGCGCCTTCGCCACGGAGGCCTGTCCCGCGGCGATGATCCGCGCGACCGCGAGCGGCGTACACAGCGCGAACTCGGGTGACAAGGGCACTGACCAGTACGACGTGTGGGTCTGTTGGTCGAATCGCACCGCATCCACCCGCGGCACACCCAGGTATGTGCCGCCTCCCAGGCAGGCCACGTCGAGCGCTCGCCATTCCTCCGCTGCCGCATGCCACGCGATGGGCACGCCGACTGGCACGAGTGCGTAGTAGCGAGGTCCGACCGGATCGCAGATGACCGGGCCGCCGTCCAGTGCCTCGTCGAGAAAATCGTCCACTTGTACGAGTTCCGGGCGGCAGCGGCCAGCCGCCAGGACCAGTTCGCCAGGCAGCCGGACGGCAGAGAAGAGCGTGCCCAAGGCGAGCAGCGCCACCCGGTGCTCCTGCCACTCCGTCCGGATCCGATCGTGGCTTTCTGCTGGTTGCGTCGACAGGAGCCTGTGCTCGGTCGCAAGTCGTCGGTCGGAGCCGGCATGCACGAGCACGCCGGGCTCTGTCTCTACGGGGCTCAAAACCTGAGGCCGCCTTTTGGAGTTCATCCGCCCGCCTCCGCAGTCATCGTGGTCCGTCTCACATCGGGACCGTAGGTCGCGGTACAACAGCAGGGGGCACACAGAGCGTGTGCCTTGTCTGGGGGCGCGCATTGGACACTTCAGGCATCGGCCGACGCATCGCCTACTGGCGAGACCGGCGCGGCTTCACTCAGAGCGACTTCGGCCAGCTGATGGGGCAGACGAGGCGCTGGGTGCAATCCCTTGAGGGTGGGCAACGCCAACAGGACCCACGCCTGTCGGTGCTCATGCGCGCGGCCGATGTCCTGCGCGTCCCCCTGGAGTACCTCTTGTCCGACCGTCCGTTGCCGCCACCCACGGGAAGCGCCCCGCCCGGCGAGGCGCTCTCCGTCATCGACGCCCTCTACGCCCCCGCGCCCGACTCCGAGCCGCCCACGCTCGCCGCCCTCCGGCGGAGGCTCGCCTACTGCTGCGAGGCGTTCCAGGCCTGTCACTACGGAACGCTTGCCCGGGAGCTGCCCGCCCTGATCACCGGTGCCGAGCAGACCGCACACGCCGTCGGCCGGTCCGACGCGCAGGGGGTGCTGTCCCGGGTCTACCAGCTGGTGACGTCGTATCTGCACAAGTACGGAGCCGGAACCGCGATCCCGGCCGCACTCGCCGCCGACCGAGCCCAGGTCGCTGCCGAGCGGTCCGGGGACCCGGTACAGATAGGGGCGGCAGCTCGCAGGGTGGCCAAGAGCCTCGTCCACCAGCAACGCCCGCAAGCCGCCGTCGAGTTCGTGACCGCGGCCGCCCGCCGTCTCGAACACGGGCTCGTCGAGCAGGGCGCGCTCGGCCTGTCCACGCTCGGCATGCTGTACCTGTCCGCGGCCGTCGCCCTGTCGTCCGAGGACCGCACCACCGCGCGGGTGCGCACGGCCCACGAGTATGTCGACGAGGCGGCTGACGTCGCCGCCCGGCAGGGCGCCGACCTGAACGAGGACTGGACCATGTTCGGGCCGACCAATGTGGGACTGCACCGGGTGGACATCATGATTCGCTTCGAGGACGGGTGGTCGGCGCTCGAAGCAGCCGACGCTCTGGAGCCTGGCGCGCTGGCTCAGATGACTCGGGAGCGAAGGGCCGGACACCACGTCGCCATGGCACGGGCTTCGCTCCTTACGCGGCGCAAGGACGATGCCGCAGCCGCGTTGCTGGAAGCCGACAAGCTGGCGCCGGAGGAGGTACGCGGCAGGCCGGAAACCGTCACTCTGGTCAAGGACGTCGTCGGAGCGATCTCCGCCCCAGGCGGTGAGTTGCGCGCCTTGGCGGGACGCTGTGGACTGCGCGCATGACTCGCGTGCTCTACCTCATCGCCTGTGCCGCAGGGCCCACCCAGTACATCGATGAAGGCGTTCGCGCCGCCCAGGCCGACGGATGGGACGTATGCCTGATCCTCACCCCGTCCGCAGCGCTCTGGTGGGAGCCTCGAATGGAGGAACTCGTCGATCTGACCGGACACCCGGTGCGATCCCGATACAAGCTGCCCTGGGAGCAGGACGCCCTGCCGAAAGCGGCCGCGATACTGGTCGCGCCGATGTCGTGCACGACGCTGAACAAGTGGGGCGCCGGCATCTCGGACACGGTGGCCATCGGGATCCCGTCCGAGGCGGTCAACATGGGCGTTCCCGTCGTGGCAATGCCCTACTTCAATCAGGCCCAAGGTGCGCAGCCCGCGGTGACCCGCTCTGTCGCCATGCTTCGACAGCAAGGTGTCGTCGTACTTGACGGGCCCGACGGGTACGAGTCACATCCGCCGAAGCAGGGAAACCCGAAGGCTTACCCGTGGGAGAAGGCTCTCTCTGCTGTGCGGCACCGAGCCGGCATGTGACGAAGGACGACACTCGACGAAAGGCCCGATCGTGTCTGTGTGGCAGAACCTCGGCGAGCGCGTCGTGTACGCGAACCGGTGGGTCGACGTCGCCATGGCCGATGTGGAACTGCCCGACGGGCGGCGCCTGGACCACACCGTCATCCGGCTGCGTCCGGTAGCTGTCGCCGCGGTGGTGAACGAGGCCGACGAGGTGCTGCTGCTGTGGCGCCACCGGTTCATCACCGACGCCTGGGGGTGGGAACTGCCGTCGGGCGGTGTCAACGAAGCCGAGGACCCCGCCTTCGCGGCCGCGCGCGAGTTCGAGGAAGAGACCGGTTGGCGACCGGGCCCGATGCGTCTCCTGCTCGCCGTCGATCCCATGCCGGGGATCTCCACGAGTCACCACCGCGTGTACTGGTCGGATCAGGCCCAGCAGGTACGGGACGTACCGGTCGACGCGATCGAGTCCACGCGCCGCGACTGGGTACCGCTGGAGAAGGTTCCCGAGCTGGTGACTCGCGGCGAGATCCGCTCAGCAAACGCAGTGGCCGCGCTGCTGATGCTGCATCACCTCCGTCTCGGCTGACAACCCGGACAGACCGTGGTCGCACACCCGGAGGCGGACACCTCCCATTCGTGAACGGCGTATGGCAGTCCCATTGCAGCCCCCGCGATCCCCTTGAGCCACCCCTTCCCCCTGCCATACGGTCGTCTCACCCAGTCCGGGAAGGAGTCCACGCCTCCGACCCGAACACGGCCGTGTGCCCGAGTGGTTCAGGGACTCGCCTGCAAAGCGAGTTACGTGGGTTCGATTCCCGCCACGGCCTCCACTACAGGGTCTGACCAGGATATTCCTCGGTCAGACGCACTCCCCCAGGGCTGTGACACCCAGTCCGAACGGGGCTAGGTAAGTCGCTTGGTCCACTCCGGCTTGCTTAGCCCCTGACCAAGGGGAGTCACACCCATGTCGGCACAGCCATCCAGGCGTACGGCGCTGAGGAGCGCCACCAGGACGCCGGAGAGCCAGGCGCAAACACAACCCACCTCCGCCCCCTTGCGGGTCGTCAGTGGCCACTCAGGGGCAGACATCCGTACGGCCATGCTCGATGAACTGGACCTCCACCTCAGCACGATCACGAATAGGTACGGACGGCCGTTCCAGCGCAAGAGCATCAATGCGTACAAGTTCGCAGGGGTGGCTCTGAACAACTGGATGACGGAGGGCGGGATCGAGGGGGACTTCACCACCTGCGACGTGCCCACCCTCAACCGGTTCTTTCGTTGGTACTACGAGACCTACGACGTACCCAAGAGCCAGGACGGAAAGGGCGGGTACACCGGAGGAACCAACACTCTGCAAAGGAACCTGCGCCCCCTCTTCAAGTACTTGGAAGAGGAGTACGACCACACCAGCCCGTACAGCAGCAAGAAACTCCACCGGTACGCCACTCCCCCTCTCGGCAAGCCGAAGACCCTGTCTGAGGAGTTCGTGGCGGATGTACTCAAGGCGACTGGCAACGGGTCATCCAAGGTGCGGGATTTCGAGACGGTCAGAGACCATGCCATGATCCGGGTTCTCACAGAGGGCCTGAGAGCTGAGGAGCTGCTGAACCTCCGCGTACAGGACTTGGACCTCACGGGACACACGTTGGTAGTGGTGCCGCTCAAGATGGACCGCAACAGCCTTGACGGCCGGACCATCCCTCTCCAGCCCAAGACGGTAAAGGCGCTTACTCGCTATCTCAGGGTGCGCTCATCTCACGCCCTAGCCGACTCAACCCCGTTCCTGTGGCTTGGCACTCGGTCACGCAAGCCCATGAAGTACATGGGGCTGTACCGGATGGTGAAGAAGAGGGCCGAGCAAGCCGGATACGACCCTGCCGAGGTAACCCCTCACTCGTTCTGCCACACGTGGGCGGATGACCTTAAAGCAGCTGGAGTCTCCGGGGAGCACATCATGGCTATCCGGGGCTGGAGGAGTCCCGCCATGCTCCGGAGATACGGAGCAGACATGGCCAGCACGAGGGCCGTGAACGCCGTGAAGGGTCTTGGCGACCGGTACTGACCGAGGGGACTGAGGGGCGCACGCAAGGGCGTTGCGCCCCTTCTCCATGTTCAGGGGAGGCCCACGGTAAAGATGCGGAAATGATCACCATCCCGTAGAATAGGAGGTACAGCAGGTGCGCCCGGAAACGCTCACCCGCCGAGTGCACTGCATCACACCCCAAGGATGTCCTGTCCCAGAACCGTCAAGTGACGGGTATATACAGGGTGAGGGGGTTCCCGCAGGGTTCAGCTCCCCAGCATCCGTTCACGGTTGGTCCCCGTGGCATGAGTGGTTATACGGCTTGAGGGTCGGTTCTCTCCCCCGAGAGGATCGGCCCTCTTGCTTTTACCCAAGGTTTCAAAACTCGCCACGGACCAACGAAACAGGACCACAGCCCCAGCACCCCAAGGTGCGTGGGGCTTTTTCTATGACCAAGTGTTTCAACATATGAGGAGTACCAACGTGAAGCGCCACTACGCCCGCACCCTAACCGGCTTCAAGTGCGTACTGTGCCGACAGGAGTTCAGCACTCGCAAGCAGTTCGGTCAGCATTGCGGTAACCCGAGAGCCAAGTGCACGCATCCACTATCCATGGGACTAACGATCAACCTAGATGTATCCCCACGGCACTGGACCGAGGCAGCGTGACATGTGGGAGACCAGACTGATTGACGGAGTACCCGCCAGAAAGTGCCCATATTGCGGGGCAACATTCATCTTCATCTCTGAGGCCAGGAACCATTCGAACCAGTGGCTGAGGAAGTGCCAGCAGAGAGCCATCCGAGAGTCACTGCCGGACGAACGAAGGCCGAACCCGCCCCAGGGGCTAGACAACCATCTGGTCAGGTAAATATCTGCCAGACATCAGAACCACTCATGAGGCCGGACCCAATGGGGTCTCGGCCTCTTCCTGTAAGGGGCCACGAATGACCACGGGAGACAACGCAAGTGCGATAGTCGCGGGAGCCTGCGTAGCAACCGATACCGAGACTGGCGGAGTATGCGGGAAAGAAGGGAATCCGAAGCGGGTGCTCTCGTTCTCCTTCCCGCTCTGCCCAGAACATCAGACAGAGTTCTACAGCTACAAGCAGCACCTAGCGGCAGCGGTTACACACCGACTCGACAGGGACGGAGTTCTGTGGGGAACCAGCCCCGGACACACTTACGTTGTCCGGCTCAAGGATGGGAACGTGAAGATAGGCAAAACCACGACCATCCTTCTAAGTCGCCTGACGAACGTGAGCCGGGATTACAACGAGGGTGAGCCAGTAGAGATCCTGGCAGTACTTCAGGGCGGAGAGAGTACCGAGCTACTGGCACACGGCAAGTTCAAGCACCTCCGCCTAACCAAGCAGACAGGCGAGAGGTTCCGGCCTGAGCCGGAACTCATGGCATGGATCGCAGAGAAAGGCATTGCCAACTCTGCCGGTGAGCAAGTGAAGCAGTACGAGGAATGGCGACAGACTCGGCTCAAGCAGCGAGAGAATCTGGCAGCCATCAAGCAGGTGGCCAGGGCCACCTTTGACCAGTTCGACGATGACGATTGGAAATAGGGACATGAAGGTACCAAGCAGCACAGTGCGGAATGACTTCACAGACCTGATGAACCGAGTAGTTCAGTCTGGGGAAGTCATCGAGATTCAGAAGTACGGAACGACGCAGATAGTGATGATCTCGAAGGAGCACTACGAAAGGCTCACCAGAGATCTCATGCGGGGCGACTGAGCCCATTCGATTAGAGAAAGACCACACCTGAAGGGCCCCGGCTTATGGCTGGCGGCCCTTTCTCATGCAATCACCGCAGAGAGTCAACACATGAACAACAACGCATTCGGTATCAAGCGACTGTCAGAGGTAACCCCCTCCAGCGAGACCCCGTTCCTCATCGAGGGACTGGTGCACAGGACGGCCACCATGATCTATGGCAGGCCCAAGGCCGGTAAGTCCTTTGTGGCACTATCCGCAGCAATGGCCCTGGGTGAGGGAACTCCCTGGCTCGGCCGAGAGGTAGAAGCTAAGAACACTCTCCTATGGGCACTCGATCCTGGACAGGAAGACGAGACTTGGCAAAGGTTCAATACCGCCAATGGGGCTAAGGAATCTCGCCTTTTCATTACGGATGTGAGGCCAGAAGACACAGACGAGTGGTGGGCAGAGTTCTCAGATGTACTGCTATCCACTGGTGTTGAGGTTCTGATAGTGGACAACCTCTCGGCCCTACTCGGCCGAGGTAGCTACAACAACGACGCGGACGTAAGGCCAGCACTCGGAAGGCTTCAGGCTCTGCTGGATGAGGGCATTGCCATTGTTCTCGTACACCACGCAGGAAAGTTCAACGAGGAGCAGGGTTCCCAGAAGAGTCCTATGGGCTCTACTGCCATTGAAGCTTGGGGGCGACAGTTCGTGCAAGTGACGGATGACCAGGAGCTACGCATCCTGCGGGTCTATGGAAACAACACTCCCGAGAAGGAGCTAGGTATTGCCCTGAACTTCAACGGTGAGGGAGACGATGGAGCGTTTGTGACGCTCATCGGTGAGGAGGAGACGGTAGCCATGTCGGCAGAGCATGAGGAGCTGGTAGCAAAGGCCCGAGCACGTTGGGAGTCTCGCAAGGAGAGGCAGAAGAAGCAGGGGCGCAGTCCTCAGCAGAAGGCAGGGAAGAAGCTTGAGACCGTCAGGGCGCCCAAGACCAACGGAATCCCTGAGCGCATCATCGATGCTCTGCGAGAGAATCCGGTGGGCATGGGGTGGAACGAGCTGGACAAGGCCGTGACTGGAGCCTCTGGAGCAAAGAGCAAGGCAGCGAATGAAATGGTCCAGGCAGGAACGCTCACCCGCTCCAAGGAGGGCAACCGCACCATCTACCGACTGGCCCGCTGAACGGTTCTGGTTCTCGGTTCCCCCCATACGTATATGTAGAACCGAGAGAAGCGTTCGGTTCTCCAATACTCCCCCCGCTTGACAGTTAGAACTGACGGGCTACGGGGGCTAAGGCCCTCCGCCCGTATCCATCGGAGAGGAAGTGGCAGTGACTCTGGTGGTGAAGCCCTAGCGGAACCACCAGCAGGACTGACCTTGTTAAACCCTATGCAACTCAAGCGCCGTGCGGCTTGTCGAGAAGCGGGGCATGGCATCTAAGGATGCCAGCCCCTTGACCGGAGGATGAGTGGCGAAGGTCCAAGGGTCCTGATTCTCCCTCCGTCAGAGCGAAGCGGCAGGCGCCTTAGCGACTGGAGCGGGAGCGATACACAGAGCCGCACGGCGATTGAGTTGCATGAGGGCTGGCCAGGGATTAAGTGGCTCGACTTTCCCCCAGTCAGTCACCATCCAATCCTGCGGGATCGCTCCTTGGGGTCGCTTCCCCGATCCCCCGCTCCGGCATTCCCTCTCCGTTAGAGCGATAGCGGTGCAGCGCCTTAGCGCTGTGCAGCGGTAGCGATGTCCGTTAGGCCGCGCGGCCTGAGCTGCACAGGACTAACTATCCGTCCTGTCGAGAGTCGGCATCCAGCATTAGCGATGCCGTTGGCTCACCCCGTTACTCATCCTCCACTAGCCGTTACTGGCCAGCGTTACTCAACCAAGGAGATTCGATGTACGACGTTACCAACGAACTGCGTTCCATCCGATGTACCCGTAAGACCGTCAACGCGATGGTGTGGGTCATCGTTACTGGAGCAGTTTTCTACAGCCTCATGACTACGACTCCGTTAGTCGCTGCACACTCGGAATGGGAGTGGTCTGGATGGGCTCTAGGAGTCCTCACTGATGCCGCATTCATTCTCTCCATCAGTGCAGATGCAACCCTGTCCAGACATGGGGTCAAGGGGGGAAGGTGGCCAACGGTATTCCGTTGGGTCACCGGTCTTGCTTCCCTCTTCCTCAACACGTGGAGTTCAGTAGATACCGGGGATTTGGTGGGAGTAGCTATCCACTCCATCTCTCCGGGAATCCTCATCTGTGCCGCCGAGGTTTCACCTATCTACCGCCGTAAGTTCCGAGACCTTGAACTAACGCTAACGGAGGCAGTAACGGTGAAGGTAGTAACGCAGTCACTAACGCCAAAGAAGAGTCGGCCGGCCAGGGCTGCTAACGGACGGAGGAAGACGGAGCAGAACAAGGCAGCTATCCGTCAGGCATACCTAGACGGACTAACGCCCACAGAGGCAGCAAAGAGCATCGGAGTAACGAGGGGGTACGTCTCCCAGCGTTACAAGGAGATCAGGGAAGAACTGAAGCTTACGACATAAGAAAGAGGGCACACCGACAAGTGTCGGTGGCCCCTCATCCTGAACAACTTTAGTCCCGAGACTCCCGATCCTTGTTGTAAAGGGCCACTCCACCCCAAGCTATGAGTCCAGCGAGCGCTATTGGGGCGTAACTCTTGAAGTCATCATCTGCAACGGTAGCAACAAGGAAACCACCGAACGGAGCGAGCCCCGCCCCGACTGCCTGCCCGATAGGAGGTCTCGCCAGTATGCCGATGATCCATGCAACAGCTATGAGAAGGAGAGACCCCCACCAAGGAAGGAAGAAAGAGGAGCCAACCACACTTAGCCCAAACACGAAACCCAAGCATCCCAATTCCTGCACAATCCCTCCCGATTCAGTTAACGGAGGGAGTATGACAGCAACTCCCCCCAGGAACACAAGAGACCGGGGATCAAAGGGCCCCCGGTCTCCTCTTCCTGCCTCTCCGTCTCCCTATTCAGTCAGCACACGCCGAAGCCTCGTCCGTGGTTCCTGTGCCCCTTCGCGCCACCCTGAGCACTGCTCAGCCCCCATGTCGAGCCGGTTTCCTGTTCTGGCAACTCAACACCCTTGCGCCTGTGGGTTGGTGATGGCCAGCATCGGGCAGGGACATCAGCAGACCAGGGAGGGACTCCATGAAGGTGACCATGCTTGCGACTACCTGTGACATCAAGGACTGCCCCACCATCTACGCCACGGACAGGGGAACGCTTCTCTTCCAGGGTGAGACTCCCACCGACCACGGCCTAGAGATTCCCGCTCATGAAACGGTCGTTGAACTCCCCGTGGAACTCATCAGGAAGGCCATTGCCGATGGGCTCATCTAAGAGCCTTGCTGAACTCTTCGACACGTTCGAGCGGGAAGCCTTCCGACTTGAGACCCTGGACGACTACAGCAACTCGGGAAACACGAACGCCTATCAAGCGTTCCTCGCCAGCGAACCTCAGCCGGACGACTACAACAGTGCTTGGGTGTCGGAACTCCTCTCCCACACGAGGAAGGGCAAGCGGGTCTATCGGGTGCACATCCTGTCTCGTCCTCTCACTCCCTACCTCCGGTTTGAACTCGGGTGGGGCTACCGGAAGAACGCGACGGGTGGTGAGGAGTTCTTCATCCTCGACACCACGGATAGGCCCAATCCTCTTGACGGAGTAGGAGACTTCTGGCTCTTCGATTCTGCGAGCGCTGCTGTCATGAGCTACGACGACAATGGAGCATTCACGGGGTCTGAGGTTCTCCCAGAAAGCCGGGCACAGGAGTTCATCGAGTACCGGGACAGGGCACTCTCTCAGGCTGTTCCGTTCCTCGAATGGTGGACGAAGTACGGCGAGTGAACAGAGGAGAGCTAGGGGCCGCACTACGGGCACTTCGGCAAGCATCCGGAAAGGAAGCCAAGGCCGTCGCCCGTAGTGCAGTCATGTCCACAAGCAAGCTGAGCAAGATTGAAACGGGGAAGGTTGCCCCTTCTGTTGTAGACGTGGAGAGCATCCTCACGGCCATCGGTGTCTCTGACGAGGTCAAGGCCGAATACCTGGAAGTCGTCCGGGCTTCTACGACGGAAACCACAGCTTGGCGACTTGTCCGACGCATGGGAGTCCATAAGGCTCAGCAGCAGACCAGGGCTCTAGAGACCCAAATGACTTTGCTGCGTCTGTTCCAACCCGCCCTGATTCCCGGACTCCTGCAAACCCCTGAGTACATCCGGGCAATCCTCTCTCGACATGACCTCACTGAAGACGTCCTGAATCGGACCACTACCGCACGCCTTGAACGGCAGCAGGTTCTCTACGATGACGACAAGGCTCTGCGTTTCGTCATCACTGAGAATGTCTTGCGGTGGCGTATCGTGTCGGCCCCCAGGATGGCCGAACAGGTAGACCGGCTCATCTCTCTTTCTCGCTTGCCCAACATAGACATTCACATTGTCCCGTTCACTGCTTCACAGATAGACATCGCCAATCATGCATTCGTTATTCGGGACGACAGGACTGTGTCAGTTGAGACTGTTCATGCTGAGCTAGTGGTCACGGACCCTAGAGATGTTGCAACGTATGTAAGCAAGTTCGAGGGATTCACATCCCTCGCCCTTTCTGGTGACAGCATGCGAGAGATGCTGTCAGGGGTGCGGGATGACTTCTTGCGTGAACAGGAAACTGGGTAGGTCGCTCTGTGCGGTGCCTCTAGCCTTCTGGGGAAGCGACATAGGCCCCAGGGAGCACACCGTGAAGACGACAGTGCCGGAGGATACGGAAAAGCCGGACGTCAAGGAATGGCGTTGGTCGTGCATCGAAGGTAGTGCGCCGCTATCCCGGAAGATACTCAGAAAATGGCTGGCCGGTAGAGGCGCGTCTGACTACGAAGCGGACGCATGTCTTCTCTTCATGGAGCTTTTCTCTAACGCTCTCCGCTTCTGCCCTCCGGATAGGCTCATCCCAACTCGCTGGATGCTCTATGAGGACAGGCTCAGGGTTGAGGTAGACGACGCGTCCGCCCAAGAGCCGGTTGTGACTATCACTTCTGATGAGGCCGAGAACGGCAGAGGTCTCGTCCTGGTGACCTTCCTTGCCGATAAGTGGGGGTCAAGCCACCGGGTCTTCAATGATGGGAGCGGCAACTACATTGCCGGCAAGACTGTGTGGTTCGAACTGCACAGGGCATGAGTCTCCGCCCCGGCGAGGATTACTTCTGTCCAGGTCTGAGAAAAGTATGGCACGAGCCCACGGATTCACGAGTTGGTACAGCATAGCTCTGCACTACTGGGGATTATGGGCATGAAAGAGCGGACCGTGAACTAAGCATCCGCCCCCTAACCTCTTCCTACTTCACTGCATACCCCTCCAATGAGCTGGGGTACGTGACGTAGGGCACACCTATTTATGGTGGATTTTTCAGGGGACTCACCTCCACCTCCACCCAGCCATTTAATAACCCCCGGGTGTGATTCTGGGCAAATCGGGGCATCGAAAAAGAATTGCTGCACCCCTTGGTATTCCTGCTCATGATGGAAGTCCGTGTTCACCGGAGAGAGAAAATCTGGGCAGGGCTAGGCTGTGGTCTCTATTCATTAGGGCATTGCTTCTCATCCATATGATCCAGTGCTTTACCTCCCTATTCACGGCCGGAGGGAGAGTCACCACCACAGCAGGCCAGTCACACGATCCGGCCCACCCCTGAGCTACCCCGTGAGCGTCCGTCTCCCGTGCTGTAGGCGCCACAGCGTCAGGGGTCGACAGAGCCCCTGAGTGGACCCTGGAGGGCCTCTTGAGGGGTCGATGGACACGGGGCGCCATGGCTTCCTGACAGGGCCTCACATGGGTTCGGCCCTCACCTGGTTGAGCTAGGCAAGTCGCTTCGGTACTCGCTGAGCCACTTGACTCAGACTCCGTCCCTGGTCACACTCGTGCCCCTCACAGCTCTAGGTGAGTTACCTGCAAAGCGAGTTACGTGGGTTCGATTCCCGCCACGGCCTCCAGTTGCCTGATCAGGCAGAACGAAATGGCGGCACCTCAGCCGACAGAGCACGAATGCCATCACTCTTTGCCCGGGCATTCTCGATGCTCACGGGAGAATTACCGGGTTCAGACTGCGGCATTGATTTGAGTTCCCCCACAGCTCAGCTCGGCTCCCCTTCACCGCAGCCCACAGAGCTTCACAGCCCTTGCATGCGATGCTCGATGTGGTGAATCTCGATAAACGAAATACGCATCCCCACATAGGCCATTTTTCTCCCCCGGCGCATGATCCGCTGCCATGCTGCCCGCACTGGAGCCGCTGCAGGCTCCTCGCCGGCATCAGGGGGATGTCATGGGCGATCAGGCTTTCTGGAATTCCGGGGACCGCCCCCGGATCTTCATCAACTGGCAGAGTTTCACCGCACAGGGCATCGACAATGCCTGGCAGGGTCCGGTCACGGAAGCGGTGATCAATGCGTATACGCGGTGGCAGAACGCGGGGGTCGACTGCCGATTCCAGTTCTGGAACTACACCGACCGGACCGAGCCGCAGGACGGCGAGATCCTCATCTCGATGAACGAGCGGCACTTCGACACCACACGCATCGCGTCGACCTTCGGCAGCTGGCGCAAGTTCAGTCTGGTCGTCCACCGCAGGAACGGTGCCGACCTCACACCGTGGCCACTGGTTCCCTTCAACGCCCAGCCGGGGCAGATCGACCTCCAGGGCATCTTCCTGCACGAGCTCGGACACTGCTTCTGGCTCGACCACAGCGCCAGCGACCAGGACGCCATGTTCGGTGGCTACGGCTACCACCGCGCCCGCTTCGGCCCGTGGGAGGGCGACGTCGCCAAGGCCAAGGCGATCTACCGCGACTTCGACCGCAACCGGCTGCGCGAGTTCCGGTCCGTCGACGGCGGCAGCTCCTGGTTCGCGCAGGGCACGCAGATCACGGACTACAACAACTACCAGGCACGGACGTGTCTGACGCCGGGTGTCACCTCCGTCGGGACGAGCGGGTTGTTCGCCCTCGGCTGGAGCCACCCCAACCGGATCCCCACCTGGCTGCGCACCGACGGCATCAACTTCCTCTTCAACGGCTGGGTCTACTACGGCGGCGAGCGCTCCGTGCACGGCCCCGCGCTCGCGGACGAGCCCGGTGGGCTGATGCTCATGGCCTGGGTGCACAGCGACGACAACGGCAGCCTCCGGGTCGTCCGCTCCACCAACCAGGGGCAGAGCTGGGCCTGGGCCAACACCCCGGCCGGCGCCACCACCTTCGGCACCCCCGGTCTCGCCTCCACCGTGGTCAACGGCCGCCGCGCCTGGGTGCTGGCCTGGGCGCACTTCGACCGCGCGGACCACGTCGGCACCGGCCGCATCCGCGCCAGCGTCTCCTACGACGACGGCTGGACCTGGTCGACGCCGACCGTGGTGCCCACGAGCTTCGACTACAAGTCGCTGGCAGGTGTGTCCCTGGGTGCCGCTCCCGACAACCGGCTCGTGCTCGGGTTCTCCTGGGCCGGTCCCGACATCTTCTCCATGAACCTGGTCCGCAGTCTCGACTGCGAGGTCGCCGGAGACCGGCTCGTACAACGCGGCACCGGATTCTCCAACGACCGCACCCGCACCCAACCCGCCGTCACCTACGATCCCGGGCGCAATCTCTTCCACCTCTCCTTCCGGGAGCAGAACTTCCTCACCTCGCTGCGCGTCGCGCAGAAGGAGTGGCTCAAGACGTCGTGGTCCGCGGCCCAGCAACTGCCCAACTCCACGTCGAGCACCGCCCCGGCGCTCACCCACAGCCGCGTCGGCAACAACCTTCTCCTGTGGTACGGAGGCGAGTGAGCCATGACGACGCATCTCACGACCACACCGACCCTGCTGCAGCGCATCCGCGACTGCCAGGCGGTCGTCGTCCTGCGCGAGAGCACCCTGGAGTCGGTCACCGAGGACCACGAGGCCCGCGCAGCCCGCCGGTTGGGCACCTTCCGGACCGCGCCCGCCGAGGTACTCAAGGGCAGTGACGAGGGTGAGCTGACCATCCGGATGCTCAGCATCGAGGGCATCGAGGGTTCGGCCGAGCAGCCCGCCTGGCGCCTCTCCCCCGAAGCCGACCGGCCGCAGGTCGCTTTCCTCGTGCGGGAGAACCACACGTCCTGGGTGCCGTACTTCTCGAGTGTCTTCCCGCTCGACGGAGAGCACGTGCTGCTGCCGGACGACGTCGAGGACGACCGGCCGGACCGCGGCTCCCTGGATCTCACCGAGCTGCGCGCACTGATCACCCGGTCTGCCGAGGAGGCACGCGAACGGCAGACGAAACTGTGGGAGGCCGAGCCCGAGATCGCCGCCCGCACGGAGCCCCACCCGGTGCTGGAGACCCCCGAGGCGCCTGCTCCGGGCGCCACGTCCGCCGCGCCGGACGTGGCGGATCCCGGCGGTTCGGCATCGGAGCCTGGTGGTCCGGCGACGGGTCCCGGGGCACCGCAGGCCTGAGCGGCGGGCCGCGAGCGGGGTCGGTCGAAACGTCACGCGGATGACGTCACTGGGCGCTGAGCACCCCGCCCGCCTCGTCCTGGAACGCCTCCGTCCAGTAGTGCCAGGCGACGTCCGTGCCGGTCGGGTCGACGGTCGACAGGACCTGGGTCATGGTGGCCGCCAGCTGGGCGTACGGGCCCTCTGACAGGCCGTGTTCCAGGTTCTCGTCGAGCGCTCGCTCGTGGTGCAGCAGCCAGAGGGTGAAGGCCAGCGTGGAGACGTCCGTGTTCAGCGGGTACAGCCTCGCCTCGGGCTCGCTCCAGTGCAGGACCGCGCCCGTTCTGCCGTCGAGGACGAGGCTGTTGTCCTCGACGAGGTAGCCGAGGCGGATCAAGTGGTCGGCGCCGTCGGGGAGTTCCGCGCCGGGGTCGTCCGCGTGGTGCTCGGCGAGGGTCGGCAGCGGGACGTCCGTGTCCAGTTGGAAGAGGACGGCGTCCTCGGGCAGGCCGGTGTCGCGCAGGAAACGGCGGGTCGGTTCGTGCGTGAGCGTGGCGGGGAAGTCGACGTCCTCGAAACGCCAGACCCCGCCCTGCCCGAACTCCTGGTCCAGGAGACGGGCGGGAAGGTCCAGGGCCGACCCGGACGATGTGCCCGGGCCCGCGACGAGGGACAGCGGGCGGATCAGCGCCGCCATCCGCCAGTACGACGGCACCTCACCGTCCACACCCTCCTCGAAGACCGCGAGCAGCTGACGCGAGGCCTCCGCCGCCACCTGCGGTCCGAAGCGGCCGGCGTAGGAGGCGAACTGTCCGCGCAGCCCGGCCAGTTCCTCCGCCGCCGTCGCGAAGCGCACCAGCTTCTCCAGCGAGGGGGCCAGCGGGCGGCGCTCCATCAGCTCCGGGGTGTCGTACCAGAAGTCGGTCGTGGACACCTCGCCCGTCGCGCCGTCGAGCAGGACCGGTTCCGTCTCCTGGCCCTCGATGTCGAGCAGTCCGCCTATGACCAGCTGGTCCCGCAGCTCCTCGGCCAGCCGCCCCTCGGGGTCGCCGGTCGCGTCGGTCACCGTCCGCAGGCCCTCGCGCTCCAGCTCCGTGAAGCTCAGCAGGCCGATGCCGGAGGGCAGTCCGGGCCCCGCCAGCCAGCGGCGCGTCGAGGCGTGGGTGACGAAGCGTTCCAGGTCGTCGTCGGTCAGGGTGATCACCGCGGTCGCGGTGGCGGTCGTGCTCATTGGTCCCCCGTGCGTGCAAAGAACTCGCTGTCCCCGAACAGGGCAGGACGGGCCGAACGGCGCAGATCCCAGATCCCGCCGTCGTTCCCCACTGACAGGAACCCTACGCGGCACCACTGACAACGCCCCTTGGCTCAGAAGACGTCAGGCGACCCTCGCGCGTTCCCTCCCCGCCAGAATCGCCTCCACCGTCTCCCCCACCGACAGCTCCGAGGTGTCCAGCCACGGACCGATCCGCGGTGTCCGCTCCCGCAGCACCCGGTCCAGTCCCGTGACCGACCAGTACGCCCCGTACCCCGCCTTGCCCCTCGTCGCCACCGTCGTAGTCCCGGCGTACGGAGACGATCATCCGTCGGAAGAGGTCCCAGCGGACGTGCGCGGCACGCGGCAATCGCTCGGCGAGTGCCTGGGCAACCGTCGACTTCCCGTACGCCCATCACGCCGGTCACGAGGACCGCCCGGGCGTCACGTCAGATAGACGCCACCGAGCACGACCACGATCGCCGCCAGCGCGAACACCAGGATCCACACCAGCAACTTCCCCACGCTGGGCGGAGGTTCGTACCGCTGCGGATCCCGCGCGCTCACTGTGCCGTCACCACCGCGGCCTGCGGCCGGATCGGCAGCCGGTTCACGGGGCGCCCGGTGGCGGCCCGTACGGCGGAGGCGATGGCCGCCGGTGACGTCACCACCGGCACCGCGCTGACCGCCTTCGCGCCGAAGGGGGCGACCACGTCCCGCTCCTCGACCAGCTTCACGATCCGGATGTCCGGTGCGTCCAGGGCCGTCGGCAGCGAGTAGCCCGTGAGGTCGGGGTGGCGGATCAGCCCGCGCGCGGTGCGCAGGTTCTCCGTCAGCGCTATGCCCACGCCCTGGGTGACGCCCGCCTCGATGCGCGCGGCGAGCTGGGCCGGGTTCAGGATCCGTCCCACGTCCTGGGCGACGGCGAGTTCGACGACGCGGACCGAACCGAGTTCGATGTCGACGTCCACCACCGCGCGGATCGCGCAGAAGGCCATGCCCACGAAGGCGTCGCCCTGGCCGGACTCGTTCAGGGGTTCCGTGGGGTGCGGACGGCACTGCGCCGTCGCCCACAGCTCCTTGCCGTCCATCGCCTCGGTGACGGTGGTCGACAGGACGCCGTCGTACGAGGTGATCTTGCCGTCGGTGATCTGGAGCAGCTCGGTGGACATCCCGAACTTGTGCGCGAGCGGCTGGAGCAGTTGCGTACGGACCATCTTCGCGGCCCGTTCCACCGCGCCGCCCGAGACCCACGTGTGCCGGCCTCGGCAGCCGGGGCCCGCCGGGGGCTGGTCGGTGTCCACGGGCGCGACGTGCACCTCGTCGATACCGAGGGTCTCCTGGACGATCTGGCGGGCCAGCGTCGTGAAGCCCTGGCCGCTCTCGACGGCCGCGCACAGGACCGTGGCCACCCCGTCGTGGACCTTCACCGTGGCGGTGGAGACCTCGTCGGCGCCCTCCGCGCCGAGCATGTGCACCATGCCGAGGCCGTAGCCCACACCGCGTCGGATCGCGCCCGGCTCGCCCGCGCCCTCGGGGCCGCCGGGCAGCAGCCACTCGTCCTCGGGGGTGTCCTTGGGCAGCGCGGGCAGCGGGAAGTCCCGCACGGCCTGCAACAGCTCCGCCACGGGTGCGGGGCACGTCACCGTCTGGCCGGTCGGCAGCACGTCGCCGGTGGCGAGCGCGTTGCGCAGGCGCAGCTCCGCCGGGTCGATGCCGAGCTTCTTGGCCAGCTTGTCCATCTGCGCCTCGTAGGCGGCGCAGACCTGCATGGCGCCCTCGCCGCGCACATGGCCGGAGGGCGGGTTGTTGGTGCGTACGGCCCAGCCCTCGATGAAGGCGTTCGGGACGACGTACGGGCCGCAGGCGAAGCCCACGGCGGCGGCGAGGGCTTCGGCGGAGGTGTCGGCGTAGGCGCCCGCGTCGAGCAGGATCTGCGCCTCGACCTTCACCAGCCGGCCCTCGGCGTCGGCGTGGTGGCGGTATCTGAGGAGCGTCGGGTGGCGGTGCGCGTGGCCGAGGAAGGACTCCTCGCGCGTAGCGGTGAGTTTGACCGGGCAGCCCGTCTTGAGTGCCAGCAGGCCGAGCGGGAGCTGGACGCCCTGGTCCTCGCGGTCGGCGGTGGCGCCGGGGACGCCGGTGACGACGATCTTGACGCGCTCGGGTTCCAGGCCGTAGCAGGCGGCGGCGGTGTCCCGGTCGGTGTGCGGGTCGGTGGAGGCCAGGTACAGCTCGACGCCGCCGTCGGGGCGCGGCACGGCGAGGCCGGCCTCGGCGCCGATGGGGGCGGGGTCCTGGCGGCCGATGCGGTACTGGCCCTCGACGACGATCTCGCCGTTCACGGACGGGTCGCCGTGGTGCAGCGGGATGTGCCGGATCAGGTTGCCGTCGGCGTGCAGCGGCTCGGCCTCGAAGGCCTGTTCGGGGTCGGTGACCGGGTCGAGCACCTCGTACTCGACGATGACGGCCGCGGCGGCCATCCGCGCGGTGTCGGGGTGGTCGGCGGCGACGGCCGCGATGGGTTCGCCGTGGTGGCGTACGACCTCGGAGGCGAAGACCGGGCGGTCGGCCTTGCCGCGGCCGTGCACCGGGCTGCCGGGCACGTCCTCGTGTGTGACGACGGCGCGTACGCCGGGCATCTCGCGCGCGTGGGACGTGTCGATGGACACGATGCGCGCGTGCGCGTGCGGGGAGCGCAGTACGGCCGCCCACAGCAGGCCCTCGGCCCACAGGTCGGCCGCGTACGGGAAGGTGCCCTCGGTCTTGGCGCGGGCGTCGGCGGCCGGCAGGGAGACGCCGATGCCGTGCGGGATCGGCTCGGGGGCGGGGGCTGCCTCCGCGGGGGTGGTCGCGGTGGCGGCTTCGTTGCTCACGCCTGGCCTCCGTCCTGTCCGTACGCCTGGTCATGGCGCGGCTCGAAGGCCGACGGGTTGACGCCGCCGGCTCCGGGGCCCGCCTGATGCGGGATACGTGCCTCGTCCGTGTCCGACTCAGATTCCGCCGCGGCGTGCGCCTCGCGCTCCGCGACCACCGCCTGAACGGCGTCCACGACGCCTCGGTAGCCGGAGCAGCGGCAGAGGTTGCCGCACAGCGCCTGGCGGGTCTCCAGCTCGGACGGCGCCGGGTTGCCCTCCAGGAGGTCGTGCACGGTCATCGCCATGCCGGGCACGCAGAACCCGCACTGCACCGCGCCGCACTTGGCGAGCGCGCGCTGCACGTCGGAGGGCCGCCCGTCCTCGGCGAGGCCCTCGACGGTACGGACCTCGCTGCCGGCGGCGGTGACGGCGGGCACCAGGCAGGAGGCGACGAGCCGTCCGTCGACCTGGACGTTGCACGCCCCGCACTCGCCCTGCGAGCAGCCGTCCTTGGCGCCCGCGAGGCCGAGCCGCTCCCGCAGCACGTAGAGCAGCGACTCGCCGATCCAGGCGTCGGCGACGGGGCGTTCGACGCCGTTGACGCGCAGGACGTAGGAGGCGAGGGGGTGTTCCTCGCCGGAGGGCGCGGGGGCGTGCTCGTCGGCGGCCTCGGGATCGGCGGCGGGCTCGTCCGCGGCTTCCGGTACGGCGTCGTCGTCGCCGTCCGCCGGGGCGTGCTCCGCGTGCGGCTCAGCGGCCTCCACGGCGTCCGGGGCGGCCTCAAACGCCTCGGTGTCCGCCGCTGCCTCACCGGGGCTTCCAGCGGGCCGTGAGGCGGCTCCGGTGTGGCGGTGCGGCGGAGCCGGGTCGTGCGGCTGGGCCGGGTCGTGTTCCTGAGGCGAGTCGTGCGACTGCCCGGGATCGTGCGCCTCCGGGCCCGCCGCCACGCGTGCGTGGGCGTCCGGCTCGAGCCGGTCCGTCGGAGCGGCGAGCGCGTCGGCCGGCGCGTGCCCGTTCCCGTCCGGTCCGCCGTGCTCGTGCACGGCCGCGCCGCCGTCCGCGCCGTGGTCGTCCCACGGCTGGCCCGTCGGTGTCGCCCACGGGGCGGCCGCGCCGCCGGGCAGGGTGGCCGGCGGTGTGCCGCCCCACTGCTCGACCAGGGACGAGGTGGTGAACTCTCCCGATTCGTCCGGAAGGTCACCGCCGGCGACGGGGATCGACCACTGCCCGGTCACGTCGTGACCCGGCGCGGGGGCGAGCTCCGCGGCCTCCGTGTGCTCCTGGAAGTTCCACTGCCCGGTCGCGCCCGGGTTGTACATGAACCGGTCGTCCCCGGCGCCCTGCGGCACGGCGTTCGGGTCGGGCCACCGGGTGCCGTCGGCGGGCACCGCCCAGGCGCCGGTGGCCGCCGGGTCGGCGGCGTCGGGAGCCACCGCTATCTGCGGCGGCACATAGCCGTGTCCGGGCGCGGCGAGCGGGCTGTCGGAGGCCAGCAGGGCCTCGATCCCGCCCTCGGGGAGCTTCACGAAGGCGGTCGCGCCGTCGTCGTAGTCCCCCTGGGGCAGCGGGTCCCAGCGGCCGCCGCCCTGGGGTGTGCCCTCTCCGTGCCGGTCGTCGGTCACGACAGCGCCCTCCCCAGTGCTCGTCGGGCCAGCGCGGCGACGGTGCGCCGCAGGTGCAGTACGCCGGGCGGAAGCGGTTGCACGGAGCCGTCCGGCTCCGGGGCCGCGTCGGGGATGCAGGCCGCGGCGACGTACTCGCCGAAGGCGTTCAGCGCCTCCGGGACGAGTGTGCGGTTGTTGTCCCAGTCGATCAGCCGGCCCACCCACTGCTCGGCGTCCAGGGGCCGCAGCGGCATCGGCGCTATGGCTCCGACGGCGCACCTGACTCCGCGCCGGGCGGGGTCCAGGACGAGCGCGACGGAGGCCATCGCGCGGCCGGGGCCGGTGCGGCCGGTGGCCTTGAGGAAGACCTGCGGCGCGTGCAGCAGCGGCACGCGCACGAAGCCGATGAGTTCGCCGGCGCGCAGCATCTCCATGCCGGCCAGCAGATGCGACACCGGGATCTCCCGGCGGGCTCCGTTCGGGCCCGCGATGATCAGGGTCGCTTCGAGGGCGGCGAGGACCGGGAGCGCGTCGCCGGTCGGGGACGCCGTGGCGATGTTGCCGCCCAGGGTGCCCGCGTTGCGGATCTGCGGCGGGCCCGCCGCGCGTGCCGAGGCGGCGAGCGCGGGGATGAGGGCGGCGAAGTCGGGGCGGCCCATGCGCGCGTGCGTGAGTCCGGCGCCGAGCAGGGCGTGTCCGTCCTGGTACTGCCAGCCGCGGATCTCGCTGATGCGGCCGAGGCCCACCAGGGCGGCGGGCCTGAGCTGGCCGGAGTTGACGGCGGCCATGAGGTCGGTGCCGCCCGCGACGGGCACGGCTGCGGGCATGGCGGTGAGGGCCGTCACTGCCTCGTCCAGCGTCGTGGGCAGCGTGACGGTCTGCGCCGCCTGCGGTGCGTGCGTGCTCAAACCGGCTGCCCCTTCCCGCTGCCCCACCTGGTCCCAGCTGGTCCCACCTGTTGCTGCCGTACGGTACGTGCTGACAGGGCGGACGTGGCAACTCTGGCACATCTTCGCAGGGGCCGAAGACAGGGGTCCGCTAGGAGGCATTCACCCACGTCGTCGGGGAGATGGTCCGTTTTCGTACGGCATCACCGGTGCGTACGGATTGACACTCTTCGGTGACGCTTGCGGGTTTTATCCATAACCTGTTCGGGAGACCTACCGGTTCGGGGGCGGCCCCTCGATCGGCCGGCCGAGCACTCCTGGGCGCCGCTGCCAGGGCAGCGGTCCGGTGGGCGGCCGGTAGGAGACACCCAGGGCGTCAAGTCGCTCGTAGTGCTGTTCCATTCGCCGCTCGAAGTCGGGGTAGTCGCGCTCCGCCGGGGCGGGCAGATCACTCCAGGCGACCTCGGCGAAGGCCGAAAGCCTGGGGAAGGCCTGGTAGTCCACGCGTGCGTGGTCCTCCATCACCTCGGTCCACAGGTTGGCCTGCGTGCCGACCACATGCGCCGCTTCCGCCGAGGTCAGCTCGGGTGGAACGGGTTCGAAGCGGTACACGTCCTCCAGCGTGCGGACGTAGCCGATGGGGACCGGCTCGTCCGCGCCCTCGTGCTGGCGGTGGTCCAAGTACACCTGCTGTTCAGGACACATGACGACGTCATGGCCCGCGCGCGCGGCCGTGACGCCACCGGCGTACCCGCGCCACGAGGACACGGCCGCGCCCCGGGCGAGACCGCCCTCCAGGATCTCGTCCCAGCCGATGAGCCGACGGCCGCGCGCGGTGAGCCAGGTGTCGAAGTGACCGATGAACCACGACTGGAGCCCGTCCTCGTCGCCGACCCCGAGTTCCTTGATACGGGACTGTGCGAGGGGTGAGGCCCGCCACTGGTCCTTGGGGCATTCGTCGCCGCCGACGTGAATGAACTCACTCGGGAACAGTTCCAGGAGTTCCTCGAAGACGCCCTCGTAGAAGCGCAGGGTGTTGTCAGTGGGGGCGAGTACGTTTTCGGAGATGCCCCAGGTGTCCCAGACGGAGAGGGAGGTCGTGTCGATGACGTCGGTGTTGCCGAGTTCCGGGTACGCGGCGATGGCGGCCTGCGAGTGGCCGGGTACGTCGATTTCGGGGACGACGGTGATATGCCGCTCGGCGGCGTAGGCCACGATCTCCCGGATGTCGTCCTGCGTGTAGTAGCCACCGTGCGGCTTCTCCTCCCACAACGGCGAGGCCCGGTGGCCGAATTTGGTACGCGCCCGCCATGAGCCGACCTCGGTCAGCCGGGGGTACCTCCCGATCTCGATCCGCCAGCCCTGGTCGTCCGTCAAGTGGAAGTGGAAGACGTTGAGTTTGTGGGCGGCCATCAGGTCGAGGTAGCGCAGGACACCGTCCTTGGGCATGAAGTGCCGGGCCACGTCGAGCATGAGGCCGCGCCAGCGGAAGCGGGGGGCGTCCTCGATGGTCTGGTGCTGGACGCCGTATTCGAGTCCGGGGCCGATCGGAGCGCGCCGGAAGGCGTCGGGGCCGAGGAGTTGACGCAGTGACTGCGCGGCCCAGAACACCCCGGCCGGGCCGCCGCCCGTGATCTCGACACCCCAGCCGGAGGTCACCTTCAGCCGGTACCCCTCCGGGTCCAGGCTGTCGTCGAGCCGCAGCGTGACGCTGTTCTCGGCGCCTTCCTGCCCCGGCGGCAGCGGCAGCCCGAGGGCCGCGCCCAGCGTGGAGCGCAGCCACCGCTGCGTGCCCTCGGTGCCCGGCGCGCCCCACAGGGCGGTGTCCGCCCCGAAGACGAACCCGCACCGGGCGGGTCCCTCGACGGCGCGCGGCGCCGGAATCAGATCCGCAAGTGAAGTCACGTCAGTCCTTTACCGCTCCGCCCAGTCCGGAGACCAGCCGTCGCTGTACGAGTACGAAGAACACCAGCACCGGAATCGTCATCACCGTCGAGGCCGCCATCACGCCACCCCAGTCCGGCTCGTCCGGCTTGTAGAACACCAGCAGGGCCATCGGCAGCGTCGACTGGGACGTGTCGCTGATGATGAACGACTTGGCGAACAGGAAGTCGTTCCAGGCCGAGATGAACGAGAACACGCTCGTGGCCACCAACCCCGGGAACACCAGCGGGAAAAGGATCTGCCACAGGAATCGCGACCGGCTCGCCCCGTCGATGTACGCGGCCTCCTCCAGCGCCTCGGGCACCGCTTTCACGAACCCCCGCAGCATCCAGATCGCGAACGGCAGCGAGAAGGCGATGTGCGGAAGGATCAGCGAGCCCAGCGAGTTCAGCAGACCGAGGTCCCGCATCTGGAAGAACAAGGGGATCGTCAGGGCCTCCACGGGCACCATCTGCGCCACCAGAAACATGATCAGCAGCGTGGTCCGGAAGCGGAACCGGAATCGTGTCACGGCGGTCGCCGCGAGAAACGCGATCAGCGCGGAGGCGATCACCACCGTGCAAGCCACGACAAGGCTGTTGACGAAATACCGACCGAAATCCTGTTGGCCGAACACGCGCCGGAAGGAATCCAGGGAGGGCGAAAGCGTCCAGGGCCGCGGCTCGGCCGACTCGATCTCCCCGGCCGGTTTGAAGGCGCTCAGCACCATCCAGTAGAGGGGGAAGGCGACGACCACCGCGATCAGCAGCGCGGAGGCCTCGGCGGCCAACCGCCACGGACGCCTCACAAAAGACGGACGCCTCGCAAAGGGCCGCGCCCCGGCTCGTACAAGATTCACAGTTCCTCCCCCTGTCTCCGGAGCAGTCGCAGATATCCCAGCGTCACGGCGAGCAGGATCAGCAGCATCACGACCCCGATCGCCGCGCCGAGGCCGTACTGCGAGGAGGCGAACGCCTGTTGGTAGGCGTAGACGTTCAGGACGAGGTTCTGTCCGGCGATGCCGCCGCCGTTCGTCATGACGTAGATCTGCGTGAAGACCTTGAAGTCCCAGATGACCGACTGGATGGTGACGACCACCAGGATCGGCCGCAGCATCGGTGCCAGCACGGACCGCCAGATCCGCCAGTGCGAGGCACCGTCGAGGGCCGCGGCCTCCAGCACCTCGCCCGGGACGGCGCGGATACCGGCGTAGACCGTGACCATCACGAACGGGAAGGAGCACCACACCACTTCGAGCAGGACGAGGAAGAAGGCGCTGAACCGTCCGTACGTCCACGAGTGGTCACCGAGGCCCAGGACCCGGTTCACCGGCCCGAAGTCCGCGTCGAACAGGAACAGCCACACCGTCGACCCGGTGACGGCCGGCGTCGCCCAGGCCCCCAGCGCGGCCAGCATCAACGCCAGCCGCGGCACGGCCCGCACCCGCGTGAGCAGCACGGCGAGCGCGCACCCGACGGCGAGGGTGGACACGACACAGGCCGCTGCGAAGACGACGGTGGCCAGCAGCACCTGCCAGAACTGGTCGTCGGAGAAGACCTCCGCGTAGTTCCCGAACCCTTCGAAGGTGGTGGGTTCACCACCGCTGACCTGGGCCTGGGTGTACTTGAAGAGGGAGATCAGTCCGAGCTGGTAGATGGGGTAGACGAGCAGCGAGCCGAGAACGACGAGAGCGGGGGCGAGGTAGAGCCAGGGAGCCTGCTGACGCCGCGAACCCCCACCCACCCAGGGGCGCGGGGAACTGCGCGACCAGCCACGACCTTCCCGCACCCGCGAACGCTCCGCAGCCCCCGAGCTCGTAGGCGTGACGCTCACCCCGCGGAGCCAAACGCCTCGTCCATCTTCACGGCCGCGTCCTTCGAGGCCGCGGCCACATCCTTCTTACCGCTGATGACCTCCTGCAACATCGTCGGCAGCACCAGCGACGAGTCGATCTGCGACCACCCCGGCGACGCCGGCACGAACTTCGTCCCCGCGCCCAGCGTCTGCGCGAACGGCTTCACATACGGCTCCCGCGCCGCGACCTGCTGCCGCACATCGGTGAACGTCGGCAGAAAGCCCATCGCGTCGAACATCGAGGTCTGCGTCTTCTTCGACGACAGCTGCTCCATCAGCTCGACGGCCAGCGTCCGGTGCGACGTGCTCTTCAGTACGCCGATGTTGTTGCCGCCCGCGAACGCGGGAGCGATCGAGCCGGAGGCGACCCCCGGCAGCGGGACGACCGCGTACTTGCCCTTGACCTTGCCCGCCTCGACCGCCGTGTGGCTGAAGTCGCCGCCGATCGCCATGCCCGCCTTGCCGGCCGCGAACGCGGTGATCGTGTCGTTGCCGCCGAAGCCCGCGCACTTGGCGGCGGGACAGTTGTCGTCGGAGAACAGGGACGTGTACGCCTTGATGCCCTTCTGGGCGGCCGCGCTGTCGATCGCGGAGGTGTACGAGCCCGACGTGCCGGTGGCGAGTTCGCCGCCGTTGGCCCACACGAACGGCATCGCGCCGTAGGTGTAGGCACCGCCGACGACCAGGCCGTACAACCCGGGCTCGGCGGCCCGGATCCTGCGGGCCGTGGAAGCCAGCTCGGCCATCGACGTCGGCACTTGGAGGCCGAGTTCCTCGAATATGTCCGTGCGGTAGTACAGGGCGCGTACGCCGACGTAGAACGGCGCCCCGTACACCTTGCCGTCCACGGTGACGGACTGCTTCGCCGTCGGGTCGGTGTCCTTGGCATCGCTCCAGGCGCCGAACTCCTTCGTGACGTCGAGAAGTCCACCGTCCTTCACATAGCCGGCGGTGTCGGTGTTGCCGTACTCCATGACGTCCGGCGCGGACTTCGGGTCGTTGAAGGCGGCCTTGACGCGCTGGGCGCGGGTGTCGATCGGGATGTACTCGACGTCGACCTCGGTGTCCTTGTGGGCCTTCTCGAAGGCGGCCACGACCGAGTCGACGACCTTCTCCTTGGGCTTGTTGCCGACCTCCTGGAAGAGCCAGACGCGCAGCGTGCCGGTCTTGTCGTCCTTGTCGGAGGAGGAGTTGGTGGAGGTCTGCGGGGCGCAGGCGGTGAGGGCGAGGGCCGTGAGCAGGACGGCCAGGTGGGGGGGGCGGGGGGAGAGCTTCATGGAGTGGGCCTCCGGGCATGCGTGCGTTGCAACATGTGCAATGACGGTTTCGCTCTGCACAACGGAGGCTAGGGACTACATGAACATGGCCACAAGAGGTCTCAACCACTTCGTGACATGCGAAAGGCCCCCGGAGCGCGTCGGAACGCGCCCCAGGGGCCTCGCGAAGCCAGATCGGGCGGAGGGCTTACTTGTCGCCGCCGCCCTTGCCGTCGCCGTCCCCGCCGACGCCCATGGACTCGTAGATCTCCTTGCACATGGGACACACGGGGTACTTCTTCGGATCGCGGCCGGGCACCCACACCTTGCCGCACAGCGCCACGACGGGGGTCCCGTCGAGGGCGCTCGCCATGATCTTGTCCTTCTGGACGTAGTGGGCGAAGCGCTCGTGGTCGCCGTCGCCGTGGGACACCTGTGGCGTCGGCTCTACGAGGGTCCCCGTACCAGTCCCGCGCTCGGGCTCAAGAGTGCTCATAAACGCAAGGGTACTGAAGGTCACACCCGTCAGTTGAGCGAAGGGTCGTCCGGATACGTGGCCACCATCGCGAGCTCGTTGCGCTGGCGGCGCAGAACCTCGCGCCAGAGTCTCTCCGGGGACGGGGAGGAGACGTCGCCGGGCTCGGACTCGACGACGTACCAGGCACCCTCGACCAGCTCGTCCTCCAGCTGGCCGGGCCCCCAGCCGGCGTATCCGGCGAAGATCCTCAGCGACCCCAGGGCCGAGGCGAGGAGTTCCGGCGGTGCCTCCAGGTCGACCAGACCGATCGCGCCGTGCACCCGGCGCCAGCCCAGCGGGGCGCGCTCACCGGAGGCGCCGCCCGGGATGACGGCGACGCCGAGCGCGGAGTCGAGGGAGACCGGGCCGCCCTGGAAGACGACGCCGGGCTCACCGGTGAGGTCCGCCCAGCCCTCCAGGATGTCGCCGACGTCCACCGGGGTGGGCCGGTTGAGGACGACACCGAGGGAGCCCTCCTCGTCGTGGTCGAGAAGGAGCACCACCGCACGGTCGAAGTTCGGGTCCGCCAGGGCGGGCGTTGCCACGAGCAACCGCCCTGTGAGCGAGGACACCTCGGTCATGCCAGACATGATCCCGCATCTTCCCCGCGAGCGGGGAGGCAATGCGGGGACGACGGTGAATGCAGCTATGAATCTGAGAAGCGGCCCGTCAGGGCCTCGTATGAGGGTGGTGGTGGGAGACGGGTGGGCGCAACCACGCGCCCCACGCGCACAACTGTCACCGTGACCCCATGTGCCCGGCGGCCAACCGTTCGTGTTGTGACACAGCTATGACGTGGCTGGGCGGCACTTGGGCTTACGGAAGGGGGGTGGGCGGCGATTACCCTTTCCCTTCTGGCCACCTGCCCCACCAACCGGAACGCGAGATACATGACCGTCAACGGCTCTGACGACGTACTGCTTGTCCACGGCGGCACCCCGCTGGAGGGCGAGATCCGTGTTCGCGGTGCGAAGAACCTCGTACCGAAGGCCATGGTCGCCGCCCTGCTGGGCAGCGGGCCGAGTCGACTGCGCAACGTTCCGGACATCCGTGACGTGCGGGTCGTACGCGGTCTGCTGCAACTGCACGGGGTGACGGTCCGTCCGGGTGAGGAGCCGGGCGAGCTGGTGATGGACCCGACGCACGTGGAGAGCGCGAACGTCGCCGACATCGATGCCCACGCGGGTTCGAGCCGAATCCCGATCCTGCTGTGCGGCCCGCTGCTGCACCGCCTCGGGCACGCCTTCATCCCCGGCCTCGGCGGCTGCGACATCGGCGGCCGGCCCATCGACTTCCACTTCGAGGTGCTGCGGCAGTTCGGCGCGACGATCGAGAAGCGGGCGGACGGGCAGTTCCTGGAGGCGCCGCGGCGTCTTCGCGGTACGAAGATCCGGCTGCCGTACCCGTCGGTGGGCGCGACCGAGCAGGTGCTGCTCACCGCGGTCCTCGCCGAAGGTGTCACCGAGCTCTCCAACGCCGCGGTGGAGCCGGAGATCGAGGACCTCATCTGCGTCCTGCAGAAGATGGGCGCCATCATCGCGATGGACACCGACCGCACGATCCGCGTCACCGGTGTGGACCAGCTCGGCGGCTACAACCACGCCGCCCTCCCGGACCGCCTGGAGGCCGCCTCGTGGGCTTCCGCGGCGCTGGCGACCGAGGGCAACATCTACGTCCGCGGCGCCCAGCAGCGCTCGATGATGACGTTCCTGAACACCTACCGGAAGGTGGGCGGGGCCTTCGAGATCGACGACGAGGGCATCCGCTTCTGGCACCCCGGCGGCCAGTTGAAGTCCATCGCGCTCGAAACCGACGTGCACCCGGGCTTCCAGACGGACTGGCAGCAGCCGCTGGTCGTGGCGCTCACCCAGGCCACCGGCCTGTCGATCGTCCACGAGACGGTCTACGAGTCCCGCCTCGGATTCACCTCCGCGCTCAACCAGATGGGTGCTCACATCCAGCTGTACCGCGAGTGCCTGGGCGGCAGCGACTGCCGCTTCGGCCAGCGCAACTTCCTCCACTCGGCCGTCGTGTCGGGCCCGACCCGGCTCCAGGGCGCCGACCTGGTCATCCCCGACCTCCGCGGCGGCTTCTCCTACCTGATCGCCGCCCTCGCCGCCCAGGGCACCTCCCGGGTCCACGGCATCGACCTCATCAACCGCGGCTACGAGAACTTCATGGAGAAGCTCGTGGAGCTGGGCGCGAAGGTCGAACTGCCGGGCAAGGCGCTCGGATAGACCGGTTCCTGAGTACGACGATGGGGCGGCCCCCGGACAAGGGGGCCGCCCCATTGGCGTTACTGCGCCTCGTACGCGTACGTCGTACCGGACGTACCGTCAGGCTTACTTGCCCTTGGCGGCTTCCTTGAGCTTGCTGCCCGCGGAGACCTTGACGCTGTAGCCGGCGGGGATCTGGATCGGGTCGCCGGTCTGCGGGTTGCGCGCGGTGCGAGCGGCACGGTGGGTGCGCTCGAAGGTCAGGAAGCCGGGGATGGTGACCTTCTCGTCGCCCTTGGCGACGATCTCGCCGACGGTCTCGGCGAACGCGGCCAGCACGGCGTCGGCGTCCTTGCGGGTCACCTCGGCGCGGTCGGCCAGGGCGGCCACCAGCTCACTGCGGTTCATGTTGTTACTCCCGTGTTCTTTTGCCGTTGGGGCGTGCCACGCGGCGAAGCCGCATATTCGGCACAGCGATGCCGATGCTGCCAGGGTTCTCGGTAAGGCCCCGGACCCGGGTCCGTCGTCAGACCCTCGCGCCCAGAGACGCATCCTGCCCCCACCTGCGGCGCGAAAGCCAATCCGGCACCCGCAGGAATCGTGAGAACACCCTTGGGTGTCACACGAAGAGAGGCCCCGAGCCTGGCCGACACGATAAACGGCGGCCGGCAGCCCCGGGTTCCACGACGCGCCGATGCAAGGCCTTGCCGTGGCGATCCTCACAGCCCGCGCACATCGTCCTACGAGGACGCCGCCGCCTTCGCCGCCTCGCGCACCGCTCCGGCGACCGCGCCCGCGACCTTGTCGTTGAAGACGCTGGGGATGATGTAGTTCGGGTTCAGCTCGTCCTCGGTCACCACGTCCGACAGGGCGGTCGCGGCGGCCAGCATCATGTCCGTGTTGACCGTGCGGGACTGGGCGTCCAGCAGACCGCGGAAGACACCCGGGAAGACCAGCACGTTGTTGATCTGGTTCGGGAAGTCGGAGCGGCCGGTGGCCACGACCGCGGCCGTCTGGCGGGCGACCGCCGGGTCCACCTCGGGGTCGGGGTTCGCGAGCGCGAACACGATGGCGCCCTCGGCCATGGCGGCCACGTCGTCGCCGTCCAGGACGTTCGGGGCGGAGACGCCGATGAACACGTCCGCGCCGCGCACGGCCTCCTTCAGCGTGCCGGTCAGGCCCTCGGGGTTGGTGTTGTCGGCGATCCAGCGCAGCGGCGAGTCCGCGGCGGCGGACACGAGGTCCTCGCGGCCCGCGTGCACGACGCCGTGGATGTCGGCGACGACGGCGTTCTTGACGCCCGCGGCGATCAGCAGCTTGAGGATGGCCGTACCGGCCGCGCCCGCACCGGACATGACGACGCGGATGTTCTCGATCGCCTTGCCGGTGACGCGCAGCGCGTTCTTCAGGGCGGCGAGGACGACGATCGCGGTGCCGTGCTGGTCGTCGTGGAAGACGGGGATGTCCAGGGCCTCGCGCAGCCGGGCCTCGATCTCGAAGCAGCGGGGCGCGGAGATGTCCTCGAGGTTGATGCCGGCGAAGCCCGGGGCGATCGCCTTGACGATCGCGACGATCTCGTCGGTGTCCTGGGTGTCCAGGCAGATCGGCCAGGCGTCGATGTCGGCGAAGCGCTTGAAGAGGGCCGCCTTGCCCTCCATGACCGGCATCGCGGCCATCGGGCCGATGTTGCCGAGGCCGAGGACCGCGGAGCCGTCCGTCACGACCGCAACGGTGTTGCGCTTGATGGTCAGACGCCGGGCGTCCTCGGGGTTCTCGGCGATCGCCATGCAGACGCGGGCCACACCCGGCGTGTAGACCATGGAGAGGTCGTCACGGTTACGGATGGGGTGCTTGGACTGCATCTCGATCTTGCCGCCGAGGTGCATCAGGAACGTACGGTCGGAGACCTTGCCGAGGGTGACGCCCTCGATGCCGCGGAGCTGCTGGACGATCTCGTCGGCGTGGGCCGTGGAGGTCGCCGCGATGGTGACGTCGATGCGGAGCTTCTCGTGGCCGGAGGCGGTCACGTCGAGGCCGGTCACCGAGCCTCCGTGGGACTCCACGGCCGTGGTGATCTGGGAGACCGCGGTTCCGCTCGCGGGCACCTCCAGACGGACCGTGATCGAGTAGGAGACGCTGGGCGCCGTTGCCATGGCCGACTTCCTCTGCTTTCACCTGTGGTGCTGTATGCCGTCCGATCGTCGCACCTACTGATGAGTAGGCGTTAGCCGCGACGGATTGCGAACGTTTTGTTCACGGTGCGGCGGGAGGAAGAGGGAGGAAGTGACACCGACCCGCCATGCTCGCCTCGCGGCAAGTGGTCCCTCTGAGGGACGAAGGTTGGGCCCGGGGGCTTGGATCGGGCCGGTGTCACACCCAGGCTAACAAACGGATCCCGTAAGGCCATTCCCATCCCGCGAGTTCAGTCCCTCAGCAGATCGGGCACCCCGTTCGTGTCCGGTTCGTCCCGGTCCGCCGAGACGACCGTCAGCTGCTGGGTCGCCCGGGTGAGGGCCACGTACAGCACCCGCAGGCCGGCCGGGGACTCGTCGGCGATCTCGGCCGGGGAGACGACGACCGTCGCGTCGTACTCCAGACCCTTGGCCTCCAGGCTGCCCAGGGCCACCACCCGGTCGCCGAGCCCGGCGAGCCAGCGGGCGGCCTCCTCGCGGCGCTGCATGGCGACGACCACGCCGATCGTGCCGTCTACCCGGTCGAGGAGACGCGCGGCCTCCTCGCGGACGGTGGCCGCGAGGGATTCGCGTACGACGGCGAAGCGGGGTTCGACGCCGGTGGACCGTACGGCCCGCGGGGACTCGGAGCCGGGCATCGCCAGAGCCAGCACCCTGGCGGCGAGTTCGGCGATCTCCGAGGGGTTGCGGTAGTTCACGGTGAGCTCGAAGCGCCGGCGCGGACGCGTGCCCAGGGCCTCGTCGCGGGCCTCCGCCGCCTCGTCGGGGTCGGACCAGGAGGACTGGGCCGGGTCGCCGACGACCGTCCAGGTGGCGTGCCGGCCACGGCGGCCGACCATGCGCCACTGCATCGGCGTGAGGTCCTGGGCCTCGTCGACGATGACGTGGGCGTACTCGGTGCGCTCCTCGGCGAGCCGCTCGGCGCGTTCGCGCTGGGTCTCCTCGCGGACCGGCATCAGCTCCTCCAGGCCGGTCAGCTGGTCGAGCGGGTCCAGGTCACGCCGCTTCCTGGGGCGGGCCGGGGTGCCGAGGATCGCCTGGAGCTCGTCGAGCATGGCGATGTCGTGCACGGAGTACCCGTCCCGCCGCAGCGCACGGGCGACCTTGCGGACCTCGCCGGGGTTGAGGATCCGGCGGGCCCAGCGGCCCAGCCGGCGCTCGTCGGCCATGGCGGTGAGGACGGCCTTCGGGGTGAGCTCCGGCCACCAGGCGTTGAGGAAGTCGATGAAGCTGTCCTCGGTGCTGACGTCCTCGTCGAAGGAGGACCGCAGTTCGGCGGCGAGCTCCGGGTCGGTGTGTCGGCCCGCGGCGCCCGAGCGGGCCCACAGGGCGTCCAGGAGGAGCTTGCGGGCTCGGGGGCGCAGCAGGTTCACGGGGGCGGTGCCGCTGAGCGCGGAGTGGCGGATACGTTCCAGCTCCGGCGCCTCCAGCTCCAGGCGGCGCCCGAAGGCCACCACGCGCAGCCGGGCGGGCGAGCCCGCCGGGGCCTGGGCGGGGGTGTCGTCGTCGCCGAAGGCGAGCTGGCCGACGGAGGCGTCGTCGGCGCCGAACGGAAGCCGGCCGTTCGCCTCGCCGCGACCGCGCCGGCCCGCGCCACGGGGGCCGCGCTGCCCGGCCGGGGCGCCCGTGGGACCGCCGTTGCCGGAGGTTCCCTCCAGTGCCCCTCTGGCCGCCTTCCGCAGCACCTTGAGCATCCGGTACGAGCCCTTGGCCCGGGCCGTGGACGGAGAGTCGTACAGCGTGGCCTCCACGCCGTCGACGAGCGAGCCGATCGCCCGGATGGCGACCTGGCCCTCCTCGCCCAGCGAGGGGAGCACACCTTCGGTGTACGCGACCAGGAGCGGGGTCGGCGAGACGATGAGGATGCCGCCGGAGTAGCGGCGCCGGTCCTGGTAGAGGAGGTAGGCGGCGCGGTGCAGGGCCACGGCCGTCTTGCCCGTGCCCGGGCCTCCCTCGACGTAGGTCACCGAGGCGGCGGGCGCCCGGATGACCAGGTCCTGCTCGGCCTGGATGGAGGCGACGATGTCCCGCATGGTGTGGCTGCGGGCCTGGCCGAGGGCGGCCATCAGGGCGCCGTCGCCGATGACGGGCAGCTCGTGGCCGTCGAGGAAGGCCTTGAGCTCGGGGCGCATGAGGTCGTCCTCGACGCCGAGGACGCGGCGGCCCTTGGAGCGGATGACCCGGCGGCGCACCACCCGGCCGGGGTCGACCGGGGTGGAGCGGTAGAAGGGTGCCGCGGCGGGGGCCCGCCAGTCGATGACCAGCGGCGCGTACTCGGAGTCCAGGACCCCGATGCGGCCGATGTGCAGGGTCTCGGCGATGTCGGCGGTGTTGTCGTCCCGCACGGTGCCTTCGGCGGGTTCTACGGCGGTGTAGGCGCCGTCCGGGCCCTTCTTGCCGTCCTTCCCCAGGAGCAGGTCGATCCGGCCGAAGAGGAAGTCCTCGAACTCGTTGTTGAGCCGGTTGAGGTGCACCCCCGCCCGGAACACCTGAGCGTCCCGCTCGGCGAGTGCGCCTGGCGTGCCGACCTGGCCGCGCTTGGCCGCGTCGTTCATCAGGAACTCCGCCTCGTGGATCTTCTCCTCAAGACGCTGGTACACCCGGTCGAGGTGTTCCTGTTCGACGCTGATCTCACGATCCCGAACCGAGTCCTGGACCGAGCCGACCGCGGTTGGTTGAGCCTGAGCGGCCACCGGGCCCCCTTCTGACGTGCTGGGCAGCCGTCAACCGTACGCGAAGGGGACCCGATGCAGCTACGTCAGCTACACATCGACTTCGACGAGTCGCTTGCCGCCGAAGGTCATGACCTCGAAGTGATCGATGTCGTTGAGGTCGAAGGCGGCGCCGCCGTGGACGTAGAGCGGCTCCTTGGCCTGCTCGGTCTTGGCGTTGGCGATGCCATAACCCCAGGTCGGGACGGACCAGGAGGTGACCGTCTCACGCTCGCCGTTCTTGCCCACGGCGATGAGGGAGCACTTCTCCGGACCCTTGACGTTCTTCAGCTGGAGGACGGCGTGGGTGCCCCAGGCCTTCTCCTCCACCGCGACGGTCGCACTGACGTCCGTGCTGGGGTCGGTAGCCGTCAGCTTGTCGTCGATGGCGTCGAAGGCTTCCTTGGCGGGGCTGCTGCTCGTCGTGTGCGCCGAGACGTTTCCGCCGGAGTCGTCTCCGGTCGCCCCTACGGCGACCAGGGGACCGCCGATGATCAGCGCGGCCGCCGCGGCCACCATGTAGAAGGCGCGCCGGCGCTTCTGGGCGCGGCGTTCGGAGACCTCGTCGACGAGCTTGGTCACCAGCCGCGGACTGGGCTTGGCGGACAGGGACTCGCCGATCGCGGGGGTGCCGGAGCCGGGCAGGT
The DNA here is from genome assembly GCF_013044505.1 of Streptomyces sp. S3(2020). GTDB lineage: Bacteria > Actinomycetota > Actinomycetes > Streptomycetales > Streptomycetaceae > Streptomyces. The sequence goes on along the minus strand of NZ_JABERD010000055.1, from coordinate 13,991 downwards.
CCGCGAGCGCGGCCAGCATCGGTTCCATCCCGGCGAGCTCGTCGAGCTGCTGGGCGCACCACTCGCAGGTCGCGAGGTGCATCTCGAAAGCGGTTGCCTCGGCGTCGTCGAGAATCCCGAGGGCATAGGCACCGACGGTCTCGTGCTCGTTCGGCGCCGGAGAACCCTGCATGGAGCCAGACATACCCGAACCGCCACTACCGAATCCCTGGTTTCCCCCGTAAACACTCATCACGCCGTCACCCCCCGCTCCTCCAGCGCCAGCTTCATCGACCGCAGGGCATAGAAGACCCTTGAGCGAACGGTGCCGCTGGGTATCCCGAGCGTCTCAGCCGCCTCATTGACGGTACGCCCCTTGAAGTACGTCTCGACGAGCACCTCCCGGTGTGCGGGAGTCAGGTCGTCGAGCGCGTCCGACAGCGTCATCAACCACAGCGCCTTGTCGATCTCGTCCTCCGCGGGGATGACCTCCAGCGGCGACGGATCGACCTCCTGCGGCCGGGCCTGCCGGCTTCGGTGGCCGTCGATGACGATGCGCCGGGCAACCGTCACCAGCCAGGGGCGTACAGATCCGGTCGCTCGATTGAGCTGACCGGCGTTCTTCCAGGCACGGATCAGCGTCTCCTGCACGACGTCCTCTGCTCTTTGGCGGTCTCCGGCGACCAGCCGCAGCACATAGGCGAGCAGGGGTCCTGCGTGCTCTCTGTACAGAGCACGCATGAGCTCCTCATCAGGTTCCGAGGGCTGGGACATGCGATGTCGGGCCCTCGATCCACGTTCATTGGCCACGACGGAATCCTTGCGCACGCCCACCTCCGATGTCCGGGGGTTCCCCCAGCCGGTCGCTCAACACGGGGTACGGACGCGGGCCGTTGAGTGTTCAAAGTGACATGACAGATTTCTTATGTGTGCCGAGACGAGGGGGACATGGGTGCACATTCCCACCCCCCGATCTTTACATTTCCGCCACATTGGCGCGAACGGCGCAGCTGCCCGTGAGGCTTCACGAGTAAACGGGGTGTAATCGAAATCACTTCGACACCCGTTCCACAGAAGGGACATAACGCCCCCTCAGGCGCGTGCGAGTGCGGCCCGACGCCGGTGCCGGGCCACTCTTTCCCGGTTCCCGCAGACCTCACTGGAGCACCAACGCCTCCTGCGCCCCCGGGACGTATCGAGATAAACGATCGGACAGTTGTCGCCGGCGCACTGCCGCAGACACGCCCTCGCGACGGGGTCGGTGAGCAGTTCGACGGCGTCCCGGGCGATCGCGCCGAGCAGCGCGGCGAGTTCGGGAGGGCTCGCCAACTTCCTGACGAGCGTGCCGTCCTCGCCCCGTACGGCACGAGGTGCCGGGGGTGCGGTGCGGGCCAGGTCGTTGACGCGGGCGAGCGCGAGGTCGTACGACGGCCGGGGTTCGGGGGCGAGTCGTGCGCGTACCAACTGGCTTGTCTGCCCGCGAAGTTCGCGAAACCCGACGAGCCAGGACGTATCGGCGTGCGCCAGCGGGGTATCCGGCGGTACCAGCCCGGCTCCGGTGATCCAGGCCAACAGCGCCTCGGTCGAGTCGAGCCGTTCGGCGGGGTGGGTGGTCGCGAGGAGATCGAGGCAGATCCGCCCCGCGTCGAACCGCAGCTCGTACGGGGCCGTGGCCGTGCCCAGTGCCATGTGCCTGTCACCGCCTAGGGGTGCCCTGCGTGTGAGGGGCCGGTGAGAAGGGGCCGGGAGAAAAGGTTCCCTCACACAGTGCCTTCCCGCTCACGCCGTCGGAACCCCTCGTACCGGTGAGGCGTGGACGGGTGCGTATGGGGATGCGTCTTTGGACCATGTTCCGGTCGCTGTGGCGGCCGTTGACTGGAAGGCATGACGACGAAGCAGAGCGCGGGAACCGTACTGGGGGCGGCCACGGTCGCGATGGGCCTGATCGCCGGGGCCTTCTACGTCTTCGCCTGCGCGGTGATGCCGGGGCTGGCGCGCAGCGACGACGAGGTCTACGTCGAGGTGATGCGGAACATCAACGACGTGATCCAGAACCCGGTGTTCATGCTGAGCTTCCTCGGGGCGCTGGTCCTCACGGGGGTGGCGGCGTGGCAGGCGCGGGGTTCCGGCTACCGCCGGTGGGTGTGGGCGGCGTTGCTCGCGTACACCCTCGGCTTCCTGGTCACGGTCGCCTTCAACATCCCCCTGAACAACGCCCTCGACCGCGCGACGGACTCCGCCGCGGCACGGGACGATTTCGAGGACGCGTGGGTGGCGTGGAACGTGGTGCGGGCGCTGCTGTCGACGGTGGCGCTCGGGTGCCTGGCCCGGGGGCTGGTCCTGTACGGCCGCCTGCCGAGGAATGGCCGGAGGGGCTGAGTCGGGGTTTTTCAGCCTGTCTGGGGGTGCCCCCTCTGGGGGAGTTTGAGGACCAGGCCCGTTCAGGGCCGGCAGCGGGGGTCTGGGGGCGCAGCCCCCAGGGATGGGAACGGGTAAGGGCGGCGGGGGCGAGGAAAGGCTCGGGGGTCAGGTGTCCGAGTACTTCGCGTCGGCCGCCGGGTCCAGGGCCAGGCGGTAGCCGCGCTTGACCACCGTCTGGATCAGTTTCGGCGCCCCGAGGGCGGTACGCAGTCGCGCCATCGCCGTCTCCACCGCGTGCTCGTCGCGACCCGCGCCCGGAAGCGCCCGCAGGAGCTCCGCCCGGGCCACCACCCAGCCCGGCCGGCGGGACAGAGACCGCAGGAGCGACATGCCGGCCGGCGGTACCGGACGGAGGACACCGTCGACGAGGACCGCGTGGCCGCGGATCTCGACACGGTGCCCGGCGATCGGGAGGGAACGGGCCCTGGCCGGGAGTTCCTGGCACAGAAGCTGCACGAGAGGGCCGAGGCGGAAGCGGTCGGGCGAGACCGTGTCCACGCCGCGGGCCTGGAGCGGGAGGGCGGTGACCGGCCCGACACAGGCCGGGAGGACGTCGTGGTTGAGGGCCGCCAGCAGCTCCGGCAGCAGCCCCCGCTCCTCCGCCCGGTTCAGCAACGACGCCGCGGCAGGCGCACTCGTGAAGGTCAGCGCGTCCAGACCACGGGACACGGTCGCGTCGAGAAGCCGGTCCACGGGACCGATGTCCTCCGGCGGCATCCACCGGTAGACAGGGATCCCGAGCACCTCCGCTCCCCCGGCCCGCAACGCCTCCACGAACCCGGGCAGCGGCTCACCGTGCAGCTGGATGGCGATACGCCGCCCCTCGACACCCTCCTCCAGCAGCCGGTCGAGCACCTCGGCCATGGACTCGGACTCCGGCGACCAGTCCTCGGTCAGCCCGGCGGCCCGTATGGCCCCCTTGACCTTCGGCCCGCGCGCGAGCAGCTCGACCCCGCGCAGCCGCTCCAGCAGGTTCTCGCCCAGCCCCCACCCGTCGGCGGCCTCGACCCAGCCCCGGAAGCCGATGGCGGTCGTGGCGACCACGACATCCGGTACCTCGTCGATGACCCCCTTGGTCGCGGCGAGCAGCTCGCTGTCGTCGGCGAGCGGCACGATCCGCAGCGCAGGTGCGTGCAGGACGGCGGCTCCCCGTCGCTGCAGCAGTGCGCCCAGCTCGTCGGCCCGGCGCGCGGCCGTCACGCCTACCGTGAATCCGGCCAGGGGGCCGTGTTGCTCTGGTCGCTGCTGTTCGTCGTACATATAACTCTCGTCCCGCACTCGAGTCGTTTGCACCTACACGGGGTGTGATGGCACCTGCATGCCGAGCGAGCCTGTCAACGGTGCGTGACAGGCTCGGTTCGACTTGATGTCGCCAGTGTTACGTCACACCTCGGCGTAGCTGAGCTGCGGCTTCGCCTCGGAGGTGGCCGAGGAGGCCTGAATCCGCGAGGCGGAGCGGCGAAGGTATACGGCCCAGGTGACCACGAAGCAGGCCGCGTAGAAGGCGAGGAAGACCACGAAGGCGCCGGTGCCGGAGCCGTTGGAGAGGAAGGACTGGCGGAAGGCCAGGTTGATGCCGACACCGCCGAGCGCGCCCACCGCGCCGATCAGTCCCATGGAGGCACCGGAGAGACGACGGCCGTAGGCGGCGGCCTCCTCTCCCTGGAGTCCCTGGGCGAGGGCCTTGGCCTGGAAGATGCCGGGGATCATCTTGAACGTCGAGCCGTTGCCGAGTCCGCTCAGGATGAAGAGGACGACGAACACGGCGACGAACAGCCCCAGCGACTTCTCCATGCTCGCCCAGATCAGGACGGCGGTCGCGGCGGCCATGGCGACGTAGTTGTAGAGGCTGATCCGGGCGCCGCCGTACTTGTCGGCGAGCCAGCCGCCCAGCGGCCGGATCAGGGAGCCGAGCAGCGGGCCGATGAAGGTGAGGTACGCGGCCTGGAGCGGGGTGCGGCCGAACTGGACCTGGAGGACCTGGCCGAAGGCGAAGGCGTAGCCGATGAAGGAACCGAAGGTGCCGATGTAGAGGAAGGACATGATCCAGGTGTGGGCGTCCCTCGCGGCGTCCTTGGCGGCACCGGTGTCGTTCTTCACGGAGGCGAGGTTGTCCATGAACAGGGCGGCGAGGACGGCGGCGATCACGATCAGCGGGATGTAGATGCCCAGCAGCACCCGCGGGCCGGCGCTGGCGCCGATGACGGCGAGCGCGATGAGCTGGATGACCGGCACCCCGATGTTGCCGCCGCCGGCGTTGAGCCCGAGGGCCCACCCCTTCTTCCGGAGCGGGAAGAAGGCGTTGATGTTGGTCATGGAGGAGGCGAAGTTGCCGCCGCCGATACCGGCCAGCAGGCCGACCAGGAGGAAGGTGTTGAACGAGGTCCCCGGCTCCATCACCGTGAACGCGGCGACGGTCGGGATGAGGAGGAGAGCGGCCGAGACGATGGTCCAGTTCCGGCCGCCGAAGATGGCCACGGCGAAGGTGTACGGAACCCGGACGACGGCGCCGACCAGCGTGACCATCGAGGTCAGCAGGAACTTGTCCGCCGGGGTCAGCCCGTACTCCGGGCCCATGAAGAGCACGAGCACGGACCACATGGTCCAGATCGAGAAGCCGATGTGCTCGGAGAGGACGGAGAAGACAAGGTTGCGGCGGGCGATCTTCTCCCCGCCCTCGTTCCAGAAGGTCTCGTCCTCCGGATCCCACTGCTGGATCCAGCGGCCGCCCCTGCTCGGGGGTGCGGGGACGGTGCTAGGGGCTGTCATTGCGCCTCCACGGGGCTCCGGGGCTCGCTGGTGCATAGGTGCTGAGCGGTGATGTCCCGAAGGTAGGGAGGGCGCGTTTCCTGACTGTGGCACCCGGTGACCGGAAAGGAACTTTGCTCTCACCCCGAGCGAACACGGGATGAGAGGTTCTGTCGCCTCACGTTACGAACAGCTCCCACCGGACCGGTCAGCGCTGAGGGGACTGCCAGTTCGGGTTCTGCTGGGGGTAGGGCGGCTGCTGCGGGTAGGGCTGCTGCTGGGGATAGGGCTGCTGACCGTACCCGGGGGCGGGAGGCGCGGCCGGGGCATGGCCGTACGGGCCGTTGGCGTAGGGACCACTGGCGTACGGGCCCGCGGCGTACGGGTTCCCCTGCTGACCCGGCGCCTGCGCCCCGGGCGGCAGGTACCGCACCCTTCCGGTCACCTCTCTCACCGGCGTGAACCCGGCGGCCTGGAGCAGGGCCGCGAACCTGGCGTTGCGCCGGCGGGTGACGAGGACGCCGATCCCGAAGATCGCCATGAAGATCACCCACGCGCAGGCCGCCCCGACGAAATCGGCGGTCTCCCCGCCGAGCCGGTACCCGAGAAGCACCGACCCGATGGTGACACCGAGGGCGCCGTACCTCATCCGCCGCTCGGCGCTCTTGCCGGTGAGGTCGAAGTTGATGCGGGCCTGGAGCAGCCGGAAGGCGTCGGGGACAAGGGGCGGTACGGAGACCCCGTCACCGGCGTTCGGGTACTGGGCCCAGTTCTGCGCGGCCCGGGCTCGGGCCTGCGGGCTCGGGTCAGGGGCGAGCAGCATGACGAGGGCGCCGTTGCGCCCGGGGCTCTGCCGTACGTCGGCGTACTCGTAGCCGAACTGCTGGGCGATGAAGGCGAGCCGGGCGAGCTTCGTCACGGAGGCCATGGCGCTGGTGAGCTCGACGGGCTCCCCGCTCGCCATCGACCGCAGCATCTTCTGGACCTGCCGCTTGCTCATCGCCGCCCCGCTCCCCACCGGCCCTCTGGGGCCACCCCGTTCACTCCCGCAACCGCCGCAGTCTCGCACGGCCGTACGTCGCGGGGAAACCGCTGTCCCCTGGGTTTGACAGGACCTTGGCATGCCCGCGCGGCCCGGTAACCTCTGGGTCACTTGTGATCTGTGGGGGGACTGTGCGAACAAGAACGACCGTGGCGACGGCTGTGCTGGCGTGCCTGGTGACGGCCGGCTGCGGCGCGGAAGGCGACGGCGGTGGCGCCGGCGCGACGGAGCGCTCCGCGCAGGAGATCCTCGACGACGCGAACGAGGCGATGAGCGAGCTGACGTCCGTGACCGTCGAGGGGAACACCATCAAGGTCGGCAGCTCCTCCGGCCGCTCCAGCCGTCTGACGACCGACCTCGACAGCAGGTGCACCTCCGAGGTGACCTGGGACGCCACCGGTGCCGTCCTCGAACAGATCCGCATCGGCGAGACAGACTACGTCCGCCCCAATCGCGCCTACATCGAGAACTGGTCGGGCAAGCCCATGGCCGGGCCCCAGAACATCTGGTTCAAGACTCCCGTGAGCGACGCCCAGCCAGGAGACGGCCTCTCCGCCTGCCCCCGGGACTTCACCTCCTTCGGCACCGCGAAGAAGGGCGAGCCGACCGAGGTCGACGGCACCCCGGCGATCGCGCTGCTGGTGACCGACAAGTCGGTCAAGGAAGGCGCATACACCTTCTACATCGCCACCGAGGGCGAGCCGTACATCCTCAAGGTCGCCTACAAGGGCACCGACTATCGCACCACCACGACGTACAGCGCCTTCAACAAGCCGCTGGACGTGCGGCCGCCGGCGAAGTCCCTGGACGCGAGCAAGCTGGGCGAATAGCGCGGGGCGGGCACGGTCAGGCCCGGTGGCCCGCCCCCGCCCGCTTCTTCGCCCCGTTCGGCCACAGCCGTGGCTTCCGCTTGGCCGCGAGGTCCTCGATCCAGCCGACGGACAGGATCGCCAGCCCGATCAACGGCCAGACCAGGAAGAACATCCAGATCATGTACGTCGAGTCGAGCGCGGCCGTCGCCCGCTCGCTCTCCATGAAGGGGAGGCTGTACAGCTGGTCGATGATCGGGACCGTGGCCATGATCAGCATGTTGTGCCAGAGGTAGATCGTGACCGCGCGGTTGTTGGAAAGCGTGATCAGCTTGTCCCACTTGGCCAGCCGGCCCGGCAGTTCCTGCCAGGACGGGGAGTACACGAGCAGGATCACCACGAAACCGAAGGACCAGGTCGCCTGGGCCAGCGGGATGTCGTTGAGGTCCCAGCCGTCGGGGCCCAGATGGCCCGAGGCCCACCACAGGCCGAACGCCATCAGCAGCACCGAGCAGGAGACCGCGAGATAGCGCGGGACCTTGGCCAGCAGACCCTCGTGATGGGCGAAGCCCATGACCCAGCAGCCGCCGTAGACCGCGAAGTCGGTGACCGCGTTGCCGGTCTCGCCGGGGATGGTGACAAGTCCCGTACCCACCACGGCCGTCAGGCCCAGCGGGGCGAGCAGTGTCGGCCACGGTGCCCGGCGGAACGCCCACAGCAGGAGGGGGGAGGCGACGACGAACCACAGATAGGCCCGCAGGTACCAGAGCGGTCCCGCCGCCTGCACGGCCCAGGTGTCCTCCAGCAGGCCCGACTCGGAGCCGATGTTCCAGGGGAAGGGCGGGGCGCCGAACGGGATGACGTAGTTGACCATCTCGACCAGACCCCAGGTCCCGCCGTGGTCCGGGTCCTTGGACAGGTCCCAGCCGCCCGCGAACAGCAGCACCAGCACCACCGCGCTGAACGCCCACAGCGGCGGGAGCAGTCTCCTGATCCGGCCCCGGATCACTCCCCAGGCCGGACGCTTCAGCGAGCGCGCCATCAGCGAGCCCGCGAGCGCGAACATGACGCCCATGGAGGGGAACAGGACCGTCAGCCAGGCCCAGCCGAACAGGTGGTAGGCGACCACGCGGACCAGGGCTATGGAGCGCAGCATGTCCAGGTAGCGGTCGCGGCCCGGCTTCTTCGGGGCGGCCCCGGCAGGTGCGGGCGCCGGCTGCGCGGGCACGCCGGGCGTGTCGTAGGACTGTGTGTATCCGTGGGTCATCCCACTGGCTCCCTGGGTCATCCCACCGGCCTCCGATCGCTCCCGCTGCCCGTCCGCTGGCGCGGTACCGCCCCGCCGGGCGCCTCGACGACACCCGTGCGCCGCAGCTTCTGCCAGCGCAGCCGGCCGCCGGTCAGGGCGGTGATCCAGGACTGGAGCAGGACGACGTACATGAGCTGGCGGTACAGGATCTGCTGGAGGGGCAGCGAGATGAGGTGGGTCATCTTCTCGCGGTCGAGACGGAAGGCGTAGGCCGCGCAGACCAGTTGGATCGCCAGGACGCCCAGCCAGGCCACGACCGTCTTCTGGGTGGGGCCGAAGACCAGGCCGTAGATCAGGAACACGTCGATCAGCGGGGCCAGCAGCGGCGCCAGGACCATGAAGAGCGAGACCAGCGGCAGGCCGACGCGGCCGAAGCGGCCCGAGGGTCCCCGTTCCACGAGCGCCCTGCGGTGCTTCCAGATCGCCTGCATGGTGCCGTACGACCAGCGGTAGCGCTGCGACCACAGCTGCTGGACGGTCTCCGGCGCCTCGGTCCAGGCGCGTGCCTTCTCGGCGTAGACGACCCGCCAGCCGTCGCGGTGCATCGCCATGGTGATGTCGGTGTCCTCGGCGAGCGTGTCGTCGCTCATGCCGCCGACCCGCTCCAGAGCCGTCCTCCGGAAGGCGCCGACGGCGCCCGGGATGGTCGGCATGCAGCGCAGCATGTCGTACATACGGCGGTCCAGGTTGAAGCCCATCACGTACTCGATGTGCTGCCAGGCGCCGATGAGCGAGTCCCGGTTGCCGACCTTGGCGTTGCCGGCCACGGCTCCGACGCGCGGGTCGCCGAAGGGCTGGACCAGTTCGCGGACGGTGGACGGTTCGAAGACGGTGTCGCCGTCCATCATCACGATGATGTCGTAACGGGCGTTGGCCAGACCGCGGTTGAGCGCGGCGGGCTTGCCCGCGTTCAGCTGGCGGACCACCCGCACGTTCGGCAGACCCATCGCCTCGACGATCCGCGCGGTGCCGTCACTGGAGCCGTCGTCGATGACGATGACCTCGATGGGGTGTTCGCTGGCCATCAGGGAACGGACGGTGTTCTCGATGCACTTGGCCTCGTTGTACGCCGGCACCAGCACCGACACCGGTTCGAAGACCGGGTTGCCCCAGCGGAAGCCGCGGCGCCGCACCCGGCGGGCGTGGACCGCGGACAGGACGAGCATCAGGACGAAGCGGCTGATGACGAGGAAGCCGATGATCGCGAGGGCGACCACCAGGACGGCGGTGATGTTGTCGGAGGCGCCGACCAGGAAGACCCACGCCTTGCCCTTGAGCAGCTCGGCTCCGGCGACCTGGGTGTGCGCGCTGGGCGCGCCGAGGGCCTCGGTGAGGTTGTCGAACTCGTAGCCGTCGTCCTTCAGCTGGGGCAGCAGCCGGTCGAGCGCCTGCACGGTCTGGTGGCGGTCGCCGCCGGAGTCGTGCATCAGGACGATCGCGCCCTTGCCGCCCTTGGGCGTGGCCTTGCGGATGATCTCCTCGACGCCGGGCTTGCGCCAGTCCTCGCTGTCGGTGTTGTTGACGATGGTGATGTAGCCGCGGGTGCCGATGTACTCGGTGACCGGCCAGGACTTGTTGTCCATGGCGTCGGCGAAGGAGGAGTACGGCGGGCGGAAGAGCGAGGTGCGGATGCCGGCGGCGCCGGTGATTGCGAGCTGGTTCTGGGACAGCTCCCAGTCCACCCGCTTCTTCGACTGGTAGGACAGGTCGGGGTGGTTGAAGGTGTGCAGGCCGACCTCGTGGCCCTCCTCGACCATGCGCCGCACCAGGTCCGGATAGCGCGAGGCCATGGTGCCGGTGACGAAGAACACCGCGTGGGCGTTGTGCTCCTTCAGCACGTCCAGGACCTTGGGCGTCCACTCCGGGTCCGGGCCGTCGTCGAAGGTGAGGACGAGACGGTGGTCCTTGAGGCTCAGGCTCTGGGTGCGGCCGCTGCGGGTGTCGATGACCGGCCCGCCCTCCAGGATCTCCTCGGGGACCTTGTCGGAGGCCGCGGGGGCCTGGACGCGGTGGTCGGCGAGGATCTCGCTGTGGACGTAGCCGCGCAGCATCAGCATCGCCATCAGGGCGACGAGGAACAGGCAGGGCAGCAGCAGGCGCATGGGCAGGCGGCGCCGGGAACCGTCGCGGGATCGGGCTCGGGACGCGGCCCCGGGACGGCGGGAACGGGTTGCCATCAGACGGTGTTCTCCGGAGGCGGTGTCGTGGAGCTGAGCGGGGTGGAGTCGTTCGTGCCGCCGGCCACCGTGTCGGTGCCGGTGCCCCCGTTGTCGCCGACCTGCGTCTCCGTCGGGCCGGGCGTGGGCTCCTCGGTGGCCGTCGGCTCGGGCGGACTGCTCGTCGCCGGGACGGTCGGGTCGGGGTCCGGGGTGGGGTTGCTGCCGGTGCCCGAGGTGGTCTTCGTCGCCGTCGGCTCCGGGTCCGCCGTGGCGTCCGGGTCCTGGGCGGTCGCGGTGGCGCCGGGCGCGGTGGCGCCGGCGGTCGGCGACGACGTGGTGGTGTCGCTCGGGGACGGTGAGACGCCGGGCGAGAGAGTGCCGGCGTCGGTGGGCAGGGCCGTCTCCCCTGGCAGCGGGGAGTTGTCGACCTGGCCGGCCTCCTCGCCCTGGCCCTGGCCCGGCACGGGCAGCCAGGGGGCGTTGGAGTTGCCGGACAGCAGGGTCGTCACGATGACCACGGCGTAGATCGCGCAGGCGAGCCCGACGAAGATGCCGATACGGCGGTATCTGCGGCTTCTGCGGCCCGACTCGTCGACGAAGACCGGGCCGTCGGAGCCCTCGGCGGTGTCGCCGCCGGCCTGGCCGACGAGGCTGTTGTCGGCCCGCAGGGCGACGGCGTCCAGCTGGACGGTCACCTCGTGCGGGTCGTGGGTGTTGCCCCACGGGTCAGCGAAGTCCGACCTCTCGGGGCTCACCCTGGGCAGCACCTCGGTCTGGTCCGCCGACGCGAGGACATCCGCTCCTCTTGTCTCCGGAAAACCCTGGGTGCCATCCCCCGACGCAGGGAAGCCCCTGGTCCCGGCGGCCACTGAGGGCCATTCCGGTTGGGCGTCTTCCCGCCAATTGTTCTCGCGCACGCACATCCCCCCACGGGACAGTTCTGGGTGCGCATACGACGCCGAGCACTCGTCGATCGAACCGAGCCCCCACCCGGCCCGAGCGCCCCCTTTACCACAGCGTGCTCAGGCCACGAATGTAGCGCACCGAGGGGCGATGTGTTTGACGTGTGTCAGTTGTGGACATTGACGATCTTCATGTCGATGGCCGGAATCCATGCCCCGGCGGGCCGGTGAAGCCATTCCTCCGCCGTCGAGAGCTCGGCCGCCGCCCGGCGTAGTGCCTCGATTCCGGGATGCACCAGCCCCTTGCGCCACACCAGTGACACCGGTGACAGTGGCACCGGGTCGACGAGCGGGCGCAGCACGCTGCTCGGCATGGCCGGAAAGTCCACCACCGCGAGGACCGGGGTGCGTGTTCTGGCCATGACACGCCGGAACTCCTCGTGCCCGACCGCGAGCGGCGCGGGCGGGGCGACCTCGATCCCCCGTCCGTCGAACAGCCGGCGCGCGAGATCGGTCCACTCCGGCGTACGGGGATTTCCCGCCCCCGCGTACACCTCCTCCCCCGCCAGCTCGGCGAGCGGCACCTGCGCCGACGCCGCCAGCCGGTGGTCCTCGGGCAGCACGACCGCCATGGGCTCGAAGCGGACGATCTGGTGGTCCAGGCCCGCCCGCAGCGCCGGGTCCAGCCCCGCGTACCGGCCGAAGGAGGCGTCGAGGCGGCCCGCGAGGACCTCGGCCGCAGCCCCGGTCAGACCGCTCTCGTAGCGGGCCATCAGCTCGATGTCGGGGGCGAGTTCGCGGGCCCGGTGCAGCACCCGGCTGCCGGTGCCCAGACCCGGTGAGTTGATGTCGACCAGCAGGGGCCTGGCCTGTCCGAAGGCGGCGATCAGCGCGTCCTGCGCGTCCAGGACACGGCGGGCGTGCGGCACCAGCCGCTCCCCGTCGGCCGTCAGCGTCACCTGCCGGGTGGTCCGTACGAAGAGCTCGGCGCCCAGCTCCCGCTCCAGCCGCCGCACGTCCCGGCTGAGCGCCTGCTGGGCGACGTAGAGCCGGGCCGCGGCACGGGTGAAGTGCAGTTCCTCGGCCACGGCGAGGAAGGCGCGCAGGAGGCGGGCGTCGAGGTGCGGCGGGGCGGGCATCCGGCGAAGCTACAACGCGGGCGCGTGGATCGGCACCGGGAATTCCCGCGGATTCACAACAGGGGTGCGTGAATGCCCGCCGATCAGGTGTTGGACCCCTCGATCACTCGCGGGCGACGGTGGACGCATGCCGCAACCCCTGTTCACGACGACCTCGGACATGCTCGTCGTCGTCGACTTCACCCCCCGGACCCGCCACCGGGAACCCGGCCCCTACCGCCGTCTCTTCACCCCCCCCGGCACCCGCGCCTTCACCGTCGGGAACCTCCTGGCCCGTCTGCCCATGGGCATGTTCAGCGTGAGCGCGGTCGTCATGATCGTCGCCGCGCGGGACTCGTACGCCCTGGCCGGCGCCGTCACCGCGACCGGCCTCGCGGCGACCGCGCTGGTCGCGCCCTGGACGGCACGGCTCGTCGACCGGTACGGACAGGCCCGGGTCGCCGTGCCGGCCACGCTGCTCGCGGCGCTGGGCTCGCTCGCCCGGGTGCTGTGCGTCCACGGGGGCGCCCCGGACTGGACGCTGTTCGCCGCGTACGCCGCCACCGCCACCACCCCCAACACCGGCGGCATGTCCCGGGCCCGCTGGGCCCATCTGCTCAAGGGCGACGACACCGCCCTGCACACCGCGAACTCCTTCGAACAGGCCGCGGACGAACTGTGCTTCATGCTGGGCCCGGTGCTGGCGGTGCTGCTGTGCGGTGCGCTCTTCCCTGAGGCGGGGACGCTGGTCGGGGTGGCGCTGCTGGTGACGGGGATCCTGCTGTTCGCCGCGCAGCGCTCGACGGAGCCGCCGGTACAGAGGGGCGGCGCACCCGCCAGGCCCCCGCTCCGCGCCCCCGGCATCCCGCCTCTCCTCGTCGTCTGCCTGGCCATGGGCGTCGTGTTCGGCTCGATGGAGGTCGTCACGCTCGCGTTCGCGGACGCGCGCGGTCATCCGTCGGCGGCCGGAGTCGTCCTCGCCCTCCAGGCGGCCGGTTCCTGTGCGGCGGGTCTGCTGTACGGCGCGTGGAAGCCGTCCGGTCCGGCCGGGCGCCGCTACCCGTGGTGTGTGGCCGCGATGACCGTACTCATGACGCTGCCCCTCCTCGCCGCATCCCTGACCGGCTCCCTGTTCCTCCTCGCCGCCGCACTCCTGATCGCCGGAATGGCCACGGCCCCGACCATGGTCACGGGCCTGACCCTCATCCAGGAACGCACCCCCGAGGGCCGCCTCAACGAAGGCATGACCCTCGCGGTCACCGGCCTCCTCGGCGGCATCGCCGCAGGCAGCGCGCTCGGCGGCTGGACGGCGGAGCATGTGTCGGCGACGGCGGGATTCGGAGTGCCGGTGACAGCGGCGGCGGTGGCGCTGGCGATCACCTCGGGATGGGCGGTACGCCACTGAACACCGGACTTGTTTGGGCTTTTTCAGCCCGTCCGGCGTTTGAGGACGAGGCCCGTTCAGGGCCGGCGGTGGGGGTCCGGGGGCGGCAGCCCCCGGGGA
>NZ_JABERD010000054.1 GCF_013044505.1 Streptomyces sp. S3(2020) | reverse complement strand
GGGGAGGGGTTTCACTCGCCCGCGCTGACGGGGTGCCACCTCTCCTCGGGTCGGGAGCCACGCCTTGCACGCCGGGGTCATCGGCCGACCTCAGCGGCGCGGGGCCGTGTCGATATGCGGCTCCGCCGCGGGGCGCGACCAGCCCGCACTCACCCGCAGCCGACACGAACGCTGTAGCCCCCGTCGCCCCTTGCTTCACCACCAGCACGCCCGGCTCCGGCAGCAGCTCGCGGATCGACGACGGTCCGCCCGTCACCTCCCACGCCTCCTCCGCCTCGTCCTCCCCCACGAACACCACGTCAGCGCCACGGGCCAGTTCCAGCAGCACCCTCGGCCCGTCCGCATCGCGCCACAGTCCCGACCGGTGGTTCACATCGAAGGACACCAGCGGACGCCCCTCGCGCGGAGCCGTCAGCTTCCGCATCAGCTCCAGACAGCTGTCCGACAGCGCGGCGGTGATCCCGGACAGATGCAGCACCCGGCTCGTTCCCAGGTCCACGTCGGCCGTGGACATCGCCGACGCCGCCGACCCCGCCCGGTAGTAGGCGACCTCGTGCGCATCCGTCCCCCGGTCCCCCGCCGTACGGAAGTACACGCCCGTCGGCCGCGACGGATCACGGTGTACGGCCGACACGTCCACACCGTACGAAGCAATCGTCGACACCAGGTGATCCCCGAACCCGTCCGCCCCCACCCGGCTCACCCACCGCACGGAGTGCCCCGCGGCGGCCAGCCCGCACGCGACATTCGACTCCGCGCCGCCGATCCCCCGCTCGAACGACGACACGTCGGCGAGGCGGCCCGGTCGGGTGGGAAGGAACGTGACCATGGACTCGCCGAGCGCGACGACGTCCACGAGGTCGGGGGCGTTGGTCACGATCGTCGTGGCTCCTCGGTCCTGGTCATGGCGGTCCATTGACCCTGTGTTGGCCGAGATGTTAGACAGCGGTAAGCGATATACGCAATGGACGTTGCAAGGTATGCAACGCGCCGGATCAGGGAGGCTCCATGACAGTCGAGGAACGGGTCGACCACCGCTTCAAGGGGCTCCCCCCGGACGCCGACGGCCTCACCGTCACCGAGCTGGCCGCCCAGCGCCGCAACCTCTTCACCGGCGGCTTCACGACCCCCGTCCTCGCGCTCTCCGCCGAGCGCCTGGAGCACAATCTGCGGCTCATGGAGACCTACTCCGAACGGCACGGGCTCGCGTTCGCCCCGCACGGCAAGACCTCCATGGCACCCCAGCTGTTCCAGCGGCAGATCGAGCACGGGGCGTGGGGCATCACCCTCGCCGTACCGCACCAGGTCCGGGTGGCCCGGGCCTTCGGCACCCGGCGCGTCTTCCTCGCCAACGAGCTCGTCGACCCGGCCGCGCTCCGCTGGATCTCCGCCGAACTCGACTCCGACCCCGGCTTCCGGCTCGTCTGCTACGTCGACTCCGTACGCGGCGTCGAGCTCATGGACGCGGCTCTGCGCGGGGCCACCCGCCCCCTCGACGTGGTCGTCGAGCTCGCCGCCGGCGACGGCGCCCGTACCGGCGTCCGCACGGAGGCCGAGTGCGCCGCCGTCGCCGATGCCGTGGCCGCCGTGCCGACGCTGCGGCTCGTCGGCGTCGCCGGGTACGAGGGGGAGGTCCCGAACGCCGACCCCGAGCGGGTGCACGCCTGGCTGCGGCGGCTCGTGTCCCTCGCGGTCGCGTTCGACAAGGACGGGCGGTTCGCCGGGACGGACGAGATCGTCGTCAGCGCGGGCGGCAGCGCCTGGTTCGACGCGGTGGCCGACGTGTTCGCGGAGATCCCCGAACTCTCCCTCCCCGTACTGAAGTTGCTGCGCTCGGGCGCCTACGTCTCGCACGACGACGGCCACTACCGGGAGATCACCCCCTTCAACCGGGTCCCGCAGGAGGGCGCCCTGGAACCGGCGTTCCGGCTGTGGACGCAGGTCGTCTCGCGCCCCTCCCCCGAGCAGGCCTTCGCCAACGCGGGCAAGCGGGACGCGGCGTACGACCTCCATCTGCCGTTCGCCCAGGTCGTACGGCGGGCGGGCGTGGAGCGTCCGGCGGACGGCATCGAGGTGACCGGCCTGTCCGACCAGCACGCCTGGCTGCGCACCGGGCCCGAGGCCGATCTGGAGGTCGGTGACTGGCTCGGCCTGGGGCTGTCCCATCCGTGCACGTCCTTCGACAAGTGGCAGCTGATCCCGGTGGCCGAGGCGGACGGCACGGTCGTCGACTACATCCGCACCTACTTCTAGGGGGCTGTCGCTGATGGAAGAGCTCGTCATCCGGGACGCGGACGTCGTGGACGGCAGCGGTGCGCCGTCGTACCGGGCGGATGTGGTGATCGACGGCGGCCGGATCGTCTCGATCGTCAAGGAGGCGGCCGACGCGGGCTGCCAACGCCCCTCGGCCCGCCGCGAGTTGGACGCGGAGGGTCTCGTCCTCTCCCCCGGCTTCATCGACATGCACGCCCACAGCGACCTGGCCCTCCTGCGCGACCCCGACCACAGCGCCAAGGCCGCGCAGGGGGTCACGCTCGAAGTCCTGGGCCAGGACGGGCTGTCGTACGCCCCCGTCGACGACCGCACCCTCGCCGAGGTCCGCCGCGCCATCACCGGCTGGAACGGTTACGGCGACGACATCGACTTCGACTGGCGGTCGGTGGGCGGGTATCTCGACCGCCTGGACTCCGGTTTCGAAGGCCGGGGCATCGCCGTCAACGCGGCCTATCTGATCCCCCAGGGGACGGTCCGGATGCTCGCCGTCGGCTGGGAGGACCGCGAGGCGACCCCCCAGGAGCTGGACCGGATGCGGCAGTTGGTCGCCGAGGGCATGGAGCAGGGCGCGGTCGGCATGTCGTCGGGGCTCACCTACACGCCCGGCATGTACGCCAAGGATGCCGAACTCACCGAGCTGTGCCGGGTGGTGGCGTCGTACGGCGGCTACTACTGCCCGCATCACCGCTCGTACGGGGCGGGGGCTCTTGAGGCGTACGAGGAGATGGTGGCCCTGACCCGGGAGGCGGGCTGCTCCCTCCATCTCGCCCACGCCACCATGAACTTCGGCGTGAACGAGGGCCGGGCTCCGGAACTGGTCGAACTGCTGGACTCGGCCCTGGAGTCCGGGGCCGACATCAGCCTCGACACCTACCCCTACACCCCCGGCTGCACGACTCTCGTGGCGATGCTGCCGAGTTGGGCGAGCGAGGGCGGACCGGAGGAGACCCTCAGGAGGCTGGCGGACGACGAGACCGCCGAGCGTATCCGCCACCATCTCGAAGTCATCGGTTCGGACGGCTGCCACGGGGTGCCGATGGAGTGGGACACGATCGAGATCTCGGGGGTCACGGATCCCTCGCTGGCAGACCATGTGGGCCGTCGTCTGGACAGTTGGGCGACCGCGCGTCAGCTGCTCCTCGCCGACCGGCTGGCCCCGTCGATCCTCCAGCACGTCGGCCACGAGGAGAACGTCCGCACGATCATGCGGCATGCCGTCCACACCGGCGGCTCCGACGGCATCCTCCAGGGCGCCAAGCCGCATCCCCGGGCGTACGGCACCTTCCCGCAGTATCTCGGGCGGTATGTGCGGGAGTTGGGGGTGCTGTCCCTGGAGGAGTGCGTCGCCCATCTGACCGGACGCCCGGCGGCACGACTGCGCCTGCCGGACCGGGGGCTGATCCGCGAGGGCTACCGGGCCGACCTGGTCCTGTTCGACCCGCGGACGGTGGCGGCAGGCTCGACGTACGAGGATCCGCGCACGCTTCCGACGGGCATCCCGCACGTCCTGATCGACGGCCGGTTCGTGATCGAGGACGGCCGGCGGACGGACGTACTGGCGGGACGGGCGGTCCGTCGTAGTCCCGTACGACGGAACGCCACCCGTTGATCGCTACGGCTTGGGCAGCGTGCAGGTGCTCGCGCTCAGGTTGAGCTGGTTGCCGGTCGTGAAGCAGGCCGGGATGTTGTAGATCTCCTGGGCGTAGTTGATGCCCTCACGGACGGTGACGGTGCCGTTCTCGCTGACCTCGCACGGGTTGTTGTCCGTGCAGGACTCGCCGTCCTCGTTGCCGGTGTTGTTGACGGCGACGACCTTGCCGGTGGCCTGGTCGATCACCGGCGAGCCGGAGGTGCCGCCGATGGTCTGGCAGGCGGAGGTGTAACGGACCGAGTCCTTCCAGGTCCAGACGCCCTCCTTCAGACGGTAGGCGAACCCGTCGATGTTGCAGTTGTAGAGCGTCTTCCAGTAGCCGGAGGCCACGGTGATGGCGGTGCCGGCGGTCGGGTGGGTGTCCTGGACGGTCAGCGGGGAGATGTTGTACGAGCTCTTGATCGTCGCGTAGGTGCTGGTGAGCTGGTAGATCGAGACGTCCGTGTCGGTCATCGTCGCGTAGGCGAGCTTGCTCGCGCGCAGCGTCGCGACCCGGGAGCCGGAGGAGTTGAGCAGGCCGAAGGTCCGGGTGGAGGCCTGGTTGGTGATGACCTCGCCGGGATCCGGGAAGCCGGAGGTCAGGCAGTGGCCGTTGCTGAGCACCAGGGCCGGGTCGGTGTCCAGGGAGTTCGGGAAGCGGATGACCGAACCGGAGCAGTTGCTGAGCGAGACGGTCCCGGCGAGCGTCACGGCCTGGATCGTGGCCGAGGGTGCCGTGGCCTGCTTCAGGGCCGAGGTGGTGGAGGTGACCAGGTCGTGCACGACGGACGTGGCCGTCTCCGTGTCCACGCTCTTGCCGACGCCCGCGACGGACGGTTCGGCGGCGACCGCGGGTGCCGTACCCATCCCGGCGAGCGCCAGGACACTGAGTGCGGCGACGAGAGGCTTTCTCATGTGGGGGTCCCCTCTTGCGACTTGGACGGCCGGAAATCTTCCGGCCGCCCGTGATTTTGTCATGCGCATTGTGAAGAGGGGTGGCCAATCGGGCAAGAAGTTGTGTCAGGCCTGATCATGGGCGAGTACGGAGCGGACGTACTGGTGCAGGGCGGAACTGGACATGGTGATCTCGGCGTCGAGATGGCGGCATCGACGTTCACGCTCGGGCGTGATGCGGCCGGCGTAGAAGATGGCGGGCCCGGCATAGTGGCCGGCGTCGCGCCAGCGCTCAAGCATCGTGAACCCGGCTTCGCCGTCCATTCCGCGCGCCACGTCGGAGATCAGCAGGTCGACCCGGGCGGAGCCGCCCAGGACACGCTCGGCCTGTCGTGCGTCCTCGGCGAGCACCACCTGCGCGCCCAGCGACTCCAGGTGCCTGGCGTCCCGGGTGTTGCCCTCCGGATGGTCGTCGACCCAGAGCACCAACGATCCGGCGTACGGGCGCTGTTCCTCGTCGCCGGCCGCCACCACCGCGACCGGTCCGACGCCCCGTCTGAGCCGCTCCACCAGTTCGGTCGCGCCCTCCATGCCCATCAGCTCCCCGACGAGTGTCACGAAGTTCTGGTCGCGCTCCAACGCCGGGAACCCGGTGGGCAGACACTCCTCCAGCCGGGCCAGGACGGTGCCCCACTCCTCACGGTCGTCCCGGTCGGGCGCGGCGAGGTCGTGCTCGCCCAGATGGTTCACCGTGGTCTGCCACGACTCCTCGTCCGGCGTCACCGAGGGCCGCCCGAGCAGCCTCTTGGCCACCCGGTAGTCCAGGAACTCCCAGGCCGCGTTCCCATGGCTGCGGTCGCTCGCCAGCAGCGTCCGGTAGAAGTCGGCGTACAGATGCTGGAGCAGCAGGGTGCGGATGACGGCTTCCGAGTCGAACTGCTGCCACACCGGGTTGAGCGCGCACTCCAGTCCGAAGCCGTTGATGAGCCGTTTGATCCGGCGCGGGTTGCGGGCGGAGCGTTCCGCGATCAGCCGCACCAGGGTGTCGTCCGCGAGGAGTTCACGGACCCCCGAGCGCTCGGCGCACTGCCGTACGTACTCCTCGACGCGCTCGTCCCCCGTCACCGGGATGCGATAGCTCGTCTGGAAGATCTTCTCCATGAACGCCGATCCCGCCGGCCCCAGATCCCTGAGCAGCCCCGAGGGGCCGAGTGCGGAGCGGTCGCAGCCGATGACGAAGGCGAGGCCGGGGATGTCCAGATAGACCTTCACCGCCTCGCAGACCGCCAGCACGGTCTCCTCGGAGCAGCGGTCGAGGTCGTCGACGAAGACGACGAGGAGGCGTCGGGGCTCGTACGCCGCGGAGTCCGCCCACTGGGTGGCGAGGTCGCGCAGCGCCTCCCGCATGTCGTTGCGGGCCTTCGCGTCGACGGAGAGGTCCTGCCAGAACCGGTCGACGATGCCGGCCGCCCCGAACGGGGCCGCGACCACGGTCAGTACCGTCTGCACCGCCCGGACCAGGACCGCCTGCTCGTCCACGCCGTGCAGTACGCGCCGCATCAGCCGTTTGTCGAAGCGGGCCAGCACGGACTTGATCAGGCCTTCCAGGGCGTCGGCGCCCGTGGAG
The DNA here is from genome assembly GCF_013044505.1 of Streptomyces sp. S3(2020). Classification (GTDB taxonomy): domain Bacteria; phylum Actinomycetota; class Actinomycetes; order Streptomycetales; family Streptomycetaceae; genus Streptomyces. The sequence continues at coordinate 46,904 of NZ_JABERD010000054.1, read as the reverse complement.
GTCCAGGCGTTGTACCAGACGGTCTCGACGTCCTTGTACTCCCGCTTCAGCTCCTCCTCGACCAGGCGCATCAGACTGCTCTTGCCCATGCCCCAGCCGGCGTCGACGGCGAGCGTGAACGGGGTCGAGCCGCGTGAGTCGTGCAGCATCCGGGCCAGCTGCCCGGCGGCCCGGCCCGTGCCGAGCAGATCGGCCGCCGGATCCGTGACCGGCTCGTCATTCAGCAGCGCGAATCCCATGTCCCCGTCTTCCGTTCGACGGGGTCAACCTACCCAGCGCGGGGGCTACTTGGGCGCCTTCGCGTTGCCCTGGCCGCGGCCCTTGCCGTTGCCCGGGCCGGGGGCGCCGGAGGAGGAGGCCGCCGAAGGGGTGGTGGTGGAGGGGGTCACCGAGAGGCTCTCGCTCACCGTCGGGTCGCCCGCCGGACTCCCGGTGGGCGCCACCGCCGGTGGGCTCGCGCCGGTTGCCGGTGCGCCGGAGGCCGTCCCGCCGGGGACCGCCGAAGAGGACGAGGGGGACGAAGCCGCCGGGTCCGCGGGCTCGGCCGTCCCCGAGGGGTTGCCCTTCTCCCTGCCCTGCGAGGGCTCGGGGGCGGAGCCCGCGAACGACAGGCCCGCGACCAGGGCGGCCACGGACACCACTCCGACCGCACCGGCGGCCATGGCCACGCGGCGCGAGCGGGGGGCGCGGGTCGGGGGTGCGTCCGGGCGATCGGCGCCGGACACGCCACGGCCACCGGAACGGGAAACGCCCCGACGCCCCGCCCGACGCGAGCCCGCACCACCGACCCGCGGCGCGTCCGCGTCACCCGCGGGGAGCCCGCCCGATCCACCCGCACCGGGGCCCGGGACCCCCACGCCTGACCCCGGGGGCGCGTCCGCATCACCTGGGGAGGGCGCATCCGGACCACCGGCACAGAACGGGCCCGGACCACCTCGACCCCCTGAGCCCGCGCTTCCCGTCCCCGGCGCATCCGCAGCACCCGCCCGCGGCGCGTCCGCGCCCCCGCCGCTGCGCAGGACCGAGCCCCTCGCCGCCCGGCGGGCGGCCCGGCGTCGGTCCGCCCGGCCGCCGGAGCCCGGGGCCGTCGGCTCCGGGGCGGCCGGCTCCGTCCGGGGCAGCTCGGCCGTCTCGTCGTACGCGTTCTGCCAGCCGTGTGCCGTCGCCGGATCCGCGTACTCCTCGTAGGCCGGGGTGACCCCGCTGCGCGGTTGGTACACCCTCGGCGGCGTCTGCGCTGCGTTCACGCCAAGCGTCCCGTTGCCCTGCTCCGTCGGCCTCGACATGGCCGCGGATTGTAAGGACGGGAGGGGCCCCTGGGACAGCTACCGGCGATAACCGCCCAAACCACACCGTCTCGCGTGGTGGAAAACACGACCCACGGAGCGTTACCCCGCCGTAAGCTCCCTGACATGCAGGTGATCCAGTCGACCAAGCTCGCCAACGTCTGTTACGAGATCCGGGGCCCGGTTCTCGAGGAGGCCATGCGGCTTGAGGCGGCGGGTCACCGCATCCTCAAGCTGAACACCGGGAACCCGGCGGCCTTCGGCTTCGAGTGCCCGCCGGAGATCCTGGAGGACATCCTCCGGAACGTGTCCTCGGCCCATGGGTACGGCGACGCGAAGGGCCTGCTCGCGGCGCGCCGCGCCGTCGTCATGCACAACCAGACCCTCGGCATCGAGACCGACGTCGAGCACGTCTTCGTCGGCAACGGCGTCTCCGAGCTGATCGTGATGGCGATGCAGGCCCTGCTGGACGACGGCGACGAGGTCCTCGTCCCGTCCCCGGACTACCCCCTGTGGACCGCCGCGGTCTCCCTGTCCGGCGGCACCGCCGTCCACTACCGCTGCGACGAGCAGTCCGACTGGATGCCGGACCTCGCGGACATCGAGCGCAAGGTCACCGACCGCACCAAGGCGATCGTGATCATCAACCCGAACAACCCCACGGGCGCGGTCTACGACACCGCGATGCTCCAGGGCCTGACCGACATCGCCCGCCGCCACAACCTGCTGGTCTGCTCGGACGAGATCTACGACAAGATCCTCTACGACGGCGCCACACACACCCCGACCGCCTCCGTCGCCCCCGACCTGCTGACCCTCACCTTCAACGGCATGTCGAAGGCGTACCGGGTCGCGGGCTACCGGGTCGGCTGGATGTCGATCTCCGGGCCGCGCGCGCACGCGGACTCCTACATCGAGGGCCTCACCATCCTCGCGAACATGCGGCTGTGCGCGAACATGCCGGGCCAGCACGGGGTCGTGGCCGCGCTCAGCGGGCGCCAGACGATCAACGACCTGGTGCTGCCGGGCGGGCGGCTGCGCGAGCAGCGGGACGTGGCGTACGAGCTGCTGACCCAGATCCCGGGCGTGAGCTGTGTGAAGCCGAAGGGCGCGCTCTATCTCTTCCCGCGGCTCGACCCCAAGGTCTTCAAGATCAAGGACGACCGGCAGATGGTCCTCGACCTGCTGCGGCGCGAGAAGATCATGGTCGTCCAGGGCACCGGCTTCAACTGGAGCGAGCCCGATCACTTCCGGGTCGTGACCCTGCCGACGGCCCGTGACCTGCGGGACGCGGTGACGCGGATCGGGAACTTCCTGGACGGCTACAGCCAGCCGTAGGGCAATCCCTCCGCAATCCGTCCCCGCCGCTCAACTTTAGACTGAATCTAAGCTAGGATGATTTCCTGACAGCACAGGAGGCCATCCCATGTACGAACCGATCCGCACCAAGTCGGTCCACAGCACGATGGCCGGCACCACGTCCGACTTCCCGCACCGGACCCGCGAGGAGGAGCTGGAGTTCCAGCTCGCGGGGCATCTGGCGGCGCTGCTGGCGGTGACCGACGAGCTGCGGGCGGCCACGCCCTCGGCCGAGCTGGATGCCGCCGCGGAGCGCCTTGCCGCGCAGGTGACACGTCTGCGCGCCGGCAGCACTCCGGCCCGCGCCTCCGGCAAGGGCGACAGCCGGCTCGCGTCTCTGCACCGACGGGCACATGCCCTGGCGGGGCGCGCGCTGGTGGTGGCGGCATCGCGTGCGGACACGGCGGCGGCGATCCTGGCGGCCGAACGCATGGACGCGCACTCCGCCGCGCTGGCCGAGCCGCGCGAGCTGACCGCGGCCGGCTGACCCCAGAACGGCCCTGGTCCGCGTGCACCCGCAGCGACGCGCGGGCCAGGTGCCACACACCGCGTTGGCTTGAGCCGCGGCGCCTTCTCGCCGTAGGGGTTCATGTCGTCTTGCGACTGCTCGTCCGTCGTGGTTGATCGCGCAGTTCCCCGCGCCCCTATCCGCGTTGCAGTACTGGAGTGGGTATGACACCCCCCGTTCACTCACCCCGCCGGGGAATGTTGGGTTCCGCGAGCACTCTGCCTGTGTGAGACGAATCATCGGAATCGTCCTCGCGGTCCTGCTGATCGGCGGAGTGGCGGTAGCCGTCGCAGCGGGCCGGGACACCGGGGACAGGAGCACGGCAACGAAGACCGTGCGAGGAGTGATCGGATCGGAGAAGGCGGAGTTCTTCGCCGATCCTGATGTGGTGAAGGCCCTGGCCGCCAAGGGGTTCACCGTGAAGGCCGAGACCTCCGGGTCCTGGGCCATGGAGGGGCTGGACCTCAAGGGGTACGACTTCGCCCTTCCCTCCAGCCAGGCGCCGGCCGTGGAACTCGCCGCGAAGTACAAGGTGTCGGGGACACTCCCGCGACCCTTCTACTCGCCCCTCGTCGTCGTGGCGCACCAGAGCGCCGCCGAGGTGCTCGCGGGCAACGGGCTCGCCACGCTGGACACCGGACACCGCGGCACGCTCAAGATGGCCGCCTATCTCGACGCGGCCCGCGAGGACCGCACCTGGCAGCAGCTCAAGGGGGCCGCGAAGTACGGCGAGTTGAGCGGCACGCTCTACCTCGCGAGCACCGACCCGGAGTCCTCCAACTCCGGCGCCCTCTACCTCGCCGCCGCCTCCTACGTCGACAACGGCGGCAAGGTGGTCGCCGGCGATGCCGAGATCCAGAAGTCGACTCCCCTGCTGCGCAAGCTGATCAGCGTCCAGGGCGCCCAGCAGACCAGCACCGACGCGGCGTTCCGGGACTTCGTCAGCGGGGCCGGAAACCCGCTCGTCCTCGTCTACGAGTCGCAGGTCGCCTCCCTTCTGGCGGACGGACAGCGGCCCGACGACCTGGTCGTCCTCTACCCGGACACCACGGTCAACAGCGACCACACCGTCGTACCGCTGACCGAGAACGGCCGGGCGCTCGCCGAACTCCTCTCCACCGCACCGGAGTTGCGCGAGCTGGAGGTCCGGCACGGGTTCCGTCCGCAGGGCGCGGCCGCCGAGTTCGCCTCGGCCGGCACCTATCTCAAGCAGGAACTGACCGGTGTCCGCCAGGCGCCCGTGCCCACCTCCACGGTGCTGCACGAGCTGGCGCGACGGGCGCGGGGATGAACGGGGGGATCGATCGTATGAGCGACTTCGGCAACACCAGTCAGAACACCAGCCAGAACAGCAGCCGGCAGCACACCCTCAGCGGGGAGGACGTCTTCACGCTCACCCCGCCCGAGGCGGTGGCACCCGTGCCGCGGGAGAGGGCCGGCGGGCTCGTCCCCGTCGACGAGGGCGTCCGCAGCGGCATGGCGCAGAAGGCCGCCGACTACGTCGCGGGACTCGCCGTCCTCGACGCCCGCTCGCCCGAGTTCGCGGGCAAGGTCGGTGAGATCACCGCGCTCGGCGCCGGTGAGATGCGCACCGCGGCCTCGCAGTCCAACCGGATGCTGGAGCGGACCATCCGCAGCCTGCCCGACCAGGGCGGCGACGCCCAGTCGCAGGTCGCGGGCTCGCTCGTGGAACTGCGGCGGGTGGTGGAGGACCTGGACCCGCGGGACCTCCCGGCCGCCAAGGGACGGAAGTTCCTGTCCCGGCTGCCCGGCGGCAACAAGGTGCGCGACCACATCGCCAAGTACTCCTCCGCGCAGGGGACACTGAACCGGATCGTGGGGTCGCTGCGCGGCGGACAGGACGAACTGCGGCGCGACAACGCCGCGTTGCAGACCGAGCGGGTCCGGCTGTGGGAGAGCATGGGCAAGCTCCAGGAGTACGTCGTCCTCACCGAGGCCCTGGACGCGGCCGTGGAGCGGCACATCGGCGCCGTCCCCGATCCGCAGCAGGCCGACTCGCTCCGCGCCGACGTGCTCTTCCCGGTCCGGCAGAAGCACCAGGACCTGCTGACCCAGCTCGCGGTGTGCGCCCAGGGCTACCTCGCCATGGACGTCGTACGACGCAACAACGAGGAGCTGATCAAGGGCGTCGACCGCGCGGCCACGACCACGGTGTCGGCGCTGCGGATCTCCGTGATGCTGGCGTCCGCGCTCGACAACCAGAAGAAGGTCATCGAGCAGGTCAACGCGTTGCGTGGGACGACCGAGGACCTCATCCGGGGCAACGCGGAGATGCTCGCCACGCAGAGCGGGGAGATCCAGCGCATCGCCGCCGACCCGGCCGTGGGCGCGGAGACCCTGCGGACCGCGTTCCAGCAGATCTACCGCACGCTCGACGCCATCGACACCTACAAGGTGCAGGCGACCGAGGTGATGGCGGCCACCGTGGAGTCCCTGACCTCCGAACTCCAGCACGCCTCCGCGTATCTGGAGCGCAGCCGGTCGCAGGGCGCGCTGGAAGGGGGCGGACTCGGATGAGACGAGCGCTGGTCTACGTCCTCGCGGTGACCGCCCTGCTCTCGGGCTGCACCGCCGCCCCGCGGGAGACGGAGAAGGAGGGGCCCGGCGACGGCTCCCTGTGGATCCTGGCCTCCAGCGAGCTCAGCGACATGGAACCGATCGTCGAACGGGTCGGCGCGGACATCGGCGTCGACGTCAAGCTGTTCTACACGGGCACCCTCGACGCCGTGGACACGCTCGCCAAGGGGGAGGCGGACAAGTGGTACCAGGCGGTGTGGCTGTCCTCCGACGACTATCTGCGGCTGCGCCCGGAAGCCGCCCGGCGGGTGGTGTCGGAGACTCCGGTCATGTCCAGCCCGGTCGCCATCGGCGTCAAGCCGGCCACCCTGCGTGAACTGGGCTGGAAGCCCGACGACGTCACATGGGCCAAGGTCGCGCAGGCAGCCAGGGACGACCGGCTGACCTACGGCATGACCGACCCCACCGTCTCCAACTCCGGTTTCTCCGCGCTGGTCTCCGTCGCCTCGGCCCTCTCCGGCGCCCAGTCCGCTCTCACCGACGCGGACGTCGAGAAGGCGGCACCGCGGCTGAAGGAGTTCTTCCAGGGGCAGCAGCTGACCTCGGGATCGTCGGGCTGGCTGGCATCGGCGTACAAGAGGCGCGGCAACGTCGACGCGCTCATCAACTACGAATCCGTCCTCAAGGGCATCCCGGGTCTGACCGTGATCCGCCCCCGCGACGGAGTCGTCACCGCCGACTACCCGCTCTCCACCCTCGCCTCCGCCGACGCCGCGCGGCGCGACGACGTCCGCCGGCTGGCCGAGGCCCTGCGCACCCCGGAGATCCAGCGCGAGATCACCGAGCGCACCCACCGCCGTCCGGTGGTCCCCTCGGTCGCCCCCGCGTCCGGCCTCGGCACCGACCGACGGCGTGAACTGCCCTTCCCCGGCAGCCGTTCCGTCGCCGACGGGCTGCTCGACTCGTACGACAACGAGCTGCGCCGTCCTTCCCGGACGGTGTACGTCCTCGACACCTCCGGCTCGATGGAGGGCGACCGGCTGGCACGGCTGAAGAAGGCGCTCACCGAGGTCAGCGCCGATTTCCGGGGCCGCGAGGAGGTCACGCTGATGCCGTTCGGATCAGCGGTGAAGGAGGTGCGGCGCTACGCCATGGATCCGGATCCCCGCACCGGCGCCGAGGACGTCCGCAGGGACGTCCGGACGCTCACCGCCGAGGGCGACACCGCGATCTACACCTCCCTGGAGAAGGCGTACGACGAACTCCGCACCGAACGGGACATGTTCACCTCGATCGTGCTGATGACGGACGGCGAGAACACCACGGGGCGGTCGGCGCGGGAGTTCGAGGGGTTCTACGGACTGCTGGGCCCCTCGCAGCGGCAGATCCCGGTCTTCCCCATCGTCTTCGGCGACTCCGACCGCGAGGAGCTGGAGCACATCGCCGAACTGACCGGCGGCCGTCTCTTCGACGCCCAGGAGGGCTCGCTGGACGGCGCCTTCGAGGAGATCCGTGGCTATCAGTAGATATCTGGAGTCCCGCAAGAACATCGCGGGCAGCGTGTGCGGGATCGCCGGGCTGGGGCTGACCTTCGCGGGGGTGGCGGGCCCGTACTGGCCCGTCGTCGTCGCGGGGCTGTACGGCGCGGGTGCGCTGATCGCGCCGCCGGAGCGGCCGTCGCTGCCGGACTTCCCGGACGCCTCCGCCCGACTGGACGCCCTGCGCGGCGACTTCGGGACCCTTCAGGGGTACCTGGCGGAGATCGAACTGCCGCCCGCCGCGGCCGGCCGTCTCACCGAACTCACCGCACTGCTGGGCGCGTTGCTCGACCCCGGCTGGTCCACCGAGCTGCTCGCGCACGATCCGGAGGGCGTGCACACGCTCTCCCGGGCGGTACGGCAGGACGTTCCCGAGGCCGTCGACACCTTCGTACGCACCCGGTGGTGGACGCGTCTGGCGCCGGGCCAGGAGGCACCGGAACGGCATCTGGAGCGACAGCTCACCCTCCTCCAGGAGGAGGCCGAGCAACTGGCGGCGGCGCTGCGCGAGACGGAGGCGCGGCGGCAGGAATCGCATACGCGGTACCTGGAGGACCGGGCGAACTGAGCGGGTCCGGCGAAGTCGGCTACGGTTCGGCCGCGCCCCGAAGCGGCGCGGGGCTGTATCGATGTGCGGCTACCGCCGCGCGGGCGCGACCGGCCACGACGGCGCCGCGGACGGACAACGCCCCCTCGCCGTCCGTCCAGCGGAGCGCTTAGTTCCCGTTGTTCAGGGCGACGGCCGCGATCACGAGGAACACCACCAGCGCGAACAGCAGGCAGGCCACCTTCAGCGCACCGGACCCGGTTCCCGTCGGCACCTCCTGCGGCACCGGCGGCGGAGGCGGCAGTGGGATCGGGCGGGGGCCGTTGAACACGTCGTGGCCGGTGCGCAGGGCCCGTACGCACCACGGGCAGTCCGGCAGATGGGCGCCGTACGCGTGCAGCGGCCGCGCCTGGCACACCCGTATGTGCGCGCGCTGCTTGTCTAGGGCGCGCAGCCATGCCTCGGCCGGCGGGCGGGCGGCGGGGGCGTGGACGCCGGGGCCGAAGGCGGCGCGGGCCAGGGTGAGCAGGTCGGGCGGGAGGACGGACGGGTCGATGGTGCCGCGCGGGATGACGACCTGCTCGGGGCGGACGACGTAGGAGCAGCTGGCGGCGATGTTGTCCTTGACGGTCGACTCCGAGGTGCTGTCGTGCGGGACGCCCCCGAAGGGGTGGTTGCCGGCCGTGAGCAGCTGGTAGACGAGGACGGCGAGGGCGAAGTCGTCGCTGGAGCGGGTGGCGGGGCCGCCCGCCTGGCGTTCCGGGGCCGAGTAGTCCGTGGTGTGCATCAGGCAGGGGAACGGCTCCCCCGTCACGGGGTCGGTGAAGGCGATGGAGTCGCAGTCGAGGAAGGTGACGAAGCCGTTGGCGTCGACGACGACGTTGCTGCTGGAGAAGTCGCCGATGACGAGGTGGTCGTGGTGCATACGCGCGGTCATGAAGGCGAGGTTCCAGGAGACGCCGACCAGGAAGCGCCAGTCGGCCTGGGGGAAGAGCCGCAGGCGCTGGGCGCGGGTGAACAGGCCGACCAGCTGGACGTGTTCGGGTTCGCCGAACCGGTGCATGGCGTAGCCGAGGAACGCGCCCTCGGGGCTGCGGGCCATCGCGGTGGGCCAGGCCAGCTCGGGCGGCTGGGAGCGGTCGGTGGGGCGGGCCGCGAGGGGGGACATGGTCAGCATGCGGGCCAGCCGGCGCTCCTGGTCGGGGCCCGGCGGGTCGCGGTACAGCTTGACGACCGTCGCGTGGTCGCCCTCGACGGGGAAGACGGCCGCCTGGCCGCCGCCCTTCAGGGGCTGCTCGGCGAGGACGACGGGTTTCCCGTCCAGGTGGACCACGCGGCCGCTCATGGCCGCGCCTTGCGCACGGCCCGCAGCAGTGTCTTGTCGTCGGCGTTGAGCGCGGTCAGCCGGTCCGACCTGAGCAGTGCGGCCAGGTTGTCGTGCGCGGAGTCGGACACCGGTCCGGGGCCGTCGAGGGAGCGGAAGACGGCGTCGGCGAAGGAGGCGTTGGGGGCCGGGGTGCCGCCGCCGGTGCGGGAGAGCGCGGCCTGGGCGAGTCCGTCGGTGGAGAGCAGGACGCCGTCGATCCCCGGGTCGCACACACAGTCGGTGCGCATCCAGCGGGCCGCGTCGGGCGAGGTGAGGAAGACCGTCTCGTTGCTGTACTCGCTGGCGTCCGCGGCCTGCGGCAGCAGATGGAACTGCGGTTCGCCGTCCCCGGCGCCCGCGCGCAGGACGACGAAGCCGTCGCCGACGGTGAGATGGCCGAGCCAGTCCGGGGCCAGCACGACGACGGTGAGGGTGGTCGCGAAGTCGGCGGCGGCCGCGCCCGTGGTGTCCAGGAACACCTTGGTGACGTCGTGGAAGGCGTCCGCGAGCAGGTCGTGCACGGCCTCGCCGGGCGGGCTGTCCACGGCCGCGGCGGCCCGTCGTACGAAGTGCTCGGCGGCCAGCTCCACCGCGAGCCGTGAGCCCTCGTCGGAGCGTGGCCGGCTGCCGGCGCCGTCCGCGACGGCGAGCACCACGACCGGCCCCGACTCGACGTGGGCGCAGGCGTCCTGGCAGGGCAGACCGTCCCTGCGGTGCCGGTAGCCCTCGACGCTCATGCCGTGGATCCGCCAGCCGGCCCTGCCCATCGCTCAGCTCTCCCAGGCGGGGCGCTGGGTCTTGAACTGGCTGAAGATCTTCTCGAAGACCTCGTCGCCCGCGCCCTTCTGTTCGGCGTTGGCGCTGGCGGACATCATCTGGAGCAGTTCGCGGAACGGGAAGCCGTGGATGGTGGCGTTGAACTTCGGGGCGAAGGCCCGCAGGACCTGCTCGCCGGTGTCGGTGATGCCGCCGACGCCGATCGCGTACAGCCGGAAGCGGCGGGCCTGCTGCTCGTCGGCGAGCACGGGGACCAGCCGGTGCCAGGTGTCGGTGCGGCGGCCGGTGGCGTCGGTCGGGATGCCGTCGGTGACCAGGCAGATCTGCGGGCGGTAGTACTGGAGTCCGGAGGCGCGCAGTTCGGCCTTGCGGGCGGCGACGATGTGCATCGACAGCTCCAGGGCCTCCGTCATCAGCGTCACGCCCGCGGCGCCGAGCTGCGGCGGGCGGAACATGTGCGCGGGCACGAAGGGGCTCACCGGGGCGCCGGGCGCGAGGGGTTGCGGACCCCGCCAGGCGGCGACCCCCTGCCCGCCGAAGGTGACGACGGCGACCTCGACGCTGTAGCTGAGGGCCACGTCGTCGTGGAGTTCGCGCGTCCACTCCACGAGGGCGTTGTTGAGCGTCTGGATCGGCGGGCCCGCCATGGAGCTGGAGGTGTCGAGACACAGCACCAGCGGCAGCCGCTGCGCGTTGTTCTCGAACTCGATGTCGGCGTACTCCGCCGGCAGCGTGGGCGGGTATTCGCTGGACATGGGCGTCTCCTGGTGGAGCGGTACGTCAACGGGCGTGGGCGTGGCGCCCGGCGGCGGGCGGGAAGGCTTGCAGGACGTCGGAGTCCGGCTCCGGGGCGACGTCGACGCGCGAGCCGGGCGGTGGCGGCGTCTGCCCGGGCTCGGCCCACAGGGCCCGGTACAGGACGCGGTCGAGTTCGACGTAGCCCTGCGGGTGCAGGTCGGTGCGGACGACGGCGGGGCGGGTGGGGCCGCTGCGGGGTGCGGGAGTCCGGCGGTGCGGGGTGACGCGGAGGCGGGTGGTGCGCTCGGGGTCCGGGGTGGCGGCTGCGGTGGCGGTGGCGACCGCGGGGCGGTGGGTGCGGCGGACGAGGACGAAGAGGGCGGCGAGGAGGAGGGCGAGGACGGTGGCGGTGCCGGGGAGGAGCCACTTCTGGACGGCGCTGTCCGTGTCGCCCTGGGAACCGGCGACGTGGGAGCGGTGCTCGGTGACCTGTCTGCTGTTGATCAGGGTTTCGCCGGACACCTGCGCCGGCTCTCCGGGGCCGATCAGGTCGCACAGCGGCTTTCGTGTTGCCGTGCAGACGTCGGTGAACTCCTTGAGGGTGCTCGACGACAGTCGGTCGATCCTGGCGTCCGGGTCGACGAGCCGGCGTTCCCGGTCCGCCAGCACGAGCAGCAGGGTTCCGCCCTCGCCGGTGGAGACACCGGCCGGTACCTGGACCTCCAGCCTCTCGCTCCGCCCCGCGACGGCCGTGACGATCTGCTCGCGCCCCTCCTTGGTGCCGTCGAGCCGCAGCGCGTGATCGAGGGTGAGCGTGACGACCTGGTCGCCGGACCGTTCCGTCCAGCACTTCAGCCGGGCCGCGAAGTCCCCGTCGCAGCCGTCTTCCGCCGTCGCGGAAACCGCGGGTACCAGCGCGAAGAGAATTCCGAGAATCATGGCACAACGCAGCACTCGCCCCATGGACACCCCCGTGACCCGAAACGGTCCTCGCTCATATTGGAGCCAACGACCCCTTCCCCGAAAGGGGTTTACGCTTTCCCGCGTTCCCCTTCTACAACTGGAACACCTCATGGCAACGGGTGAACATCTGTCGCGCCCGTTCCACCCAATCGCTGGCCAAAGCATCGAAGTCCGCCTGGGTGACCCGGCAGGTCAGCGGCAGATCGCACACCCCCGCGAGACACGGCCGCGGCCCCCGCACATCCCACACGGAGAGCATGGGATTCAACTGTTCGGTATTCCACGCGTTCGACGCGGCCGCGGCGACGGCCAGCTGGTCATGGCGCAGATAATTCCCATCCGTGACAAAGGCGACGAGCAGCCGCTTGGTGGTCATGAATCTGACCGTGAGCGTGCGTCCCGTTTCCTCGAGATCGAATTGCAGGGACACGGAATCGGTGTCGGTCACGGCATGGAAATTCCGCCCGGTACCCCAGTTCCGTACCAACTGCCGCCAGTGCGTGCCGATTTCATGGGCCGGGCCGGTCGAGGGCTCAGACGGTGCCACGGCCCACCGCCCGGGCGACCATCGCATCGGTCAGTCCGGCGTCCAGCAGCGCCTGGGCGTGCAGCATCAGACAGGAGGGCACGGACACGCTCGTACCGGAGGCGCGGCGCGCGGCCAGCTCGCCCACCCGGATCTCGATGGTCCGCCGCACCTTGGGCGGTGGCCACGAGGGTGACTGCGGGGCCTCCTCCAGCAGTTCGGTCAGCAGCCCCGCCAGCCGGGGCCGTTCCTCGGGCCGCTTGGCGAGGCAGCGCGCGATCAGCGGACGCAGGGCGTGCGGTACGCCGTCCAGGTCGGGGTCGCCGAAGACGACCTGGTAGCGCACCGCGTCCCCCGTCCCGTGCGGCGGGCGGCCGGACAGTGCGTACACCAGCACTCCGCCGAGGGAGAACACATCGCTCTCCGGCCCGACCCGGGCCCCCTTCATCTGCTCCGGCGACATGAACGGCGGTGTGCCCACGACGAGTCCGACCCTGGTGAGGCCGGGCGCCCCGTCGACGCGGGAGATCCCGAAGTCGATGACGCGCGGTCCGTCGGAGGCCAGCAGCACGTTGGACGGCTTGAGGTCGCGGTGCACGACTCCCGCCGCGTGCACGGCCTGGAGCGCCTCGACGAGGAACGCGCCGAGCCGGCGTGCCTGGTCCTCGGGCAGCGGCCCGTCCGTGCGGACCGCCTCGGCGAGCGAGGGGCCGGGGACGTACATCGTGGCCAGCCAGGGCAGTTCGGCCTCGGTGTCGGCGTCGATCACCGCCGCGGTGTACGCGCCGCCGACCAGCCGGGCGGCGGCGACCTCGCGCGCGAAGCGTTCCCGGAACTCGGACTCCGCCGCCAGTTCGGGGCGCACCACCTTGACCGCCACCTCGCGTCCGGCGGGCGACCGCCCGAGATACACCCAGCCCATGCCGCCGGACCCGAGCCGTCCGACGATGCGGTAGGGCCCCACCTTCAAGGGATCGCTGACCGGTGTGCGCACCCCGTTCACCTCATTTCGGGGTTCGTTGCAGGATGTCCCGAGTGTCCCGCGAAATCCCGGTCCGCACAGAGGTGATGGGGGAAAAAGACGAAGGCCTGTCGTCGCTCTCCCGTCGGGGCGGACGGGAGAGCGACGACAGGCCTCAAGTTCCGTACGCCGTTGTACGGAACCTCGTCGGCTGTCACCGCGGCCGGTCGTGACGATCGCTGGTCAGGGCATATCCCAACCGGCCGCGGAGTCTTCGGTGGGCGGGCTCAGCCCAGGCGCTGCACCAGCGCCCGGTACTCGTCCCACAGTTCCTTCGGGGTGTGCTCGCCGAAGGTGTTGAGGTGCTCGGGGACCAGGGCGGCCTCCTCGCGCCAGATCTCCTTGTCGACGGTGAGGAGGAAGTCCAGGTCGGACTCGGAGAGTTCGAGGCCCTTGGTGTCCAGCGCGCCCTTCGCCGGCAGCACGCCGATGGGGGTCTCGACGCCCTCGGCCTTGCCGTCGAGGCGCTCGACGATCCACTTCAGGACTCGGCTGTTCTCGCCGAAGCCGGGCCAGACGAACTTGCCCTCGTCGTTCTTGCGGAACCAGTTGACGTAGTAGATCTTCGGGAGCTTCGCCTGGTCCTTGTCCTTGGCGACGTCGACCCAGTGGCCCATGTAGTCGCCCATGTTGTAGCCGCAGAACGGCAGCATGGCGAAGGGGTCGCGGCGCAGTTCGCCGACCTTGCCCTCGGCGGCCGCGGTCTTCTCGGAGGCCACGTTGGCGCCCAGGAACACCCCGTGGTTCCAGTCGAAGGACTCGGTCACCAGCGGTACGGCGGTGGCGCGGCGGCCGCCGAAGAGGATCGCGGAGATCGGCACACCCTTGGGGCTCTCCCACTCCGGCGCGATGATCGGGCACTGCGCGGCGGGGGTGGTGAAGCGGGCGTTGGGGTGCGCGGCCGGGACGCCTGCCTGCGGCGTCCAGTCGTTGCCCTTCCAGTCGGTGAGGTGGGCGGGAGTCTCCTCCGTCATGCCCTCCCACCAGATGTCGTTGTCGTCGGTGAGGGCGACATTGGTGAAGACGGAGTTGCCCCACAGCGTCTTCATCGCGTTGGCGTTGGTGTGCTCGCCGGTGCCGGGCGCGACGCCGAAGAAGCCGGCCTCGGGGTTGATGGCGTAGAGGCGGCCGTCCTCGCCGAACCGCATCCAGGCGATGTCGTCGCCGATCGTCTCGACGGTCCAGCCGGAGATCGTGGGCTCCAGCATGGCGAGGTTGGTCTTGCCGCAGGCGCTCGGGAAGGCGGCGGCGACGTACTTCGACTCACCCTGCGGGGGCGTGAGCTTGAGGATCAGCATGTGCTCGGCGAGCCAGCCCTCGTCGCGGGCCATCACCGACGCGATGCGCAGGGCGTAGCACTTCTTGCCGAGCAGGGCGTTGCCGCCGTAGCCGGAGCCGTAGGACCAGATCTCGCGGCTCTCGGGGAAGTGGGAGATGTACTTCGTGGAGTTGCAGGGCCACGGGACGTCCGCCTCGCCCTCGGCCAGCGGGGCGCCGAGGGTGTGGACGGCCTTGACGAAGAACCCGTCGGAGCCGAGCTCGTCCAGGACCGGCTGCCCCATACGGGTCATGGTGCGCATGGAGACGGCGACGTAGGCCGAGTCGGTGATCTCGACGCCGATGGCGGAGAGGTCCGAGCCGAGGGGGCCCATGCAGAACGGGACGACGTACATCGTCCGGCCCTTCATGGAGCCGCGGAAGACTCCCTTGTCGCCGGCGAAGATCTCCCGCATCTCGGCGGGGGCCTTCCAGTGGTTGGTGGGGCCGGCGTCCTCTTCCTTCTCGGAGCAGATGAAGGTGCGGTCCTCGACGCGCGCGACGTCGGTCGGGTCGGAGGCCGCGTAGTAGGAGTTCGGGCGCTTGATGGGGTCGAGTTTGCGGAAGGTGCCCTTCTCGACGAGCTCCCCGCACAGGCGCTCGTACTCGGCCTCGGATCCGTCACACCAGACCACGCTGTCCGGCTGCGTCAGTTCTGCGATCTCGTTCACCCACGAGACCAGTTCCTTGTGCTGGGTGGGGATGACGGGGGGAGCCGCGATGTCGCGCGCCACGATTGCTCCTAAATGAGGGATTTTTTGTTGGAGGCCCCGTGGGGGCTGCGACCCGGATGCTTCTCGGTGGTGACCTTGGCGCTCATCCGGTGCCGACCGCACTCATCTGATCATGCGTCCCGAGTGCCCATCTGTCCAGAAGGCCTCACACCTGAGCGGAGTGAGGATTGCCACGTGCCTGGGTGTTTACAGGGTGGCGCCATCCACACACTTTGGGTTCACTTGACGGTTCCTTGACCGCGCGACCGTGGCGTCAACTGCCGTGAGATGATGGCCACTCTCAGCCTTTTCAAGGCCCGCACTCATCCGCAACTTACGGTTCCGTAGGTACGATGCCGTGCATGACTGCGTCCGCCTCCGACGCGCCTCTGGACTCGCCGGCCGCCGGCCGCGGCCCCGTGGCGCTCTCCCTGCCGCAAGAGATCAAGCCCAAGCTCCGGGGCTGGCTGCATCTCGGCATGTTCCCGGCCGTGCTCATCTCGGGCCTGGTGCTCACCGCCCTCGCGGACTCGACGCGGGGCCGTATCGCCTGCGGGATCTTCGCCCTGACGGCCTGCCTGCTGTTCGGCGTGAGCGCGCTGTACCACCGGGGCAACTGGAGTCCGCGCATGGACGGCGTCCTGCGCAGACTGGATCACGCCAACATCTTCCTGATCATCGCGGGCACCTACACCCCGCTGACCATGCTGCTCCTGCCCGGCGCGAAGGGGCAGTGGCTGCTGTGGGGCATCTGGGGTGCCGCGCTGGCCGGGATCATCTTCCGTGTCTTCTGGGTGGGCGCCCCACGCTGGCTCTACACCCCCTGCTACATCGCGATGGGCTGGGCGGCGGTCTTCTTCCTGCCCGACTTCATGCGCACCGGCGGCATCGCGGTCCTGGTCCTGGTGATCGTCGGCGGCCTGCTCTACAGCGCGGGCGGCGTGATCTACGGCCTCAAGCGCCCGGATCCCTCCCCGCGCTTCTTCGGCTTCCACGAGGTCTTCCACTCGCTCACACTGGCGGCCTTCGTCGTCCACTACGTCGGGATCTCGCTGGTGGCGTACCAGCACGCGTAGCACCGAACACCACATCGCAGGGCCACGGCTTCAAGCCGTGGCCCTCTTTTTGTTGACAGGAACTACTTTTTGAGAGCTACTCTCATTTCATGGAAACTTCCACTTCTGATCCCCGCCGCTGGTGGGCACTGGCCGCACTCGTCGCGAGCATGCTGACCCTCGGCTTCGACACCACGATCCTCAATGTGGCGCTGCCGACCATGGCCGCCGACCTCGGCGCCTCCACCGGCCAGCAGCAGTGGATGGCGGACGCGTACGTCATCGTGTTCGCGGCGCTGATGCTCCCCGCCGGACTGCTCGGCGACCGCTTCGGACGGCGGCGGATGCTGATCGCCGGGCTCGGCGTCTTCCTCGCCGGCTCGCTGGTGGGCGCCCTGGCCGGGGACGTGAACTGGGTCATCGCGGCCCGCGCGCTGATGGGCGTCGGCGCCGCCCTCATCACCCCGCTCGCGCTCTCCGTGCTGCCCACGCTGTTCGCCCGCGACGAGCAGCCCAAGGCCACCGCCATCGTCTCCGCCGCCTCCGCCCTCGGCCTGCCGCTCGGCCCGATCATCGGCGGCTGGCTCCTCAACCACTTCTGGTGGGGCTCGGTCTTCCTCGTCAACGTCCCGATGGCCGCGATCGGCATCGCCGCCTGCGTCCTCCTGCTCCCCGAGACCCGCGACCCCGCCTCCCCCAAGGTGGACACCGTCTCCACCTCGTTCACCGCGACCGGCCTGGGCGCCCTGGTCTACGCGATCATCGAGGCGCCCACCCGCGGCTGGGGCGACCCGCTGGTCCTGGCCATGCTCACGGCGTCCGTCGCCCTCATCACCGCCCTGGTCCTGCGCGAACGCCGCGTCGAGCGCCCCATGCTCGACATGACCCTGCTCGCCCACCGCGGCTTCCTCTTCAACACGATCGCCGCGACCCTGGTCATGTTCGTCCTGTCCGGCCTCCTCTTCGTGCTGCCGCCCTACCTCCAGGCCGTCCTCGGCAACGACGCCTTCGGCACCGGCATACGGCTCCTGCCGATGATGGGCGGAATCCTGATCGCCTCCCGCACCGCCCCGCAGGCCGCCGTCCGCTTCGGCGGCCGCGCCACCGTGAGCGCGGGCCTGGTCGTCCTGGCGTTCGCCGCGTTCCTCGGCAGCCGTACGACCGTCGACTCCGGCTACGGCTACACCGCCCTGTGGCTCACCGTCACCGGCCTCGGCTTCGGCTTCTCCCTCATGCCGGCCATGGGCAACGCGCTGGGCGCCCTGCCCCGCGACCGCGCCGGCAGCGGCTCCGGGCTGCTGATGACACTGCGCCAGGTCGGCGGCGCGATCGGCATCGCCCTGCTCGGCAGCCTGCTGTCCAACGCCTTCCGCGACCGCCTCGACGTGACGGGCCTGCCGGACCGGGCGGCCGACACCGCACGGGAGTCCGTGGTCGCCGCGCACCTCGTCGCCGAACGGACCGCTGCGGCCGACCTGGCGGCCTCCGCCAACAGCGCCTACGTCCACGGCATGGGCGTCGTACTGCTGGTCTGCGGCGCCGCCGCCCTCGTGTCGGCACTGCTCGCGGCGGCGTTCCTGCCGGGCGAGCAGAAGGCCGGCGAGAGCGCGGACACCCCGGACATGGTGGCCCCGCAGGCAGATGCCCGACAATGAACCCATGACACCCGCACGCCCCCTCCCGCTCACCGACGCCCCCCAGCTGGGACTTCGCGAGCGGAAGAAGATCAAGACCCGGACGGCGATCCGCGACGCGACCTACGCGCTGATCGAGGAACAGGGCTACGAGGCCACCACGGTCGAGCAGATCGCGGAGCGCGCCGAGGTGTCGCCGTCCACGGTCTTCCGCTACTTCCCGACCAAGGAGGACATCGTCCTCACGGACGAGTACGACCCCGTGATGCTGGAGGAGCTGCGTGCCCGGCCGGAGGGCGAGCCGTGGATGGAGTCCGTGCGGTACATCCTGCACCGGGCCCTCGATCTCTCCGACATCGACTACGAGATCACCCGGCTGCGCGCCCATCTGATGATCCAGGTGCCGGCGGTGCGCGCCCGCATGATGGAGAGCAACGCCGTCACCGGCCGGCTGCTCGCCGGGGCGATCGCCGAACGCACCGGCCGGGACGCGGACGACCTGGAGGTACGGGTCTACACGATGTCCCTGATCGGCGGTCTCACCGAGATCTACCAGTACTGGGCGGAGAACGGCATGCAGGACGATCTGCACGCTCTCCTCGACCGCGCCCTGCACGTCATGGACCACGGCCTCCCCACGAAAAACACCTGAGGCGGCACCCTTCGGCCGTGACATCCTGACCGGGTGAACGGACCGGAGATCCACGTCGAATTCGCCCTCAGGCTGGCCCTGTTCGTCCCGCACGAACGCCGCCACGGCTCCACCACGGTCATCACCGACGGCGTCTCGACCCTCGGCCATGTCGTCGAGTCCCTCGGCGTACCCCTGACCGAGGTCGGCACCCTCCTGGTGGCGGGCCGCGAGGTACCCAGGTCCTACGTCCCCGCCGCCGGCGACTCCGTGGCCGTACGGGACGTCGAACGCCCCCAGCGGGTGCCCGGCGCCCCCCTGCGCTTCCTCCTCGACGTCCACCTCGGCACCCTCGCCCGCCGACTGCGGCTGCTCGGCGTGGACACGGCGTACGAGTCGACGGACATCGGCGACCCGGCCCTCGCCACCCGCTCCGCCGTCCAGCAGCGGGTCATGCTCAGCCGCGACCGGGGTCTGCTGCGCCGCCGCGAACTGTGGGCCGGCGCCTACGTCTACAGCACCCGCCCCGAGGAGCAGCTCCGCGACATCCTCGACCGGTTCCGCCCCGAGCTACGGCCCTGGACGCGCTGCACCGCCTGCAACGGCCTGCTCAGGGAGGCCACCAAGGAGGAGGTGGCGGACCAGCTGGCGGGCGGCACGCACCGGTCGTACGACGTGTTCGCGCAGTGCACCCAGTGCGGGCGCGCGTACTGGAAGGGCGCGCACCACGAACAGCTGGAGGCCATCGTGGCGCGCGCCCTGGCGGACTTCCCTAACGCTTCCTGAGGTCCGCCTTTCCGCAGGCGATCCCGTCCCCGTTGCGGTCGAGCCGCAGCGGGTCGTCCTTGCCGTTGACCTTGAGGCGGCCGTAGTCGTTCTTCCTCAGCCAGTCGCAGCGGGCCTTGGTGGTGGCCTTCACGGTCGGCGGGAAGTCGGTCGGCACACAGACGTTGATCGAGCCGTAGTGCCGGTCGCAGCCGGAGACGGTGACCGGGACCTTCTGCGAGGCGCGCTTCTTGCCGGGCTTGGTGACCTTGCCTTCGAGGGAGTCCGCGAAGGAGTGCACATGCGCCGAGGCGTCCGTCGCGCTGAGCGCCGAAGGTCCTTGCAGATGGACCCACTTGGCCACCGACGGCACTCCGTTGGCGTCGACCGCGAAGAGCATGTACCAGCCGGGCGGGGCCAGGTCGGGGTTGCTCGTCACGTTCAGGTCGACGTTGTCGCCGTCCACCGACAGCGGCAGATCGACGAACCGCTGGTTCGGGTCGGAGGAGTGCGTCACCGCGGCCGGGCGGATCAACTCGGCCTTGGCGATGGGCCGGTCGACGGTGATCCGCTGGGTGTCGCCGTAGGTCCACTCGGTGTCGATGACCGAAGTGATCGCCGGACGCGCGCCCTTGAGGAGATAGGGCGGGGTGTAGATCGACACGTTGTGGTTCCAGGTGCCGTTGCCCGGGTTGTCGCCGGTCGTCATCACCCGGCCGTCCGGCAGCAGGAACGCCGAGGAGTGGTAGCCGCGGGCCTCGGGGTCGGCGGCCACCGGGTCGAAGGTGTTGGTGTCGGGGTCGTAGATCGACGACTCGTACACCGGGTCCGCCCGGTTGTGCAGCGCACCGCCCGTCTCCAGCACCTTGCCGTCGGGCAGCAGTACGGCGGAGACGTACATCTTGCCCTGGTTGCCGGTCTGCGCCTGCTTGCCGTTGCCGACGTCGACCGTGCCCTGCGGGAGCGGGGGCCCGGCGACATAGGACGGGCCGGCCTGCTTGAGGTCGATGACGTCGGTCAGCCGGTTCGCGTCCGGGTTGGAGTCGATGTTGCCGCCGCCGATCGTGAGGACCTTCTGGTCCTGCGCGGGCGGCAGCAGCACGCTCGCCGACTGGTCCCGCTCGTCCTTGTTCTGGAGCCCCGGGACCTGTGTGATCGTGTTGGCGTCGTAGTCGTAGATCGCACTGCCGGTGCCCGGGATGTTGTTGCCGAAGACATGGCTGCCCGAGTAGAAGAGACGGCCGTCCTGCATCAGGATCATCGACGGGTACAGACCCCAGTACGACCAGGTCTGGTTGACCTTCCAGAGCTCCAGCCACTTCTGCTCGGCGTCCGACCACAGCTCGGCGGTCACCGAACCGGTGGAGTCCTCGCGCAGCCCGCCGAAGGAGATGACGTCACCGTTGCCGAGGATCGTCGCCGACGGGTACCAGTGGCCGTCGTTCATGTCGTTGGTCTTGCTGTAAGTCTCGGTGACCGGATCGAAGACGTACGAGTCCTTGAACCCCTCGTAGCCGTGTCCGCCGGCGACGGGGTACGCCTTGTTCCCGCTCATCACCAGCACGCGCCCGTCCTGGAGCTGGACGTGCCCGGAGCAGAACATGTCCTTCGGGGTGGGGATCACCTTGTAGGTGCCGTTGACCGGGTCGTACACGGCCGAGGTGAAGGTGCCCGCGTTGAACTGCTCCTCGCTGTTGCCGGAGCCCGCGATCAGCAGCACCTTGCCGTTGTTGAGGACGACGGAGTGCATGGAGCGCACCGGGTTCTGGGTGGGCAGCACGTCCCAGCGGCCGTTGGCGCACTGCTCGGCGGTGCCCGTGCACTGCGGTACGGGGACGGGGTCGGCGACCTGCTCCATGGTGTAGTCGTCGGTGGTGGCGGATCCGGTGCCGTAGACGGAGACACCCCAGGTGATGCGGTCGGTACCGGTGGGGACCTCCGGCGTGCGGACGCTCGCCTCGGTCCAGCTCCCGGCGAGCTCCAGGGTCTTCAGGTCCGTCCAGTACTGCCAGCCGGCCGTCGTGTCGTGCCGGAACAGCGTGAGGGCCGTGTCCGGGGTCGTCGACTTGTACCAGAGGCTCAGGTCGTACTGCTTGCCCGCGGTGACGACCGGGGCGCACGCCGTCGACTCGGTGATCAGGGCCTTGCGGTCGCCGTCGGCCCGGCGGGTCAGCTCGACCTTCATGGCCTTGGAGCCGGAGTGGGCGTCGGAGGTGGTGGTGAAGGTGAAGTCGTTGTCGCCCCAGCCGGACTTCTCCCAGCAGAACGGCATGTCGCCGGTGCCGGCGGTCTCGAAGCCGGGGTTCTGGATGAGGTTGGCGGCCGAGGCGGGCTGAGGTGTGATCAGAAGAAGGCCGGCGGTGAGGGCGCCCACTCCGAGCAGGGCGGTTCTCCGTCTGAGCTTCATACGGTGCGGCTCCTGTTTCTGCGCGGCAGGTAGACCAGCGCTTCGGTCCCGACGAAGCGCAGGACGAACGTCGTCACCAGCGCGAGCGCGGTGGCCGACAGCACGCCTATCCCGAACCGGTGCACGAACAGCGCGATCAGCGGGATGCGCAGCACCAGGTCGGCGTTGGCGAGCAGGGCGAACCGCCCTGCGCGGTCCCACCAGCGCCGGTGGAGGCGGCGGTCGCGGAACAGCAGATGCTCGATCAGCAGGAAGTTCCAGGCGACGCCGAGCTGGTTGGCGAGGATCTCGGCCGGTACGTAGTGCATACCGAGGACGGTGAGGACGTACAGCCCGAGCAGGTTGGGCACGAAGCCGGTCGCGCCGATCAGGCCGAAGCCGACCATGCGGGCGACCGGCGAGGCGGTGCGCAGACCGACCAGGTGGCGCAGGAAGCGCAGCCCCTCCTGGGCACTGGACTTGGACTCGCCCGCGTACCGGTCCTGGAAGACGAAGGGCACCTCGGTGACCGCGCGGGGGCGGCTGCGGACGGCGAGTTCGAGGAGGATCTTGTAGCCGAGGGGCCGCAGGACGTCGGCCGTGATGTCGCTGCGGCGGATCGCGAAGAAGCCGCTCATCGGGTCGCTGATGCCGTGCAGCCGGCGCGGGAAGAGGGACTTGGTCAGCCAGGTGGCCGCTCTGGACACGGCGACGCGGTAGCTGCCGGCGAGCCCGGCGCGGCTGCCGCCCTTGATGTACCGGGAGGCGACGACGAGCCCGGCGTTCGCCCGCTCTCCCGTCGCGACCAACTCCGGTACCAGGGACGGCGGATGCTGGCAGTCGCCGTCCATCACGACGACCCAGTCCGACCCGGCCGCCTTCATTCCCTCCACGACCGCCCCGCCGAGCCCGCCGACCGGCTCGTCCCGGTGCAGCACGGTCACCGGGAACGGGCAGTCCTTGGCGGCCTCGTAGATCACTTCGGGGGTGTCGTCGGTGGAGTCGTCCACGAAGACGACCTCGCAGGGCAGCCGGGACGGCACCGACTCGGTGATCTGACGCAGGAGTTGACGAATGTTCGCGGACTCGTTGTACGTCGGCACGACGATGGTGACGGCACCGGGCTCGGGGATCTCGGTCGCCCGTACGTCCGGGACGGGCGCGGTGTACTCGTGGGTCATCGAACGCCTCCGGAGACGGTCTGGATCTGCCGGATCTCGATCCGGTCCGCACCGGTGCCGAAGACGGCGACCGGCGTCGAGTGCTGGATGGCGGCTTTGACGTTGGGCAGGTCGGCCGCGTCGCGCCGCACGGTCGGGGAGGCCACGACGTAGTCGAGGTCCTTCCAGCCGTTCGGCATCGTCTTGGTCACCGCCGGGTCGAGGTCGGCCTTGTAGAACCAGATGGCGCCGAGCCCCGGCCGGTACCCGGCGTGCACCAGGTCCAGCCAGAGCGCGTCGTCCACGAGTACCCGCGCCTTCTCCGGCCGCTCCACCTCGGTCGCCAGCCACTTGGAGGCGGCCTGGTAGGGCGCGTTGGCGTCGGCGGTGACGGCGGTGCGGTCGCCGTCGTACCAGCGCGGTACGACATAGGCGCCGGCGCCGATCGCGAGGACGGCGGCGAGGGCGTACCGGCCTCCCCGGGGCAGCCGGTGGCTTCTGCGCAGGACGGCGTGGGCGACGGAGGCGGTGCCCCCGGCCAGGACGAGCGCGAGGAACGGCAGGGCCTGGATGACGTACATCGCGGGCAGATAGCCGCTCGGGCGCAGGGCGAGCGCGGCGAGGATCGCGACGGTCAGGGCCGGTCCGGCCAGCGCGCGGGCGGTCACCGACCAGCGCCAGGTGACCAGCAGCAGAAGCGCGCCGACGAGACCGCCCAGGGGCAGGACCCGGTCGTAGTAGAGCCACGACTGGAGCACCCCGTGCGAGCCGGACCCCTGGTCGAGGATGAAGCCCGAACCGGGCCTGGTCATCTGGTACTTGACCCCGTCCCAGAGCGACACATGCCCGCTGCCGGGCAGCAACTCGCCCTTGAGCAGGGCGAAGAGCGGGTACGCGAAGCCGATCAGCGCGCACGCCGTGATCGCGCCGGTGAGGGCGAACTTACGGGTGTCCCGGTGACTGTGGCGCCACATGGTGAGCAGCAGCGCGGGCAGGACGACGAGCATCGTCTCCTTGGTGAGGACGGCCGTCGCGGCGGCGATGCCCGCACCGAAGTGGTGCCAGAGGTGGCGGCTCGGGGACGCGGCGAGGGTGAACGCGAGGAGCGTCCACATCACCGCGAGGTTGTCGAGGAAGATCTCCCGCTGGAGGACCACGGAGAGCGGGGAGAGCCCGAACAGGGCCATGCCGAGCCCGGCGGCCCAGCGCGGCAGGGAGAGCCGGCGTCCGAGGACGTACACGAGGACCGCGCTGATCCCGCTGATCAGCAGCATCGTGGCGCGCATCGAGCCGACGGTCATCGACTCGGGGCTGAGCATCTTCGGTATCCAGGTGAGCAGGGCTATCTGGATCCAGCCGAGCGGCGGGTGGTCGTACCAGTAGGTGTAGTGGGCCAGGCCCTTGCCCTCCTGGACGGCCCAGGCCTGGGCGAGGTAGGTGCCCTCGTCGTCGCTGAGGGTCGGGTAGTCGGCGATGTTCCAGCCCTGGACGGTGAGGATCGCGACGAGGAGCACACCGCAGAGGAGGAGGTCGGGGCGCACCGACGGCGTCGTTCGACTGGTCGAACGCGCTTCAGGCGCAGGCTGCCGCTGCGCGGGGACCTGGGGAGCGGTCACCGCGGGGAGGGTGGAGGTCACGCAGGGACGTCCTCTCGGATTGCCGGTGTCTCGTTCAGATGCGCGCCGACATGAGTGGTCAACTCCCAGTCGGTCCGGCCGCGTTGCTCACGCCATACGGCGCGGACGGCGGCCCCGGCGAGGAGCACCTGGTAGAAGGGGCCGCCCACGACGAGCTTGAGGTAGTGGACGAAGCGGACGCGAAGGCCGTACTGCTTGCCGAAGTCGTGCAGTCCGACGACCTCGAAGACGAAGGTGACCAGGGCGGTGACGGCCGGCAGGAAGGTGATGAAGGCGACGCCGACGGGCACGTCGAGGAAGAGCGCGATCGCGGCGTTGAGCGGGATGACGACACCGGAGAAGGCCTGGAGGAACGGCGTCATGAGGGTGTAGCGGGCGAGCAACCGCTGTCCCAGACCGGGGAGTTGCTTCCAGTCCCCCTTCCGGTAGACCTGGAGGAAGCCCTGGTTCCAGCGGGTGCGCTGCTTGAGCAGCGACATGAGCGAGCCGGGGGTCTCCTCCCGGGTCACCATGTCGGAGTCGTAGGCGACGACGACCTTCTTGCCGACGCTGGAGAGCCGTACGCCCAGGTCGCAGTCCTCGGCGAGGCAGTCGGGGTCCCAGCCCCCGGCCTCCTTGAGGGTGTCGGTCCGTACGAAGACGGTGTTGCCGCCGAGCGGGATGAACCCCTTCTGCGCGTGCAGGTGCAGCCGGGAGCGGAACCAGAAGAAGTACTCCAGGCAGTTGCGCAGGCTGTACCAGCTGGAGTGGAAGTTGATGAGCTGCACTCCGCCCTGGACGACGTCGGCCCCGGTGGTCCTGAAGGCGTGGTCGACATGGGCGAGGAGCTCGGGGTGGACCTGGTCCTCGGCGTCGAAGACCCCGACGACATCGCCGCGGCAGTGCGGCAGCGCCGTGTTCATGGCCTTCGGCTTGTTCTTCTTCTCGTGGGTGTCGACGACGACACGGACCCGGGGGTCACGCGCCGCGGCCCGCTCGGCCACCGCCGTGGTCTCCGGGTCGTCGTGCCCGACGATGACGATGATCTCGAAGTCGGTGTGGCTGGATTCCAGCAGCCGCTGGATGGTGTGGTCCAGCACGGCCTGTTCGTGCCGCGCGGGCAGCAGCAGCGAGAACGACACGTGCTCGCCGCCGTCCGGCCTGCTGAACCGGGTGGAGGCGAGCACCTCGGGCGTACGCCACGCGTGCATCTGCCACCACAGGGTGAACGCCGCCATCCAGAACAAGGCGAGCGAGACGGCGGCGATGAAGACAGACGTCAGCAACAGATCCCCCCAGATCCCGAAAACCCCCTGTCACGACGGTCCGTCACATCCGCCGTGATCACTGTGGAGAGGTTATGGGTGATCTGTGAACTGTGGGATCTGTTCCAATAAATAGTATGTTTCGGAGGAGTGTGGTGACTTAGGGGCGAATCCGAACACCGGATGACGGCAGGGTGAAGACGTTTCAGCCGCTCAGCGCGGCGCGCAGCCGGTCCGGGTCGGTCGTCGGGGCGTCACAGGTGAAGTTACGGCAGACGTACGCGGTCGGTTCACCGCCGACGAGGGGCCGGTCGGCGAGCAGGGGCAACTCGTCACTCCCCGTCGCCCCGACGGCGACCACGGCACCGGGCGCGGTGCCCAGAAGTGCCGTACGGTGCAAGACCTTTGTGCCCGGGTCGTCGAGCGCGGGCCCGACGACCGCGACCTCCCGCGGCCCGTCGAGCAGCGCCTCGGCGACGGCGAGCCCCCACCCGATGAACCGCGGCACCCGCGGCCCGAGCGCCTTGACGACCCCGAGGGCCCGCTCGGCGGCGGCGCGATGGGGTGCGGCACCGGTCTGGGCGGCGTAGCTCAGCAGGGCGCCCGCGGCGGCGGTCCATCCCGAAGGGACCGCGTTGTCGGTGGGGTCCTGCGGACGCCGGATCAGCCGCTCGGCATCGGAGGCGGTGTCGAACAGCGCACCGGACTCCGCGTCCACGAACCGTGCGAGGACGTGGTCGAGCAGGAAGCCGGCGAACTCCAGCCAGACCCCTTCACCGGTGACGGAGGCCAGGGCGAGGAACCCTTCCGCGACATCGGCGTAGTCCTCCAACACCCCCGCGTTGGCCCCGACATGACCGTCCTTGCTGGTACGCGAGAGCCGCGCCTGCTCGTCGAGATGCAGCCGTACGAGGAGGTCGGCGGCCCCGACCGCGGCGTCGACGAGGTCAGGCCGGTCGAAGTACGCGCCGGTCTCGGCGAGCGCGGCGATCGCGAGCCCGTTCCAGGCGGCCACGACCTTGTCGTCCCGGCCGGGAGCGGGGCGCTGGGCCCGCGCCCCGAGCAGCCGCCCCTTGACGGACTCGATCTGCCCGGCGTCGAACACACCCTCATGCTGCGGGAGTTGAAGGACGGAGGCGCCTTCCTCGAAGGTGCCCTCCTCGGTGACGCCGAAGTAGTGCGCGGCGAGTTCGGCGTCCTGGGCACCGAGGACCTCGGTGAGCTGCTCGGGCGTCCAGACGTAGTAGGCCCCCTCGACATGCCTGCCGCTGCCGTCCTCACTGTCGGCATCGAGCGCGGAGGCGAACCCCCCTTCCGGGGTGCGCAGTTCGCGCACCATGAAGTCGGCGGTCTCCAGGGCCACCCGGCGGGCCAGTTCGGAGCCGGTGGTGCGCCAGAGGTGGGCGTAGACGCGGCAGAGCAGGGCGTTGTCGTAGAGCATCTTCTCGAAGTGCGGCACGACCCACTCTCGGTCGACGGAGTACCTGGCGAACCCGCCCCCGAGCTGGTCGTAGATCCCGCCCCGGGCCATCCGCTCGCAGGTGTCCTGCGCCATCTGCAACGCGCCCTCGGATCCGGTGCGGGCGTGATGCCGCAGCAGGAACTCGACGACCATGGACGGCGGGAACTTGGGCGCCCCGCCGAATCCGCCGCGCTGCGGGTCGTACTCCCGGGTCAGTCCGAGCAGCGCCTTGGCGAGCTCCTCCTCGCCGGGTGCCTGGGCGTCGCCGTAGCCGATCTCCCGTCCGGCGAGATCCCGCACGATCTTCCCGGCCACCTCGGCGACCTCACCGCGCTTGTCGCTCCAGGCGCTGTGCACACCTTCCAGAACCTGCCGGAAGGACGGCATGCCATGCCGGGGCTCGGGCGGGAAGTACGTGCCGAAGTAGAAGGGTTCGGCGTCCGCGGTGAGGAACACGGTCATGGGCCAGCCACCCTGCCCGGTGGCGGCCTGGACGGCCTCCATGTAGACGGCGTCGATGTCGGGGCGTTCCTCGCGGTCGACCTTGATGTTGACGAAGTGGGCGTTCATGTAGGCGGCGACTGCTTCGTCCTCGAAACTCTCCCGCGCCAGCACATGGCACCAGTGGCAGCTGGAATACCCGACGCTCAGATGCACCGGAACATCTCGGCGTCGCGCCTCCGCGAAGGCCGCTTCCGACCAGGGCCACCAGTCGACGGGGTTGTCGGCGTGCTGGAGGAGGTACGGGGATGTCTCATTGGCCAGTCGGTTCGGCATGGGTCCATCCTGCCTGAGAGCCCGGACTGACTGGGGGACGGAGATGCCCTCCACACCACACGGGTTCGACTCGTGAGAAGTCCCAGGAAGGCTCGCCCTTCACACCCGGCCGGACATCACAGCGGGTGAACACCGTCGCGATGATCTTTCGCTTCTCCTGGAGATCCATCTCCCCGGCGTGCCAGCGACGCCGAACGGCCTCGGACGGCTGCGCTTGTCCCGCCGCTTCGGAGAACAGGAGCCGCTCGAGCGCTTCGTCGGCCAACGGCCCACTGATGCTGCACCGTCTGCATTCGCGACAGGAGTAGACGTAGGGACTCCTCCGACTTCTCCCCTTCTGAGCACACAACCGGCCACGGCAGACCGTGCCGTCCTGCCGGTTCGCTCCACACCTGAGGATGCCGCTGGCCAGATGACGGGGAGCAGCCCTCGTCTCGGTGAGTCTGGGAGTTCCGCTACCCCTGTGCATGTAGAGGTTGCCTGGGGAGAAGGTCGCACACACCGCCTGCCACTGGTCCGGCGTCACGATCGGTTGCCACTGCCCGAGCACCGGGTGCCCTGTTTCCGGCACCAGTAGAAGCTCACCTCTGTTGGCGCGATAGCCGCACACTCTGGGCGCGGTCATGATCTGTGTGACGGTCTGCGGATTGGGCCCGCCACCCCGTGTTCCAGTCACACCGAGGGCGCACCATTCAAGTGCGATGGCACTGACCGTTCGCCCGCCCGTACGGTCGGCGATGGCCTTCTCGACGAGTGGCGCTTCGACGGGGTGCACGGTGATCCTGTCGTCCTTCCACCCGAAGGGACGTGGTCCACTGTGCGGAACGCCTTCGGCGGCCCGTGCCCAGTGCCAGTTCGTCAGCCTCTGACTCCTGACCCGCGTCTCGGTCTCTGCCGCCTCCAGCGATCGCACGGCTTGCAGCAGCCCCTCTTGCGAGTACGGGTCCCGGACACCTCGCGGATCGATGTGGACACGTCCCGGCTGACGGGTCAGGGCGCTGAAGAACCGCGCCAGGTCCTCCGCTCGGCGATACAGCCGGTCGTCCGCCACACAGACGACCCCCTCGACAACCTGGCCGTCCGTGGTGCACCCGCGCTCCAAGTCCTCGACCAATTGGTCGAATCCGGGTCTCACCACTCCCTCCTTGGAAGCACTGCGGCCGTTGTCGACGTACACGGCGACGATTCGGCAGCCCTGCTGGTGGGCGGTCCGTTCATTGATCCGCAGTTGGTGGCGCACCCCGTGTCCGTCCCGCTGCCGGAAGTCCTCCGACGTACGAGCGTAGGACGCCACCGGAATCCATTCCGTCGGCTCGTTCGCCGCCCCTTGGCTCACAGCTCCCCATTCGACAGTTCGCCCGACAGTCACAGAAACGATCGAGTGATCTCAAGGTCACCGCACCGGATCCGTTGATCGCGGCCCTCTCGCGTTCACGCCCCTCCCGAAGGACACTCATAGGCAAAGGAGTTGTCACCGGAGGGGGACGTGACATGCGGGACAGCCATCGGGTGGACGCCGAGCGGCTGTTGGCACGGGCCGTGGAGGAGGAGGTGCGGCGCTCCGGCGGGCGTACCGACGGGCCGGTGCTGATGGCGCGAGGACGGGGAGCACTGGATGCCATGGCGCAGAGCTCCGCGGAGGAGTACGAGGCCTACACGCGCGCGCTGGACGAGGCGGCGGCCGGCCAGCTCACGTTCGGACAGCGGTACGCGAAGGAGGGCGGCGGAACTCCGCTGATGGTGGCGGGCGTCGCCGCCCTCGCCGCCGTCGTCACGGACCTGGCGCTCGGTACCGGCGCGGGCACGGCACTCGGTGCCGGCGCGGCCGTCGGCGTGGTGGGCGCCGCGGCGACCGTGGTGAAGGTCGCCGGCGCGCATCTGCCGGCCGCGCATCATCAGGCGGGCGCGGTGGGACAGCCGGGCGGGCCCGAGCAGTTGCGGCTGGCGTGGCTGACGGCGCTGGAGGTACGCGGCATCCGCCCGTTCCTCGACCAGCAGCGGGTGCTGAGCGCCTCGACGGGGCCGAAGAAGACCGGGCCGCGGCTGAAGGGCGCCGACAAGAGCGCGGCGGCGCGCGGCCGGAACCTGCTCCAGCAGTCGTTCGGTCAACTCCCCGAGCCGGTGGCCGCGTTCGCGGGCCGGCGGCAGGAGATGGGGCGGATCCGGCAGTGGGTGCAGGCGGCCCGGGCCAGCACGGAGACCCGGCCGACGGTGGTCGTGCTGCACGGCTCGTCCGGCAGCGGCCGCACCGCCCTCGCGCTCCATGCGGCCCACGACCTGAAGGACTACTTCCGCGGCGCCTGCGTCGTGGACCTGCGCGGCGACAGCCCGGAGGAACCGCCGCTGTCGACGCGGGACGCCCTGCTGCATCTGCTCAACCGGCTGGGCGCGCCCCGCGAGCAGCTCCTCTTCCGTGAGCGCTCCTCACCGGACCAACAGGTCAAGCGGCTGGGCGAGTTGTACCACCAGCACCTGACGGGGCTGCCGGTGACGATCGTCCTGGACGACGCCTCGGACCCCGAACAGGTCCGCACCCTGGTCCCCGAGCGCTCCGACAGCCTGGTGCTGGTCACCGCCCGCACCTCTCTGGACCTGCCCGCCGATCTGCCCGCGTGGGTGCACCAGTTGCCGGTCGAGGCGCTGGACGCGGCGGGCGCGGAGGAACTGCTCGGGGCGGCGGCGCAGGACGCGTCGGGCCCGTACGACGCCGATGCGTCCGAGCGGATACGGGAGCTGTGCGGCGGCCTGCCGCTGGCGCTGCGGGTCGCGGGTTCGTCCCTCGGCCCGCGCTCACCGCGCGTGCTCGCCTCGGATCTGGGGGCGTACGGTCCGGTGGAGCCGGTCGAGCGGGTGCTGTGGCTGCGTTACACCGACCAGTCGGACACGGCTCGCCGTCTCCTGCGGCGCCTGGCCCTCGCCGGCCGGGCGTCCCTGGGCGCGGCGGCGGCCGCGGCGCTCCTGGCCACCGACCAGGCCGAGGCCACCCGCCAGTTGGTCGCGCTGTCCCGGGCGGGCCTGATCGACCATGTCCGCGGGGACCGCTACCGCCTGCACGACCTCGTCCGCGCCTTCTCCCAGGCCCGCCTCCTGGACGAGGAGGAACCGGCGGAGCGCAACTCCGCGCAGGAACGTCTCATCGTGAACTACGCCGAGCTGGCCGACTCGGTCCTGCGCCTGGTCGACGGCAACATGTCGACCCGCTCGGACCGCTTCAGTCCGCACGGCTTCACCTCCCTGGACGAGGCGCTGCGCTGGCTGGACGACGAGTCGAGCTTCATCACCTCGACCCTGCGGCACGCGGAGGGCGTGAACCAGGGCGCGGTGCTCAACCTCCTGGGCGCCCTGTGCGACTACTGCCTGCTCCGCGGTGACCTCTACCGCCTGGGCGAGATCAGCGAACTGGCGCAGGCGGTGGACCAAGGCCTGCTGCTGAGGTCGGTCCAGTGGCGCACCGGCATCGCGGCCCGCCAGCTCGGTGAGCTGGACAAGGCCCGTACGACCCTGACCTCGGTGGTCGACCTCTACATGGAGGCCCATCACGACGCGGGCGCGGCCCGCGCCCTGTGCTCCCTCGGCATCACCCTCCACCACCAGGGCAATCTGACGGAGGCCGCGACCAAGCTCCACGAGGCCCTGGACCTCCAGGCGGCCCCCGAACTGGCCACCGACCGCGCCTGGACCATGCACGCGCTGGCGGCGGTGGAACGCGACCGGGCGAGGGTGGCGGAGGCCATGGACCTCCTCACCCGGTCCCTGGTCCTGCACCGCGCGGGCGAGTCCGTGCACGGCGAGGCCTGGGCCCACTTCCAGCTCGGGCAGCTGGGCCTGCGCATGGGCGACGTCCCGCGCGCGGAGACCGAGCTGCGCACGGCCCTGGATCTGTACGGCCGCACCCGCGACACCCGTGGTGAGGCGTGGGCCCTGACCCAGCTGGCCCGCGCCCGGCTGGTCGCCGGCGACCCCTCCCCCGCGGTGGACGGCCTGCGCCAGGCGGCGTCCCGGCACCGCGACAACGAGGACGCCCGCGGCGAGGCGTGGACGGTGTACTACCTGGGCCAGGCGCTGGAGGAGACGGGCAACCTCGACCTGGCGGTACGGGAGCTGGAGCGGTCGAGGACCATGTTCTCCCGGATGCGGGACGTGTACGGCCTGGCCTGCGCCCGGCACCACTCGGCCCGGGTGACCCGTGACCAGCGGGCCTCGCAGACGGGCTCCCTGCGCAACTCGGGCTTCGCGCGCCAGCTCCTGGTCGACGCGCGCGCGGACTTCCAGCGCATCGGCGTCGCCCACGGCGAGGCCTGGACGTGTCTGGAGCTGGCCGTGGTCGACGCCGGCAACACCCGCACCCAGCAGGCACTGACCCTGTGCGACGACGCGATCGGCCTCTTCACCTCGTACGGAGACCGCCGCGGCGAGGACTGGGCCCGCTTCCTGCGCTGCACCCTGCTGCCGTACGCGGCACCGGGCGGCGTCGAGGTCGGCACCGCGGTGGCCCAGGAGGACCTGTCCCAACTGGGCCGGACCGGCCATCCGCTCCGGGACGAGAAACTCGACGACTACGTCGAGGCGTACCAACTGCTCCTGGAACGCGGCGTGAACCTGGAGGCCGGCTGGCAGGCCTGGCGCCTGGGCATGGTCCCCAACCGCCACGCCCGGGAGGTGATGGGGGTGCCGGTGGCTTCGGTACGGGGCTGAGGTCCGCGTTCCGCCGGGTCCCGCACTCCCGGTCACCGGGAGTGCGGTGGGTCAGCCCTTCTGCGGTTCCGCCCGGCCGGTGGCCTTCGCGTCGGCCGTGGTGGGCTCCGTCTCCGGGGACTCCTGGAAGTCGACCTTGCCCATGTGCTTGCTCATCGACTTCATCAGGACCCACACGGCCAGGGCCATCGCCGCGAAGACGATGAAACCGAGGACGCCGGGGGTGACCTTGTCCTCGTCGACCTCCTTGGCGAAGGTCGCGAAGTGGGTCATTGCCAGGCTCACGCTTGCGCTCATGTCAGGCATTGTCCCGGATGCCCGCGAAGAGGTCGTCCTCGGGGAGGGAGGTATCGACGAGGGACTTCGCGAGCTCGTACTCCTCCGTCGGCCAGACCTCCTTCTGGACCTCCATCGGAACCCGGAACCAGCCGCCGTCGGGGTCGATCTGCGTGGCGTGCGCGATCAGCGCCTTGTCACGGATCTCGAAGAAGTCGGCGCAGGGGATGTGCGTGGTCAGCGTGCGCTCGGTGCGCTCGATCTCGCTCCAGCGCTTGAGCCACTCTCCGTAGGGCGACTCCAGGCCGCGCTCCAGCATCGCGTTGTGCAGCGCCTCG
The DNA here is from genome assembly GCF_013044505.1 of Streptomyces sp. S3(2020). Taxonomy (GTDB): domain Bacteria; phylum Actinomycetota; class Actinomycetes; order Streptomycetales; family Streptomycetaceae; genus Streptomyces. Next base: position 13,647 of record NZ_JABERD010000054.1, on the reverse strand, counting down.
GTGCGCTGCCGGTTGAAGCCCTGGTTGTAGTAGAGCTTCTGCGGCTGGTACGCCGGGCCGAACTCCCCCTCGGGGTACTTCTCGGCGTCCGCCGCACCCTCGAACGCCACCATCGAGATCTTGTGGGTCATGATGTGGTCGGGGTGCGGGTAGCCGCCGTTCTCGTCGTACGTCGTGATCACCTGCGGACGGAACGAGCGGATCTTCCGCACCAGCTCGCCGGCCGCCTTGTCGACGTCCTCCAGGGCGAAGCAGCCCTCGGGGAGCGGGGGCAGCGGGTCGCCCTCGGGCAGACCGGAGTCGACGAAACCGAGCCACTCCTGCCCCACGCCGAGGATCTCGCGGGCCTCGTCCATCTCCTTCTTGCGTACCTCGTGGATGTGCTCCTCGATGTACTTGTCGCCCTGCAGCTTCGGATTGAGGATGGAGCCGCGCTCCCCACCCGTGCAGGTCACGACCAGCACGTCCACCCCCTCGGACACGTACTTCGCCATGGTGGCCGCGCCCTTGCTCGACTCGTCGTCGGGGTGGGCGTGGACGGCCATCAGTCGCAGCTGGTCAGTCAAGACTCAATCCTCGGTAAGTCGGCGCCCCTGGTGTCAACCGGGGCGATCGGGGCTTCTATAGTGACCGAATCGGGGGACGAATAATTCCGGGGTCCGGCTTCGGTCCGGCTTCCTGCCGAGAGGACGATCATGAGTACGGCGAGCACGCGACTGCCCGAGGGCCGTTACGGCCGCTCCTCGGACGAGCGCGCCGACCACAAGCTCAAGATCGCCGGTGCCGTACTCGGGGCGCTATTGCTCGCGCTGGTGGGTTATTTCGCCTACTACTACGTCGGCCAGAACAAGATCAGCGCCGAGGTGATCAGCTTCGAGCAGGAGCAGGACGCCGTGAAGGTGCATCTGGAGGTCCGCAAGGACGCCGGCGCGAGCGGCTACTGCACCGTGCGTTCCCAGGCGGAGAGCGGTGCCGAGGTCGGCCGGGCCGACTTCCGCTTCGACGGGGACGCCACCCGTATCGACAGGCTCGTCACACTGCGCACGACGTCACCGGGCACGACCGCGGAGCTCCTCGGCTGTCACGCCGACTGACTCCGACCTGCACAGCCCGCATTACGTACACGCTGACCTGCGTTGACGTGATTCTGACGGCTTATGTCCTCCCCCTCGGGCCGCTGAATTGTTAGGCTCGTGGTTTCGCCCATCCGTGAAGGAACATTCTTCTGGGTAGGGCGATGCTTTGTATTCCCAGTACCTACGAGGAGCACCTGTGACCCAGACCAGCGAAGACGTCACCTGGCTTACGCAGGAGGCGTACACCAAGCTCAAGGAAGAGCTGGCGTACCTGTCTGGTCCCGCGCGCGAGGAAGTCACCGCGAAGATCGCGGCCGCGCGCGAGGAGGGCGACCTGCGCGAGAACGGCGGGTACCACGCGGCCAAGGAAGAGCAGGGCAAGCAGGAGCTCCGCATCCGCCAGCTGACCCAGCTCCTGGAGAAGGCCAAGGTCGGCGAGGCCCCGACGTCCACCGACGGCGCGGTGGCGCCCGGCATGGTCGTGACGATCGCCTTCGACGGCGACGAGGACGACACGACGACCTTCCTGCTCGCCTCCCGCGAGTACGCCAGCTCCGACATCGAGACCTACTCGCCGCAGTCCCCGCTGGGCTCCGGCGTGCTCGGCCACAAGGTCGGCGAGGATGCGGAGTACGAGCTGCCGAACGGCAGGAAGGCCTCCGTGAAGATCCTCAAGGCCGAGCCCTACAGGGCCTGATCCCCTTCCCCCGCATCGCCCCGACAGACCCCCGGCGCCTTACCGGCGCCGGGGGTCTCGTCATGCGGTCGCGGACCGGTACTTCCGCACCGCCAGCGTCCTGAAGACGACGACGATCAGGATCGAGTAGATCAGCGACGCCCACACCGGGTGCTGCATGGGCCAGGCGTCGGACGTCGAGACCCCGGGGTTGCCGAAGAGCTCGCGGGAGGCCTGGACCGTGGCGCTGAAGGGGTTCCAGTCGGCGACATGACGCAGCCAGGGCGTCATCTGGCTGGAGTCCACGAACGCGTTCGACACGAAGGTGACCGGGAAGAGCCAGATCAGCCCGCCCGAGGTGGCCGCCTCCGGGGTCCGCACGGAGAGTCCGATCAGGGCGCCGACCCAGGTGAAGGCGTACCCGAGCAGAAGCAGCAGACCGAAGGCGCCGAGCACCTCACCGATGCTGGTGTGGGTGCGCCAGCCGACCAGCAGGGCGACCATCGCCAGCACGAACAGCGTGAGTGCCGTCTGCACCAGGTCGGCGAGGGTCCGCCCGGTGAGCACCGCGCCGCGCGCCATGGGCAGCGAGCGGAAGCGGTCGATGAGCCCCTTGTGCATGTCGTCGGCGATTCCGGCGCCCGCGCCCGCGGTGGCGAAGGTGACGGTCTGGGCGAAGATGCCGGCCATCAGGAACTCTCGGTAGACCGAGGGGTCCGTGGTGCCGCCGATGTTCATGGAGCCGCCGAACACGTAGCTGAACAGCACCACGAACATGATCGGCTGGATGAGCCCGAAGATGACCATCTCGGGGATCCGGGACATACGGATCAGGTTGCGTTTCGCGACGACCAGCGAGTCCCGGATGGACTGGCTGATCGGGTTCGTGGCGGGCGTGACGCGTACGGCGTCGGTGACGGCGCTCACTGGCCGGCCTCCTTCTTGTGGCGGCGATCCTTGGCGCCCTCGGCGTCTTTGGCCTCTTTGGCGTCCTCGGCCTCGGCGTGGTGGCCGGTCAGGGAGAGGAAGACGTCGTCGAGGGTGGGGCGGCGCAGGCCGATGTCGTCTATCTCGATGCCGCGCACGTCGAGTTCGCGGATGACCTCGGCGAGGAGCTTCGCGCCGCCGGTGACGGGCACGGTGAGCTTGCGGGTGTGCTCCTCGACGGTGGTGTCGCCCTTGCCGAACCCGGCGAGGACTTCCCGGGCGGTCGGGATGTGCTCGCGCTCGTGCACCACGACCTCGACGCGCTCGCCGCCGGTGCGGGCCTTGAGCTGGTCGGAGGTGCCGCGGGCGATGACACGGCCGTGGTCGACGACCGCGATGTCGTGTGCGAGGTGGTCGGCCTCCTCCAGGTACTGCGTGGTGAGCAGCAGGGTCGTACCGCCGGAGACGAGCTGTTTGATGACCTCCCACAGCTGCTGGCGGTTGCGTGGGTCGAGGCCGGTCGTCGGTTCGTCCATGAACATCACGGGCGGGGAGACGACGAGGGCGGCCGCGAGGTCGAGGCGGCGGCGCATGCCTCCGGAGTAGGTCTTCGCGGGGCGGTCGGCGGCGTCCGCGAGGTTGAACTGTTCGAGCAGCTCGCCGGCCCGGACCTTCGCGTCCTTGGCCTTCATCTGGTAGAGCTGGCCGACCATCTGGAGGTTCTCGCGGCCGGTCAGATACTCGTCGACCGCCGCGAACTGGCCGGACAGACCGATCGAGCGCCGCACCTCGTTGGGGTGCTTGAGCACGTCGAGGCCCGCGACGACCGCCTTGCCGCTGTCGGGTCGCAGCAGGGTCGTCAGACAGCGGACGGTGGTCGTCTTGCCCGCGCCGTTCGGCCCGAGCAGGCCCAGGACGGTGCCCTCCGGCACGTCGAGGTCGACGCCGTCCAGAGCCCTTACGTCGCCGAAGGTCTTCACCAGACCTTCGGCATAGATGGCGCCTGGCATATGAGTCTCCACGTCGTCGGGGATTCTTCGAAAAGCCTAGTTTTGTACGTTTCGTTCCGCCTGATGGGTGGCGGAGCGACGGCGGCGATCCGGCCGTGAGACACACCATAACGCGATGTATCGCGTCCCTCAACGGACTTACCCGAACGAGTGATGGAGAAGCTCCTGAGCTGGGAGTTCGGTGCTCCGGCGGCTCAGTCGATGACCGTGTAGCCCGCGTTCCGCAGGGCATGGCCGACCTCGGCGCAGTGCTCCGGACCCTTCGTCTCCAGATGCAGCTCCACCTCCGCCTCCGTGAGCCCGAGCCGTGGGTCGGTCCGTACGTGACTCACATCGAGGACGTTAGCGTCCACCACTGACAACACCCCGAGAAGCGTCGCCAGGGCGCCCGGCCGGTCCGTCAGCCTGAGCCGTACGGCCAGGTAGCGGCCCTGCGCGGACATCCCGTGGCGCAGTACGCGTTGCAGGAGCACCGGGTCGACATTGCCGCCGGACAGCACCGCCACGACCGGCCCCTCGAAGGCACCCGGATCGCTCAACAGCCCCGCGACCGGGCTCGCCCCGGCGGGCTCGACGACCAGCTTGGCCCGCTCCAGACTCAGCAGCAGCGCGGCGGACAGCTCGTCCTCCGACACCGTACGCACTTCGTCGACCAGCTCGCCGATGATTTCGAACGGCACATCGCCGGGCCGACCGACCTTCATGCCGTCGGCCATCGTCGCCGGGTTCTCGATGGACACCGGTCGCCCGGCCGCCAGCGAGGGCGGGTACGCGGCGGCGCCCGCCGCCTGGACGCCGACGATCCGCACATCGGGCCTGATCGACTTCACCGCGACCGCGACCCCGGCCGCGAGACCGCCGCCGCCGATGCCGAGGACGATCGTGCGCACCTCCGGGCACTGCTCCAGGATCTCCAGGCCGACCGTGCCCTGACCGGCGATGATGTCGGGATGGTCGAAGGGGTGGATGAACACCGCGCCGGTCCGCTCCGCGTACTCCCGCGCGGCGGCCAGGGTCTCGTCGACCACCTGCCCGTGCAGCCGGACCTCGGCGCCGTACTCCCGGGTGGCGCTGATCTTCGGCAGCGGGGCGCCGTTCGGCATGAACACCGTGGAACGCACGCCGAGCAGGGACGACGCCAGCGCGACGCCCTGCGCGTGGTTGCCGGCGCTCGCGGCGACGACCCCGGCGGCCCGCTCCTCGGGCAGCAGCCCGGCGATCCTGACGTATGCGCCGCGCAGCTTGAACGAGCCCGTGCGCTGGAGGTTCTCGCACTTGAAGTGCACCGGTGAGCCCACCAGCTGGGACAGGTGCCGGCTGCCCTCCATCGCGGTCACCCGCGCCACCCCCATGAGCATCTTCTGGGCGCCGCGCACATCGTCGAGAGTGACGGGCCGCAGATAGTGCAAGGAGTCAGCCGTGCCATAGCTCATGACACAAGCATCGCAGTTCACAGGCGCGAGCGGCCGCTGTGACCAACCTCCGAGACCGGTTTCCGCAGCGCCGGTACGGCCCGCCTTCCGGCCGCGTACCCTGTCCCCCAACCCAGCACCCCTTATCTGAAGTGAGCCCCCGGCCATGCCCACAACACCTGAAATGTCGATGGACATGACGACCGTCGGTGACACCGGTCTCCTCGACACGCTGCAGCACGAAGTGGCGGTCTTCGCCCGGCGTGCCGAACAGACCCGGCTCGGCGGGGTCGGGCAGGTGCGCAACTCCATGGACCGCGCCGCGTATCTGCTGCTCAACCGCCTCGACAAGGAAGGCCCGATGGGCGTCAAGGCGCTCGCGGCGAGCATGGGCATCGACTCGTCGACGGTCACCCGTCAGGTGGCTCCGCTCGTGGACACCGGGCTCGTCAAGCGCACCTCCCACCCGGAGGACGGCCGCGCGGTGGTGCTCCAGCTGTCCCCGCGTGGGCTGTCGCGGCTGGAGGAAGTGCGCTCCTCCCGACGTCAGTTGATGGCCGAGCTGACACACGACTGGGCACCGGAGGAGCGCGAGGCGTTCTGCACGCTCCTCACGCGCTTCAACACCGCGCTCTCCTCCCGGATGGCGGCCCAGGGTCTGCCGGGCGCGGACGCGCCGTCGGCGTCCTGAGCATCCTTCACGCGCGCGTGGCACGACCGCTCTCAGGGTGCGCGGCTCTCACACTGCCCGGCTCTCGACGAGTGCGCGGCTCTTGACCGAAAGGCCACCCCTGGCCTCATATGAGATCGGGTCCCTAACTCGTACACGGTTGCGTATCCGTACGCGGTGCGGGCCCCCGGTTCCCTCATAGGTCGCCCTCAGGCGGGAGGCGCGGTGCGACGACGGCATGCGTCCCAAGACGCCCGCCGGGCCCGGGAGTTCAAGGCGTTCGTCGCGGGCGCCGCCGGGCGGCTGCTGCATGCCGCGACGCTGCTGACGGCGGAGGCGCCGGACGACAACCCACGCGCGCGGCGCCTGCTGACGCTGGCGCTCGCCCACACGTACGCGTGCTGGGACGGACTGCGCGGCGAGGACCCGTACGACCGCACCCGCCAGTACCTGGCCACCCGCTTCGCCCGCGGTGCCTGGCACCAGTACGGCGGTCTGGGCGGCGCCCGGCCGCACCCGTCGAGCCCGTTGGCCGCGCTGGCCCCGCAGGAGCGCCTCGTCCTCGTCCTGCGGCTCTACGAAGGTGTCGCCGAGGAGCAGACGGCCGCCCTGCTGGGACTGGCCACGGAACGCGTCCGCGCGATCTGCGACCGCGCGACAGCGACGCTGCTGCACCCGCCTCGGGGGCCCGCCCCCGCGGTGGGAGGCGCGAAGGTGGTGGCGTCGTGAACCGGCCGGAGCGCGAGGCCGCCGTACGGCGGATCATGGATCAGGCGCCGTCCTCCGTACCACCGGAGCTCCACGACGAGGTGGTGCGCCGCGGCAGCCGCATGCTGCGGCGCAGGCGGGCGGCGCTACGGCTGATGTGGTTCCTGATGTTCACGGCCGGCGTGGCGTTCGTGGTCTGGGCGATGATGGTCCGCCCGTGGGTGGAGCCGCCGTCGGAGACGACTCCACCGCTGACCGGCTGGTGAGCCTTCGGGCGACTAGCCCAGCGCCTGCTGGAGGTCCTCCAGCAGGTCGTCGACGTTCTCGATGCCCACCGAGAGGCGTACGAGGTCGGCGGGGACCTCCAGGGCCGAGCCGACGACCGACGCGTGCGTCATACGGCCGGGGTGCTCGATCAGGGACTCCACGCCGCCCAGGGACTCGCCCAGCGTGAACACCTTGGCGCGGTTGCAGACCTCGACGGCCGCCTCCTCGCCGCCCGCGACCTGGAAGGAGACCATGCCGCCGAAGGACCGCATCTGCTTGGCGGCGATCTCGTGCCCGGGGTGGTCCTCCAGACCCGGGTAGAGCACCTTCGTCACGCGCGCGTGGCGGGTCAGCATGTCGGCGACCTTGGTCGCGTTCTCGCTGTGCCGGTCCATCCGCACCGACAGCGTCTTGGCGCCGCGCAGCACCAGCCAGGAGTCGAAGGGCCCGGCGACCGCGCCCATCGCGTTCTGGTGGTACGCCAGTTCCTCACCGAGCGCCTCGTCGGCGGTGATCAGGGCGCCGCCGACGACGTCCGAGTGGCCGCCCATGTACTTGGTCAGGGAGTGCACGACGACGTCGGCGCCGAGCGACAGCGGCTGCTGGAGGTACGGCGTGGCGAAGGTGTTGTCGACGACGAGTTTCGCGCCGGCGTCCCGGGCGATCTGCGCGACGGCGGCGATGTCGGTGATGCCGAGCAGCGGGTTGGAGGGGGTCTCCACCCATACGGCCTTGGTCTTCGGGGTGATGGCGGCCCGTACGGCGGCCGGGTCACTGGTGTCGGCGACCGACCACTCGACGCCCCAGCGGGCGACGACCTTCGCGAAGAGCCGGAACGTGCCGCCGTAGGCGTCGTTGGGGATGACCACGTGGTCGCCGGGGCTGAGCAGCGTACGCAACAGGCAGTCCTCGGCCGCCAGTCCGGACGCGAACGCGAGGCCCCGTCGGCCGCCCTCGAGGGCGGCGAGGTTCTCCTCCAGGGCGGTGCGGGTCGGGTTGGCGCTGCGGCTGTACTCGTAGCCGCCGCGCAGACCGCCGACGCCGTCCTGCTTGTAGGTCGAGACCTGGTAGATCGGCGGGACGACCGCACCGGTGAGGGGGTCCGCCGTGTTGCCCGCGTGGATGGCAAGCGTCTCGAAGTGCTGACTGATGTGCCTGTCGCTCATGGGCACCGAGGGTAGTCCGCTCGCGGGGCAGGCGTCGCCCAGCGAGGCTGGAGAAGGGTTTTCCCCAGGCCGCGGCGCGAGGACGGGAGGTTTGTCCCCAGGCGTGCGGAGTCGGGGCGGGAGGTTTTCCACAGGCCCGGGATCGGGTTGGCCAATTGTCGGCGGTGTCTGGAACGCTTGAGGCATGGAAATTCTCTGGGTCCTGATGGCGCTGGTCATGCTCGGCTTCGTGCTGCTGCCGTTCTTGCGGCGCCGCCGGGGCATGATCGAGCAGGTCCCGCCGGGCCACCCGGACGCCGCGGACCCCGCGGACTACGGCTTCGTACGGCAGGAGGAGCTGGACGTCCGTATGCCCGGCCCCGACCAGGACCTGCTGGACGTCCTGGACCTGGTGCAGCGCACGCAGGACTACCGGGCGGCCTCCCAGCTGCTGGCGGGCACCGAGGCGGCGGGTGAGCTGCGCTGGCAGCGGGTGCAGGCCTTCGCGGGCGCGGCCTCCCTGGAGCTGGCGCAGCGGCCGGGCGGGGTGAGCGAGTCGCCGGGCGGCCAGTGGCTGCGGGTGTGGCGGACGGAGCAGCCCAAGGACGCGGGTGGTGCGGCCATCCACGCGGAGTTCCTGGTGCAGCAGGCGTGGCGGACGGCGACGCCCGGCACGGACTCGTTCCGGATCATCATGGAGGAGGCGAGGGCGGCGTGCGGCGAGGCGGCGCTGCTGGCGCCCGGTGACCCGATCCCGTACATCGTCGAGCTGTCGGTGGCCCGTGGCCTCGCGTATCCGCGGGCGGAGTTCGAGCAGCTGTGGCTGAAGATCCTGGACCGTGCCCCGACGCACATGGGCGCGCATCTGGCGGCGCTCCACTACTGGTGCGAGAAGTGGCACGGCTCGCGTGAGCTGGCGATGTCCTTCGCGGAGGCGGCCGCGGCCCGCGCCCCGCAGGGCTCGCTCCTCGCCGGCATGCCCCTGTTCGCGGTCTTCGAGCACCTGCCCGAGGTGAACCTGGTCAGCGGCTTCTACCAGAGCGAGACCGTCACCAAGGCGATGCACGGGGCGCTGCACGCCGTGCACTCGGCCCGAGCGGACGATCCGATGCTGGCGCATGTGCGGCACATGCTGGTCTTCTTCCTGGTCCGCGGCGAGCGCTGGCAGGAGGCCATGAACCAGCTCATCCACATCGACGGCCACGTGGGCGCCCTGCCATGGACCCTCTCGCCCGACCCGGCGGCCGAGTTCGCCGTCTACCGGGCACTGGCGGTGGCGGGCTACGAGGCGAACGGCGGCAGCCCGGCGACACTGCCGCACTGAGGAATACGGTGCCGGGCCGTCGGGCACGGCACCGCTTCCGTCCACGACGGGAGGGACCGGCGAGGAGGCGAGAGCCGGTCGACCTGCTCGACACGTTCGACCGCGGCCTGCTGTGGACGGAGGTCGCCGACCGCCTGCCCAAGCCGGATCAGGCGGCGCGGCTGACCGGGGCGTCCGCACGCAACTTCATCCGGCCCAGGGTCTTCGACGCTCTCGCGGGCATGATCCACCTGCGCCTCACCGAATCCGGCCGCGCCGAACCGGACATCGCCTGGTCGGGTCAGCCCGGTCTGGTCCTCCCCGAGTCGTGGGAGGAGGGCATGGACAGCGCCGTGGACGCGGCCGTCGCGGACACGCCGGACACCGCTCCGTTGCGCGCCCTGCTCGCTGACCTCTCGGATTCCGGAACAGTCGTGGGCTGATCCACACCTACACCGCGTGCGAGTTGGTGGCGGCGCGGCGAGCGGCGGGCGAAAATCGGTGGCCGCCTGAACCGGCCGACCCCACGCTGTACGCCATGGAAGAACCGCAACACAGGATCCGTGCGGCCCACTCGCAATCCACGGTCACCGTCTACCAGGCGTACTCCCCGGAAATCGGTCTGCCGGCCGCCCGCGACGGGCGTTTCCCCGCCGTGTGGAAGCGGGACAGGATGACGTGGATCAAGCCCAGCTTTCTGTGGATGATGTACCGCTGCGGCTGGGCCACGAAGGAGGGGCAGGAGACCGTTCTCGCTGTCGAGATCGACCGTGACGGCTTCGAGTGGGCGTTGCGGCACGCGTGTCTGTCGAGCTATACGCACGGGGTCCACCCCGACCGGGCCGCTTGGCAGCGTCAGTTGAAGCGTGCGCCTGCTCGCGTGCAGTGGGACCCCGAGCGGGATCTGCATCTGCGGCCGCTGCCCTACCGTTCCCTGCAACTCGGGCTCTCCGGTGAGGCTGTCCGACGGTATGCGGACGAATGGACGGTCGCCATCCGCGACATGACCCCACTCGCCCACGAGATACACGCGCTCGTCAGCGGTGGTGACCTGGACTCCGCCGCCCGGCTGCTGCCCGAGGAACGCGCGTACACCGTTGGAGACGAGCTTCTTGCGCACCTGCGCGGATGACGGGCCACTTCCCCTAGGTTCCGGGCGCCGTCGGGCACCCTCGCTCTGCTCGGCCCACTGCCACGGCAGAAGGTAAAGACAACCCAGGAACACGTGACGGCGATGGCCTGACGATGGATCCTGGGCGTCTGCGAGATGCCTGGTCCAAGGGGGGCGTGCTCACACAGATACTTCCCGGCTTCCGAGAACTGCGCACGCCTCTGGCCACGGGTGTGCTCTGGCTGCTCACGCTGTGGGTCACCCTCGGCGATCGGTTCCCGAGCCGTGCCGAGGCCACTGGCTTCACCGGCAGGGTTTACGGCCTGGCGGAACTGGTCGGCAGACCAGGGGTTGGAGCCGCTCTCGTCTTCACGGCGTACATCGTGGGGAGCGTGGTGAGCATCTCCGCGAACCAACTACTTCGTGAACCGACGAACGACGCCTGGGAGCCGGGCAACGTGCTCCCTGACCGATGGCCCGTCGTTCAGGGGCGCCCTGTCCTCATGCGGTATCGATCGGCAACGGTTGCAGCCGGCTATCCAGCCTTCGCAGACACCGGACTGCTGACACAACAGGCTTGGGCGGATCTGCAAACCCACGTGAGTACGAACCCTCTCCTGCTGTGGCTCGAGTCCCACAGGTCGGAGCGGCATCGTGATGTCGCTGAGAGGATCCTCCTGCGCTATGTCCTGGAGGAACTTGGCCAGTTGGGCACACGCCTCCATGCCAAGAACTCAACCCTCTACGCCGATCACGACAGACTGATGGCGGAGGCCGACCTACGCGTCAATGTCGGCGCCGGCGTGGCCGTCTTGGCTGTTGCCCTCTCCGCACGGGCAACCCCCTTGTTCCTTCTTGCCTTCGCCGTGTCGACCCTCTTGATCATCATGGGTATGGCTCGCGCCCGTCAGGCGAACGATGTGATCGTTCAGGCACTGGTGATCGGGGAGGTGATCTCCACGTCCCTGACGGAAGCCGATGGTGCCGTCGAGGCACTCCGCAACACCATCGCGTCTGATGGGCAGCCGCAGTCCGCATGACCAAGGGCTGTCCCGGCCGACCGAAGAGGATCGCTCTATGACGACGTTCGACGACCTGACCGAGTGGGCCGGTCTCAGTCATGTCACGCAAGCCAGAGAGGACGTTGTGGCCGGCTGGCGGATCCCGGACTTCATGAAGGTGCAGCTCGTCAACGTGGGCATTCCGGTGGCTCCGCGTGTCATCGAGCGGGTCGTGATCCAGAGCGAGGTCGATCCGGTCCTGCTCACGTCCCGTGGCCCGCTCTACCGGCTCACCGAGCAGGCGGACCTCGATGAGCCGGCCGAGCGGTCATCGTTCGGCGTCGAGCCTGAGACCGGGGCGGTCTACTTCGTCATGCCGGACGGGGAGGCATGGTTCGCCGACTCGGGTGTCGATGTGTGGCTCGACGTCCTTCACCGCTACGGCAGCCGCGTCACCGCCTCAGCGGTTCTCAGCGAGCCGGACGACCCCGAGGAGTACCTCTCGGAGGAGGAAGAAGAGCAGGCTCTCGCCGAGCTGAACCGACTGGCCGAGGAGCTGAAGGAGATCGACCCCGCTGCCTTCAAGGGCTACGAGGGGTTTCTCTGGCCCGGGCTTCTGGATCGGTGGCTCTACTGATCTCGGCCCGCTGACGCGCCCCGCGTATCCGGAGTGAGCAGGGACGCCTGGCCGATCACCCCGGCCCCAAGACCGTTGAGGGCGGGAAGTCGACCGCTCGGGCTTTGACCTTGACACCGTGGCAAGGCCTTCACTGGTGGCCGAGGAGGTGGTCTCGGTGACCATGGCGGGGCAGGGGACGGATGCGCTGGGAGCGCTTCGGCATCTGGAGGACGGTCGGGCGTCCGTGCGGCTGCGGGCGGCACTGGTGATGGGGACGGCGCCGGAGGCGCGCTTCGTCGACAAGCTGATCGAGCGGTGCGCGATCGAGCCCGAGTTCTTCGTCCGCGACATGCTGACGTGGGCGCTCGCCCGGCACCCGGTGTCCGTGACGCTTCCCGGGCTGCTGCGGGAAGTGCGTTCGGAGCGTGCGCAGGCGCGGAGTCAGGCGTTGCACACAATGTCCAAGATCGGGGACCGGCAGGCGTGGCCGGCGATCACGCGGGAGCTCCTGTGCGACGCCGACGACGAGGTCGCCCGCAGTGCCTGGCGGGCCGCGGTCGTGCTGGTGCCGGACGGCGAGGAGTCCGGGTTGGCCGCCGTGCTGGTGACACAGCTCGGGCGCGGTGGGCGCGAGACGCAGCTGAGTCTCAGCCGGGCGCTGGTCGCGCTGGGTGAGGTCGTACTGCCCGCTCTGCGGGCCGCGACGACGGCCGCTGACCGGCGGGTGCGCACGCACGCCCTCGCCACGGAACGGCTGCTGCGCGACCCGGACGCCGGTTTCGAGTCCGCGATCGAGGAGGCGAAGCGTGTGGTGGCCCTCGGCGGGTCCGGCCCGGCGGGACAATAAGGCGTGTTGATCGGTGAGGTGGCGCGACGCTCCGGAGTCAGCGCCCGCATGCTCAGGCATTACGAGTCGCTCGGCCTGTTGCGGCCCTCGGGCCGGACGGGCTCCGGCTACCGGGAGTACTCCGGCGACGACATCCGGCGGATCTTCCACATCGAGAGCCTGCGGTCGCTGGGGCTGTCTCTGCGTGAGATCGGGCGCGCGCTGGACGATCCCGGTTTCACGCCCTCCGCGCTCGTCGACGACCTCATCCGCCAGACGCGCGAACGCATCGCGGCCGAGACCGAGCTGCTGACGCGGCTCCGCCGGATCGATGCCGCCGAGCCCGCCGGCTGGGAGGACGTCCTCCAGGTCGTCGTGTCCCTCCAGGCGCTGGGGTCGAAGAGCGCCGCCGCCCGCCAGCGCGCGGCCCTTTCCTCGGCCGCCGAGATTCCGTTGGAGGCCCTGGTCGAGGCGGTACTGAGGGAGACGGAGCCGAACGTCGCCGGAGCCCTTCGCTGGGCGCTGGCGCGATCGGGCGACGGCGCCACGGCCCTGCTGGCCCAGGCCCTCGGCTCACCGGTGGCCGCGGTGCGGGAACGTGCCGTCCGGTCCCTCGCCGAGCTGCCCGGCGAGGAGGCCACCGCCCGGCTGCGGGACGCCCTCGCGAACCGCGACGCCGTGGTCCGTGGCCATGCGGCTCTGGCGCTCGGGACGCGGGGCGTTGCCGAGGCGGTCCCGGCCCTGGTCGACCTGATCGTGGAGGGCCGGAACGACACCGAGGCCGCCGACGCGCTGAGCATGCTGGCGACCGACACCACGACGGCGGACCGGATCGCCACCAGACTCGTCGACCGCCTCTCTCACCATGCCCCCCGAACCCCCGACACCCCCGACAC
>NZ_JABERD010000053.1 GCF_013044505.1 Streptomyces sp. S3(2020) | reverse complement strand
TCTTTGGTTGTGTGTTAGTCAGCCATAGTATCGTGTGGTTTATGGTGATCTGCGATGGTCTCTTCTTTCTGTCTCGATCGCTAGCGTGACATGAGCTGGTAGTTGTTTTTTTTTTTCAAGCAGAAGACAGCAAACGCGTTGCTCAGGCTTCTCGTGGGCTCGGAGATGTCTATCAGAGACAGTCCGTACCCGGTCCGGGGGCGCCGTCCGGTGCTTCGGCGGGTATGCCGCCCAGGCCCGGTTCCCGTCCGGCTCCCACGGCCGCCGAGGCCTTCGGCCGGTCGGCTTTCCACGGTGACCCGTCCCTGGCCGGCCAGCGGTCGGTCCCGGCGCCCGCCGGTCCTCTTGGCCGCACCGCACCCCCCGCGGGGAGCCCGTCCTCCCGGGAGCCCGATCCCTCCCTCTCCTGGAGCGCCCCCCTGGCACCCGGTGACACCCCTGGATCCGGGCGGCCCGTCGTGTCGTTCGGGCAGCCCGAGGGGTACGACGAGCAGGCGCGGCCGCGGGTGCTCGGAGGGCGGGGCGGGCTGCGGGCCGCCGGTGTGGCCGTCTGTCTCGTGCTCGGTCTCGGACTCATCGGCGGTGCCGCGACCGGGAGTTGGCTCGTCGGGGACTCCGCCGCGGCCGGAGCCGCGAACAGCTTCGCCGCGGCCGCGGGGATGTGGCACGGCGTCCCGGTCGACCAGCTCTTCCCGCCCACCCTCCAGGGACAGGGCGCGGGCCCCGGCGGCGCCGACCGGACCTGGACGCGGATCGCCGTCGCCCCCGACAGCGGCTGCAAGGACGCCTTCGACCCCCTGCTGCGCAAGGCACTCGCCCCCGTCGGCTGCCAGCGGCTGCTCCGCGCCACCTACACCGACGCCACCCAGAGCTACGTCACCACCGTCGGACTCCTCTTCACCAAGGCCGACGCCGCCGGCATGACCGCCCTCGACACCCGGTTCGGCAAGGAGAAGCTCGGCGACCGGAGCGACCTCATGCCCCGGACCTACGCCGCCAAGAACACCGCGGCCGCCGGCTTCGGCCCGAAGCAGCGCGCCTCGTGGGCCGTCTCCGTCCTCACCGACGCCCCCGTCGTCGCCTACGCCGTCTCCGGCTGGGCCGACGGCCGTACCGTCGACGAGCCGGAGCCCGCCGAGAAGGCCATGGCGTCCGGCGCCACCACCGACATCGCCCAGGCCGGGCTCGGCCACGAGTCGAAGGGCCTCGTCGACCGCATCGAACGCGGCTTCCGCAGGACCGTCAGCTCGGCCACGGAGAAGCCGTCGTGAACGCCATGACCCGCCGTGCCGGCCTCCTCAGCGCCCTGCTCGCCGCCTCCCTCGCCCTCGTACCGCCCACCGCCGCGCACGCCGACGGCATACGCGCCCAGCAGTGGGCCCTCGACGCCATGCACACCCAGGAGGCCTGGCAGACCACCAAGGGCAAGGGCATCACCGTCGCCGTCCTCGACACCGGCGTCGAGGACGACCACCCCGACCTCGTCGGCAACGTCCTCGAAGGAAAGGACATGGTCGGCTTCGGAGCGAGCCGCGGCGACCGCGCCTGGGCCCGCCACGGCACCGCGATGGCCGGCATCATCGCCGGCCACGGACACGGGATCGGCAACGCCGACGGCGTCATGGGCATCGCCCCCGAGGCCAAGATCCTCCCCGTCCGCGTCATCCTGGAGGACGGCGACTCGGCCCGCGGCAAGGCCCGCAACACCCGCGGCAACGCCCTCGCCGAAGGCATCCGCTGGGCCGCCGACCACGGCGCCGACGTCATCAACCTCTCCCTGGGCGACGACTCCAAGTCCGCCCACCCCGAACCCGCCGAGGACGAGGCCGTCCAGTACGCCCTGAAGAAGGGCTCCGTGGTCGTCGCCTCGGCCGGCAACGGCGGCGAGAAGGGCGACCACATCTCCTACCCGGCCGCCTACCCGGGCGTCATCGCCGCGACCGCCGTCGACCGGTACGGCACCCGCGCCGCCTTCTCCACCCGCCGCTGGTACTCCACGGTCAGCGCCCCCGGCGACAAGGTCGTCATCGCCGACCCCGACCACAAGTACTACGAGGGCTGGGGCACCAGCGCCGCCGCGGCCTTCGTCTCAGGAGCCGTCGCCCTGATCGAGGCGGCCCACCCCGGCCTGACCCCGGCCCAGATCAAGAAGCTCCTGGAGGACACGGCCCGCGACGCCCCCGTCGGCGGCCGCGACGACTCCCGCGGCTACGGCATGGTCGACCCGGCCGCCGCGATCGCGGCAGCGGCCAAGCTGAAGCCGGAGGGACTGCAGGCGGCGTCCTACGGCGAGAAGTACTTCGGCTCGGGCCCGGACACGGCCAAGGAGGAAGACGACACGTCGAGCTGGGCGGCTCCCCTGGCAGGGGGCGCGGGCGGAGTCCTGCTGATCGCGGCGGTGGTCCTGTGGCGGGGCAGAAGGGAAACCCCCTGAGAGGGCCCTCACCCCGTGGGGCTCTCACCCCGTGAAAACGGCCACCGCGGTCTTCGCAGCCGACTCCACGAGCGAAATCCCCTTCTCCTTCGTCGCGTTGCCGTTCGACACAACCGCGACCAGGTACTCGTTCCCGTCCGACGCCGTGACCCGCCCCACGCTGTTGATGTCCCACAGCCCGGTCGTGGACCGCGGCAGCCACCCGTTCTTCAGCGCCCACGCGGACCCCTCGGCGGCGGCCGACACCCCCCAGTGCTGGTCGGCGGCTATCTGACCCATCAGCCCCTGCACATACTCCTGAGAAGCCGAGCTGAGCGCCGAGTCGTCCCCGAACACCTGCTGGAGCAAAGTGAGTTGATCCGCCGCCGTGGTCTGGGTCAGCCCCCACAGCATCCCGTCGCCGCCCTCGGTGGACGTCAGCCCGAGCCGCTCGTTCGCCGCGTCCAGCCCCTCCGCCTTGCCGATGATCCGCCACAGCGCGGACGCGGAGACGTTGTCGCTGTTCTCGATCATCGTGGTGGCGTACGACTTCTCGGCCGCCGTGAGATGCCGGTCCTCGTCCTGGGCCTGGAGCAGCAGCGCCGCCAGGATGTCGACCTTGACGATGCTCGCCGTGTCGAAGGCGGCGTCCCCGTACGTGGCGCTCTCCCCGGAGTCCAGGTCGAGCACGGCGACCGACACGTCCGCGTCGTCCGGCACGGTCACCGACTCCATGGCGTCGGCCAGCAGCTTGTCGTAGTCCACCGTCGGCTGCGTCACGGGCTCCACCGATGC
Source organism: Streptomyces sp. S3(2020) (assembly GCF_013044505.1). Lineage (GTDB taxonomy): Bacteria > Actinomycetota > Actinomycetes > Streptomycetales > Streptomycetaceae > Streptomyces. Next base: position 50,191 of record NZ_JABERD010000053.1, on the reverse strand, counting down.
CTCCTGGCTCCCCGCCGCCGAGGCCGGCGACGGGGCCGAGGATACGGAGGGAGTGGCGGAGTGCGCCTGCGCCTTCATGTACACGGTCCCTCCGGCCGTGGCGCCGACGATCGCGACGGAGGCGAGGGCGGTGTACATCAGGGGGCGCCGCCGGGACGGGCGCGAGCGACGGCTTCGGCGGACTCTGGAGGACTCCATGACCGTGATGGTCGGGCCGCCGACTGTGTGGGCCGTTAGACGAAAGTTAGATGTGTGTCAGGGAAATCTGAGATTCCGGTGAAGACGGTCACGGAGAGGTTTCCGGGGCCGCACAAGCCCAGCAGCATCCCCCCTATAGGGTCGGTGACCGTGGCGAACAAGAACATTCCCGACCCCGGCTTCTCCGACGACGACGGCGGTGCCGACCCCCGGCTGAGCGCGGCGCTGGCCGCCTGGGCCGAGGACCGCGCCGCCGTGGGCCCCGTCCTGGAGGCGCTGAAGGGTGCCCGGCTGCTCGTCCCCGTCGTGGCCGTGCTCGGCGAGGTCGAGGAGGACGAGAACGGACTGCGCCGCGAGAAGACCAGCGACATGGCAGTGCCCACCCTGAAGGCCGGCGGCCGCACCGCCCTGCCCGCCTTCACGTCCACCGACTCGCTGGTGCTCTGGGACCCGGCGGCCCGCCCCGTCGCCGTACCCCTGCACCAGGCGCTCCAGGCCGCCGCGCACGAGAAGGCGGACACGGTCGTACTGGACCTGGCCGGACCCGTGCCGTTCGAGTTGACCGGTCCCGCGCTGCTCGCCCTCGCCGAGGGGCGTACGACGACGGACCCGCTGTCCGACCCCGCGGTCGTGGCGGCGGTGCGGGCCGCCGTCGCCGACGTGCGCGCGGTGGAGCGGGCCTACCTCGGGCCCGGCCAGGGGGACGGCACCCTCGCCCTGGTCCTCGACCCCGTCGTCCCGCACGACGCCGGTGTCCACGCGGTCGCGCGCCGCCTCGCCGCCGACGAGACACTGAGGGCCCGCCTGGTGCGCGGCCTCGACCTGGCACTGCTGCCGGCCGGGGCGACGCCTCCGGGCGAGCCCTTGTACGTGCGGTAGGGGTTAGCCGTAGACCGGGCCCGTGTACTTCTCGCCCGGGCCCTGGCCCGGCTCGTCCGGGACGAGCGAGGCCTCGCGGAACGCGAGCTGGAGGGACTTCAGGCCGTCGCGCAGCGGGGCCGCGTGGAAGGAGCTGATCTCGGTCGCGCTGCCGTCGAGGAGGCCGGCCAGGGCGTGGATCAGCTTGCGGGCCTCGTCCAGGTCCTTGTACTTGTCGCCCTCTTCGGTCAGACCGAGCTTCACGGCGGCGGCGCTCATCAGGTTGACGGCGACCGTCACGATCACCTCGACCGCGGGGACCTCGGCGATGTCGCGGGTCATCTCGTCGAAGTCGGCGGGGGACTCAGGAGGGGTGTCACTCATGGCCCACACGATAGGCGGTTCGTGAGGCCGTTCCTCCAATTGGTCCTTGTCAAGCGATCCTGCTAACCTGTTTGACGACCGGCTGGACATTCGCGTGCCCGGCCCACAAGTGGAGGCTCCGATCTCCCACCTGACCGTCCCCCGGGACGGCGGGTCACCCCGGTCAGGCGGCCACCATCGTTCCGTACGGACGATGGAGCCGCCCGAATGTGCGCCCCGCGATCATCGCGGCGGTGCTCCGGCAGTGTTTTGGAGCCCCGTCTTGTGATCGTCCGGGGCATTTTTTGTGCTTCGGCGCGGTTAGGTCTGTCGAAAAGAGACAAACGCGGCCGTCCGCCAGACGGCTGTGTGGTGCTAACCGAGGAGGATCCATCAGCGCCGAGCCCCGCATCAACGACCGGATTCGCGTTCCCGAGGTGCGACTTGTCGGTCCCAGTGGCGAGCAGGTGGGCATCGTCCCGCTGGCCAAGGCACTGGAGCTTGCGCAGGAGTACGACCTGGACCTGGTCGAGGTCGCGGCGAACGCCCGTCCGCCCGTGTGCAAGCTCATGGACTACGGGAAGTTCAAGTACGAGTCGGCCATGAAGGCCCGTGAGGCGCGCAAGAACCAGGCGCACACGGTCATCAAGGAGATGAAGCTCCGGCCGAAGATCGACCCGCACGACTATGACACCAAGAAGGGTCACGTCGTCCGGTTCCTCAAGCAGGGCGACAAGGTCAAGATCACGATCATGTTCCGTGGTCGCGAGCAGTCCCGGCCGGAGCTCGGCTACCGACTGCTTCAGCGTCTCGCGACGGACGTCGAGGACCTCGGGTTCGTGGAGTCGAACCCGAAGCAGGACGGCCGAAACATGATCATGGTTCTCGGTCCGCACAAGAAGAAGACCGAGGCGATGGCCGAGGCCCGCCAGGCGCAGGAAGCCCGCAAGGCTGAAGCGAAGGCCAACCCCGGCAAGTCGCAGAACGCCGCGGACCCCGACGCCGTGAACGCGGACGCCGAGGTTGCCGAGGCCGCTGTCGAGGCTCCCGCCGAGGCCCCTGCCGAGGCGTGATCCCGGGGGACGCGAGTCCCACAGGACGTAACCGATACAAGAGCGACGCTCCACCGTGTGCCCGGTTTCACGACCGGGCACCGGAGCGCCACCCAGAGGAGAGAACGGCGCTATGCCGAAGAACAAGTCGCACAGCGGTGCCAGCAAGCGCTTCAAGATCACCGGCTCCGGCAAGGTGCTCCGCGAGCGCGCCGGCAAGCGCCACCTGCTCGAGCACAAGTCGTCCCGCGTGACGCGCCGCCTCACCGGCAACGCCGAGATGGCCCCGGGCGACGCCGCGAAGATCAAGAAGCTTCTCGGCAAGTGACGTACGCGGCGCCCTGACTGAGCGCCGTACGTCTGGACCGGGACCTATTCGATTCCGGGCCGTGTGAGTCCAACCACGGCCCCGCTACAAGGAGTTAACAAGTGGCACGCGTCAAGCGGGCAGTCAACGCCCACAAGAAGCGCCGGGCGATCCTCGAGGCGGCCTCCGGCTACCGCGGTCAGCGTTCGCGCCTGTACCGCAAGGCCAAGGAGCAGGTCACCCACTCGCTGGTCTACAACTACAACGACCGCAAGAAGCGCAAGGGTGACTTCCGTCGGCTGTGGATCCAGCGCATCAACGCTGCGGCCCGCCAGAACGGCATGACGTACAACCGCCTCATCCAGGGTCTGAACGCGGCGAACATCGAGGTCGACCGCAAGATCCTGGCCGAGCTGGCCGTCAACGACGCCACCGCGTTCGCCGCGCTGGTCGAGGTCGCGCAGAAGGCTCTGCCGGCCGACGTCAACGCGCCGAAGGCCGCGTGACGCAAGCGCCGGCCCAGTGCCGACGTGACATGAGGGACCCGCAGGCCTTCGGGCTTGCGGGTCCTGTTGTGTAGTTCTGAAAGTGAGCCTCATGCACCCCGCACCCCCTGAGCTGATCTCCCCCCGTTCCCCGCGGGTCCTGGCCGCCCGGCGGCTCGCCAGGCGGAACTTCCGGGGCAAGGAGCGGCTGTTCCTGGCCGAGGGGCCGCAGGCCGTGCGGGAGGCCGCCGGGCACGGCCTGGTGGAGTTGTTCGCCACCGTCGAGGCCGCCGAGCGGTACGCCGAGATCATCGGGGAGGCCCGCGCCGTCGAAGCGCGCGTGCACCTCGCCTCCGAGGACGTCATCGCCGACATCTCCACCACCGTCACCCCGCAGGGGCTCGTCGGCGTGTGCCGGTTCCTCGACACCCCCTTCGAGGAGATCCTCGCCGCCCGCCCCCAGCTCGTCGCCGTGCTCGCCAACGTCCGGGACCCCGGGAACGCCGGGACCGTCCTGCGGTGCGCGGACGCCGCCGGGGCCGAGGCCGTCGTCCTGACCGACGCGTCCGTGGATCTCTACAACCCCAAGGCCGTACGGGCCTCCGTGGGCTCCCTCTTCCATCTCCCCGTCGCCGTCGGCGTCCCCGTGGAGCAGGCGGTCCAGGGGCTCAAGGACGCCGGGGTGCGGATCCTCGCCGCCGACGGGGCCGGGACCGACGACCTCGACGACGAGCTCGACAAGGGGACCATGGGCGGGCCGACCGCCTGGGTCTTCGGGAACGAGGCGTGGGGGCTCCCGGAGGAGACCCGCGCGCTCGCGGACGCCGTCGTGCGCGTCCCGATCCACGGGAAGGCCGAGAGCCTGAACCTGGCGACCGCCGCGGCCGTATGTCTCTACGCGTCGGCCCGTGCACAGCGCGCCTCCGGAGGGTGCCGCTCCGTCACCGAGAGCTAGTAGGGTGACCAGCTCGGGGGCCCTCCGTCGAAGAGGTGGGGTACGGGGATATGAGCGTCGGCACGAGCAGCGCACCGGGAGCACGGGACGTGCGGCAGGGGTCCGCGTCCGGCGCCGGTGACCTTGCCGGGCTCGGCATCGACCCCGACCTCCTGCCCGACGGACTGGTCGTCGCCGACGAGCACGGCCGGGTCGTCTGCTTCAACGCCGCCGCCGAGCGCATCACCGCCGTCCCCGCCGCCGAGGCCCTCGGACAGCGGCTCGACAAGGCCCTGCCGTTGGAGGACCTGGAAGGGCGACGCTGGTGGCAGGTGACGGATCCCTACGGGGGCCTCGCCATCCGCCGACGGCAGCCCGAGCGCAACCTCCTCCTTCCCGGCGGACGCGAGGTCCTCGTCTCCGCGCGGTACGTGCGCACCGAGCCCACCGGGCCGGTCCACCGTGTCGTCGTGTGCCTGCGTGACACCGAGGCCCGGCGCCGCACCGAGCGCAGTCACGCCGAGCTGATCGCCACCGTCGCCCACGAACTGCGCTCGCCGCTCACCTCCGTCAAGGGCTTCACCGCCACCCTGCTCGCGAAGTGGGAACGGTTCACCGACGACCAGAAGCGGCTGATGCTGGAGACCGTCGACGCCGACGCCGACCGGGTCACCCGGCTCATCGCCGAGCTGCTCGACATCTCGCGCATCGACTCCGGACGACTGGAGGTGCGCCGCCAGCCCGTCGACATCGGGGCCGCGGTCGGGCGGCACATCCAGGCGTACGTCGCCGCCGGGCAGACCGCCGACCGGTTCCTGCTGCGCATCGAGCAACCCCTGCCCATGCTGTGGGCCGACCCCGACAAGATCGACCAGGTGCTCAGCAACCTGCTCGAAAATGCCGTGCGCCACGGCGAGGGAACGGTCACGATTGACATCACGGCCTCGGCGTCACCCCGGGAAGGGGAGGACGCCGGTACGTCGGTCACGGTGAGCGACGAAGGGTCCGGCATCCCGGAGGAGTCCATGAACCGCGTCTTCACCCGCTTCTGGCGGGGCAGCAAGCGCGGCGGCACGGGCCTCGGGCTGTACATCGTCAAGGGCATCGTCGAAGCCCACGGCGGCACCATCACCGTCGGCCGCGCCCCCGAGGGCGGCGCGGAGTTCCGATTTATGTTGCCCGTGGCGGCGCCGGCGTATCTCGCCTAGCGGCCCACGGGCGCATTCGTCCACCCCCACCCCGTTAGACTCGGCCTTTGGCACCTTTGTGTCCCAGGGACGGCCCTCTGACCTCTGTGTGAGTCGGTGACGGGGACCTTCAGCCAGCCAATCGGAAGCACGGGAAGAGATGTCGGCACCGAACAAGTCGTACGACCCTGTAGAGGTCGAGGCGTTGAAGCCAGAAGAGATCGAGCGCATGCGGGACGAGGCGCTCGCCGCCTTCGCCGCCGCGGACTCCCTCGACGCGCTCCAGGAGGCCAAGGTCGCCCACACCGGCGGCACCTCGCCGCTGGCCCTCGCCAACCGCGAGATCGGCGCCCTGCCCCCGCAGGCCAAGGCCGCCGCCGGAAAGCTCGTCGGACAGGCCCGCGGCGCCGTGAACAAGGCGCTGGCCGGGCGGCAGACCGAGCTGGAGGCCGAGCGCGACGCGCGTGTCCTGGTCGAGGAGTCGGTGGACGTCACGCTGCCGTACGACCGCGTACCGGCCGGCGCCCGCCACCCGCTCACCACCCTGTCGGAGCGCATCGAGGACGTCTTCGTGGCCATGGGCTACGAGGTCGCCGAGGGCCCGCAGGTCGAGGCCGAGTGGTTCAACTTCGACGCCCTCAACATCGGCCCGGACCACCCGGCCCGCGGTGAGGCCGACACCTTCTTCGTGCAGGGCCCCGAAGGCGGCACCGAGTCCGGCGTCGTGCTGCGCACCCACACCTCGCCCGTGCAGATCCGCTCGCTGCTCGACCGCGAGCTGCCGGTCTACGTGATCTGTCCCGGTGTCGTCTACCGCACCGACGAGCTCGACGCCACGCACACCCCGGTCTTCCGCCAGGTCGAACTGCTGGCCGTCGACGAGGGCCTCACCATGGCCGACCTCAAGGGCACCATGGACCACATGGTCCAGGCCCTGTTCGGCGAGGGCATGAAGACCCGGCTGCGGCCGAACTTCTTCCCGTTCACCGAGCCGTCCGCCGAGATGGACATGGTCTGCTACGTCTGCCGCGGCGAGTCCGTCGGCAACCCCGACCGCCCCTGCCGCACCTGCTCCAGCGAGGGCTGGATCGAGCTCGGCGGCTGCGGCATGGTCAACCCCAAGGTGCTGACCGCCTGTGGCGTCGACCCGGAGAAGTACAGCGGGTTCGCCTTCGGGTTCGGCATCGAGCGGATGCTGATGTTCCGCCACAACGTCGAAGACATGCGAGACATGGTCGAGGGTGACGTCCGGTTCACCCGGCCGTTCGGGATGGAGATCTGATGCGGGTCCCGCTTTCTTGGCTGCGGGAGTACGTCGACCTGCCGGCGACCGAAACCGGCCGTGACGTCCAGGCCAAGCTCATTTCGGCAGGCCTTGAGGTCGAGACCGTCGAGCACCTCGGTGCCGACCTCAAGGGCCCCCTCGTCGTCGGCCAGGTGCTGACCATCGAGGAGCTGACCGAGTTCAAGAAGCCCATCCGCTTCTGCACGGTCAACGTGGGCCAGGCCAACGGCACCGGTGAGCCCCAGGAGATCGTCTGCGGCGCCCGCAACTTCGCCGTCGGCGACAAGGTCGTCGTGGTCCTCCCCGGCGCCACCCTGCCGGGCGGCTTCTCGATCTCCGCGCGCAAGACGTACGGCAAGACCTCCCACGGCATGATCTGCTCCGGCGACGAGCTGGGCATGGGCGACGACGGCAGCCACGGCATCATCGTGCTGCCCCCGGAGACCGAGGTCGGCAAGGACGCCATCGAGCTCCTCGAACTGGTCGACGAGGTCCTGGACATCGCCGTCACCGCCAACCGCGGCGACTGCCTCTCCATCCGCGGTGTCGCCCGCGAGACCGCCATCGCCTACGGCCTGCCGCTGCGCGACCCGGCGCTCCTGGACGTCCCGGGCCCGAACGCGTACGGCTACCCCGTGCAGGTCTCCGAGCCGCTCGGCTGCGACCGCTTCACGGCCCGTACGGTGAGCGGACTCAGCCCCGAGGCCCGCTCCCCGCTCTGGCTCCAGCGGCGGCTCCAGAAGGTCGGCATGCGCCCGATCTCGCTGGCCGTCGACATCACCAACTACGTGATGATGGAGCTCGGTCAGCCGCTGCACGCCTACGACCGCGGGCTGGTCCAGGGCACCATCGGTGTCCGCCGGGCCGGCGAGGGCGAGGAGATCGTCACCCTCGATGGTGCCAAGCGGAAGCTGCACGCCGAGGACCTGGTCATCACCGACGACCGTGGCCCGATCGGCCTCGCCGGTGTCATGGGCGGCGCCAACACGGAGATCGCCGACCACCAGGAGGGCGAGGGCACGACCGACGTGGTCATCGAGGCCGCGCACTTCGACGCGGTGTCGATCGCGCGTACGGCCCGTCGCCACAAGCTGTCCTCCGAGGCGTCCCGGCGCTTCGAGCGCGGCGTCGACCCCGCTGCCGCCGCCGCTGCCGCGCAGCGCACGGTCGACCTCCTCGTCCTCCTCGCGGGCGGCACCGCCGACGCCGGTGTCACCGAGGTCGCCACGCCGTCCGCGCCGCACACCATCGCCGTCGCGGCCGACCACCCGGACAGGGTCGCGGGTGTCGAGTACGGCCGCGAGACCGTCGTACGCCGTCTCCAGCAGGTCGGCTGCGACGTGTACGGGCAGGACGAGCTGATCGTCACCGTGCCGTCCTGGCGTCCCGACCTCACCGAGGTCAACGACCTGGCCGAAGAGGTCATCCGCCTGGAGGGCTACGAGAACCTGCCCTCCACGCTGCCCAAGCCCCCGTCGGGCCGCGGTCTCACCCACCGGCAGCGGCTGCACCGCCGCGTCGGCCGGGCACTGGCCGGTGCCGGGTTCGTCGAGGCGCCGAACTACCCCTTCCTCGGCGAGCAGGTCTTCGACCAGCTCCTCCTGGAGGCCGACGACCCGGCCCGCCGTGTCGTCAAGCTGACCAACCCGCTCAACGACGAGGAGCCCGCGCTCCGTACGTCGCTGCTGCCGGGTCTGCTGGGTGCACTGCGGCGCAATGACGGGCGGGGCTCGCACGACCTCGCGCTCTTCGAGACGGGTCTGGTGTTCCAGCCGCGTGAGGAGCAGGGTGTCGCCGTCTCGCTGCCCGTCGACCGGCGTCCCACCGACGAGGAACTCGCCTCGCTCAACGCCGTGCTGCCCGCGCAGCCGCGCCATGTGGCCGCCGTTCTCGCGGGCGCCCGTGAGCAGGCCGGCTGGTGGGGCAAGGGCCGTCCGGCGGACTGGGCCGACGCGATCGAGGCGGCGCGGGCCGTCGCCCGTGAGGCCGGTGCCGAACTGGTCGTCCGCGGTGGGCAGTACGGGCCGTGGCACCCTGGGCGGTGCGCCGAGCTCGTGGTCGTCGCCGAGGGCGTCGAGAAGGTCGTCGGGCACGCCGGTGAGCTGCACCCGCGCGTGGTGAAGGCGTTCGGGCTGCCCGCGCGTACCGCCGCGATGGAGCTGGACCTGGACGCGCTGGAGGCCGTCGGCGACGACACGCCTCAGGCGCCGGGCATCTCGACGTTCCCGGTCGCCACGCAGGATGTCGCGCTGGTCGTGGACCAGTTCGTGCCGCACCGCGATGTCGAGGCCGCGCTGCGTGAGGGGGCGGGTGAACTCCTTGAGGCGATCCGGCTGTTCGACGTGTACGAGAACGCCGATCAGCTCGGTGAGGGCAAGAAGTCGCTGGCGTACGCGCTGCGGTTCCGGGCCGTGGACCGGACGCTGACCGTGGACGAGGCTTCGGCCGCGCGGGATGCGGCTGTTGCGCTTGCCGGGGAGCGTACGGGAGCGGTCCTGCGCGGCTGAGGCCGTGTGCCGGGTGCGGGTGAGCTGTGGCTGGTTGCGCAGTTCCCCGCGCCCCTGAGGCGCGCATTGCAGTCACCTCACTCAATAGGGTGACGTTTGCTGGTGATCTGGTCCTTCCGGGTCATGCTGTCGACAGAATCGGACCGGCCTCTAGGGGTCGGTCCTTCTGTGCTGTCTGGGCCTATTGGGGGGCCATCGGCATGATCCGTATCAGGGGTCGGGTTCCCCGCAGGGTGCTCTCGCTGGGGTTACCCACCGCGTGGGGTGCCGTGGCGGTCACGTACAAGCTGACCTGCCCGCTCGCCCAGCAGACCGGTTTCGAGGCACGCCTCGCGACCAGCGCCGTGTTCTTCGCCGTCGGCACCGGGCTGATACTCCACGTCCGGCACGCGCTGCTGCGTGAACTCCGGCAGATCCGGCAGGTCGCCGGTGCCGCGCAGAGTGCCCTGCTGCGACCGCTCCCGCCGCGTATCGACGGCCTGGACATCGCCGCCGCCCAGCTCTCCGCGGACAGTGGCGCCTCCGTCGGCGGAGACCTGTACGAGGTGATCGCCACCGAGCATGGCGTACGGGTCGTCATGGGCGACGTCCGCGGGCATGGCCTCGCCGCGCTCGGTACCGTCGCCGCCGTACTCGGCAGCTTCCGCGAGGCCGTCCATGACGAGCCCGAACTCGGCGGTGTGCTGCGCCGGTTGGAGCGCGCGCTGGGCAGACACCTGCGCGAGCGGGCCCGGGACGACGACCCGGTCGCCGAGGAGTTCGTCACCGTACTGCTCCTGGAGATCGGCCGGGACGGCGACGTGTGCGCACTGAACTGCGGCCACCCGTGGCCGTATCTGCTCAGCGGACCCCGGGTGGACACCCTGACCCGAGCGGACCCCCTCCCTCCGCTCGGGCCGTTCCCGCTGCCGCCGGAACTACAGCCCATGCAGTGCGGTTTCCTCCTCCCCGGCGAGACCCTGGTCCTCCACACGGACGGAGCGGAGGACGCCAGAGACGCTCATGGCCGGTTCTTCTCGCTGCCGGGGGCGCTGGCGAAGGCCGCGGGCGAGAACCCCCAGGCGGTACTGGGCTCGGTCTTCGCGGGCCTGCTGCGCCACGCGGAGGGATCCCCGACCGACGACGTCGCCTTACTCGTACTGCGAAACGATCGGCAACTCCATCGGGCCTCAGGGGCGCGGGGCGGTGACATCAGCGGCTCCGCCGCGCGGGCGCGACCAGCCACCACGTACCCGCAGACGACAACGCACCTCTGAGCACAACGGTGTTGAGTCGCTCGGCCACACCGGCGGAGCCGTCCGCCCCGCCACGGAGTGTCGGGCAGGCAGCTGGGCGGACGGCGCGGATTCGGGCCGCCGCACTGTACGAGGGGGAGCCGGCGGCCCGGCCGGCCTCTTGCGAGGCATTTCAGTCAACCGGCTGGAAACTCTCCGCGACAGTGCGCGCACGCTACGGATTCGGGCACTCCGTTCACACCCCGTGTGAACCCACACCCACTACTCTGACGGCACGGTCGGCACCGAGCCACCCGGGGGGCATATATGCAGCCCAACACTCTGCTCGACGCGATCCTGGACGAAGCGGGGATCTCGCACGCGGGGTTGGCCGCACACGTGAACCAGGCCGGACGTGCGCGCGGGCTCGCGCTCCGGTACGAACACACCGCCGTGGCACGGTGGTTGAAGGGCCAGCGCCCCCGCGGCCAGGTGCCCGACCTGATCTGCGAGGTGCTCGCCGCCCGGCTGCACCGCACGGTCAACCTCGACGACATCGGCCTCGGCGTCCCCGGTGAGCCCGCCGCCCCGCACGGCACCTCGCTGTCCGGGTTCGTGGAGCGGGCCACCGCCCTGTGGCGCTCCGACGAGCAGCAGCGGCCGCACATACTGGGCGCCCCCGCGGTCACCGGCACGCCCGCCGTCATGCCGGTGTGGGAGTGGGAGAACCCGCCCGAGGACGTCGACGTGTCGCGTGGCGGGCGGCACCGGGTCACCGCCGGTGACCTGGAGATGCTGCGCGCCGCCCGGACGCACTACGAGCAGATGTACCGCAAGGCCGGCGGCATCGCGACCCGCACCCGGATCGTCGGCTTCCTCAACGCCGAGGCCGCCCCGCTGCTGCGCGGCAGCTACACCGACGAGACCGGCCGTCAACTGCACCGGGCCACGGGCGGGTTGGTGGCCGTCGCCGGGATCTGCGCCTACGACTCCGACGCGCACGGCCTCGCCCAGCGGTACTTCCACCAGGCGCTGCGCCTGGCGAAGGCCAGTGGGGACAGGGGACTTGGCGCCTATGTGATCGCGCTCCTCGTCAACCAGTCGCTGTTCATGCGGGAGAACCGGCAGGCCGTCGCCTTCGCGGAGGCCGCGCTGCGTGCCGCGGGCAAGCACATCACCCCGGCGCTCGCCTCCGACCTGTACGCGATGCAGGCGAAGGCGTACGCACACCTCGGCGACGGCACGAGCGCGCTGTCCTGCATCCGGCGTGCCGAGCAGGCCGCCGAACGCATCCGGCGTGGATACGAACCCGACGAAACCGGCTATGTCCAGCCGGGGTTGGTCAATGTCCAGGTGGCGGAGGCGCTGCTCAGCCTCGGCGAACTGGTGGCGGCGCGGGAGCATGCCTCGGTGGCCGTCGACAATCCGGCCCACGACCGGGGCCGGGTGCACCGGCTCGCGATGCTCAGCACGATCGAGCTGCGTCAGGGCAACGCCGACAAGGCGGTGGCCACCGCGGTGCAGATGGCCGAACAGGCCCGCGGAATGGAGTCGCAGCGCCTGCGCGACAGACTCCGCGCGGTGCGCGAACACCTGGTCCGCAGCGGCTGCGCGGGCACGACCGAGGCAGCCGAACTGATCGACGGAGCCCTGCGCGTACCGCTGTGAACCCCTGACATCACACTGCGCCGCAGCTGTGAGAGGTAGTTCTGCGTCTGCTGCCGAACTGCTCCTGCTGCGATATTGCCACTTACTCAGCGGAAGGTGGCAGAACCGTGCAGTGGACGAAACAGAACGAACAAACTGTGTATGAAAACCGCTGGTTCAGCGTCAACCTCGCGGATGTCGAGCTGCCGGACGGTCGGCACCTCGATCACTTTTTGATACGGCTGCGGCCCGTCGCCGTGGCCACGGTGGTGAACGAGGCCAATGAAGTCCTCCTCCTGTGGCGCCACCGCTTCATCACCGACAGTTGGGGGTGGGAACTGGCCGCGGGCGTCGTCGAGGACGGCGAGGACATCGCGTGCGCGGCCGCCAGGGAACTCGAGGAAGAGACCGGCTGGCGACCGGGACCTCTGCACCACCTCATGAGCGTGGAACCGTCCAACGGGCTCACCGACGCCCGGCACCACGTCTACTGGGCCGAGGAGGGCGAGTACGTCGGACATCCCGTGGACGACTTCGAGTCGGACCGCCGGGAATGGGTCCCCCTCAAGCTCGTCCCCGACATGGTCGCCCGCGGCGAGGTCCCGGCCGCCAACATGGCGGCCGCGCTGCTCCTGCTGCACCATCTCAGGCTCGGGCAGGACGCTTTGCCCTGACTTCCCCCCACCGCGTCCCGTGCCCTAGTGTCCGACGGCCTGCCAGACCGTCGCGATCAGTGCGCCCACGGCCGTCACGGCCGCGACGGCGGGCAGCGGCCAACGGGCGTGCTCCAGTACGACGATGCGTGCGCTGAGGTCGTCCAGTTCCTTGTCCGTCTCCTCCGTGCGATGGCTGAGCAGATTGAGCCCTCCCTCGACACGCGCGTAGGCGACATCGAGTCGGCGGCGTAACTCTGCGAGTTCTCCATGGACCACGGGATGCTCCGGGTCGGCGGTCACTGGTCCGCTCCTTTCCGTAGTCGTCACATCCCTTGCATGCGCATGAGGAGTCAACTCCCCTGGTGGACGCGTGGGGAGCGTGTGCGACAGGCATATGCGGGCCCGGCGCGCACACGGTGTGTGAATACGGCGGGCCCGGCGCTCCTAAGAGTGCCGGGCCCGTGTTCGTCGCACTGTGTCATCGGCACCCTGGAATGGGCACTGTGCACGACGCGGAGAGGAGTCAGCCGTAGGTGTAGAAGCCGGAGCCGCTCTTGCGGCCCAGACGGCCGGCGTCGACCATGCGCTGGAGCAGCGGGGGAGCGGCGTACAGCGGCTCCTTGTACTCGTCGTACATCGAGTTGGCGATGGAGACGATCGTGTCCAGACCGATCAGGTCCGACAGCTTCAGCGGACCCATCGGGTGGGCGCAGCCCATCTCCATGCCGTTGTCGATGTCCTCGCGGCCCGCGATGCCCGACTCGAACATCCGGATGGCGGAGAGCAGATACGGCACGAGCAGCGCGTTGACCACGAAGCCGGAGCGGTCCTGGGCGCGGATCGCGTGCTTGCCGAGCAGCTTCTCGGCGAAGGCCTGGGCGCGGCTGATCGTGCCCTCGGAGGTGGTGAGCGCCGGGATCAGCTCGACGAGCTTCTGCACCGGGGCCGGGTTGAAGAAGTGGATGCCGACGACATGGTCGGGGCGCGAGGTGGCGACCGCCAGCTTCACCAGGGGGATGGAGGAGGTGTTGGAGGCGAGGATCGCGTCCGGCCGGGTCATGACCTGGTCGAGCACCTGGAAGATCTCGGTCTTGACCTGCTCGTTCTCGACGACGGCCTCGATCACCAGATCACGGTCGGAGAACTCGCCGAGGTCGGTGGTGAACGACAGGCGCGCCAGGGTCGCGTCGCGCTCCTCCTCGCTGATCTTGCCGCGTTCGGCGGCCTTCGTCAGCGAGTTGAACAGCCGGGTCCGGCCGATCTCCAGGGCCTCGCCCGTGGTCTCGGCGACCTTCACGTCCAGTCCGGAACGGGCGCACACCTCGGCGATGCCCGCTCCCATCTGGCCGCAGCCCACCACTCCGACGCGCTCGATGTCGCTCACATCGTCCCTTTCGCTGGTCTACGGACTGTGCGGGGCCTCTTTGTGGAGATGCCCTGCTCCGTTCGTGCACGTTACTGGAAAGTATCGATGATCGATCGGCGGGGTCGGGCATCCTGGGCGCGAACGGTCCGCGGTCGGGCGGATCCGCCGTGTTTCGGGGTGCAACAGATGGGGCGTTTGTCACGTCGGGCGTTCGGGCTGGCCGCGATTTCCACGCTCACGACCGCGTCGGGCAGTGCGTCGGCAGCACCGGCAGCACCGGCAGCACCGGCCGCGCTCGCCCGCCGCCCCCGCGCGGTCCGCGAGATGCGGGGCGTCTGGATCGCCAGTGTGGCCAACCGTGACTGGCCCTCCAGGACCGGACTGACCGCCGCCCAGCAGCGCGCCGAGCTGATCGCGCACCTCGACAGGGCGGTGGCGGACCGTCTGAACACGGTGATGCTCCAGGTACGGCCCACCGCGGACGCGCTCTGGCCCTCGCCGTACGAGCCCTGGTCGCAGTACCTCACCGGCACCCAGGGCAAGGCCCCCGGCTGGGATCCGCTCGGCACGGCCGTGCGCGAGGCGCACCACCGGGGCCTGGAGCTGCACGCCTGGTTCAACCCGTATCGCATTGCCCTCCAGACGGACCCGGCGAAGCTGGTCGCCTCCCACCCGGCCCGCCGGCACCCGGAGTGGGTGGTGAGGTACGGCGGGAAGCTCTACTACAACCCCGGGCTGCCCGAGGTCCGTTCCTTCGTGCAGGACGCGATCCTGGACGCGGTGGAGAAGTACCCGGTGGACGGGGTCCACTTCGACGACTACTTCTATCCGTACCCGGTGGCGGGCCAGACCTTCGACGACGACGCGGCCTACGACGAGTACGGCGGCGGCTTCGACACCCGGGCCGACTGGCGGCGGGACAACATCGACCGGCTGGTGCTGGAGACCGCGGCCCGCATCCGGGAGATCCGGCCCACCACCCGGTTCGGCATCAGCCCCTTCGGGGTGTGGCGCAATGTGGCCACCGATCCGCTCGGTTCCAGCACACGGGCGGGCGTGCAGTCGTACGACGACAACTACGCCGACACCCGCAAGTGGGTCCGGGAGGGCTGGATCGACTACCTCGTGCCGCAGCTCTACTGGAACATCGGCTTCGCCGCCGCCGACTACGCGACGCTGGCGCCCTGGTGGGCCGAGGTGGCGCGGGGGAGCAGGACGAAGCTGTATCTGGGCGAGGCCCTCTACAAGGCGGGGGATCCGGCTCAGCCGGCCGCCTGGCAGGACCCCGCCGAACTGTCCCGGCATCTCACCCTGGCCAAGGACCACCCGGAGCTGTGCGGGCATGTCTTCTTCGCGGCCAAGGAGGTGTCGGCGGATCCCATCGGTGCGATGGCACGCGTGGTCGCCGACCACTACCAGCAGCCGGCGAGGTCCTCACGCTGACCCAGGGCCTGTCGTTTGGATCAGCTCGGCGTCGCGGGCCCTGGCACGCACTCCCCCACTGCCTCAAAGGCGTGGGGGGACCCCCAGCCGCGTTGTCGTCGGTCGCCGACGCTCCGCGTCGACAGGCCCTAGTGCGCGGTGTCCTTGTGACGGATCTCGGTGTCGGGGCCGGGTGAGCACACGCCCACGTGCCCGTCCTCGAAGCGGACGCGGTACGGGGGGTTGCCCCCCTGCCCCATCACTTCGACGATCTCGCCGATCTTGTCGTGCTGTCCGACCACCCTGCCGTGCTGCACAAGCTGGTCGCCCACGGTTGCACGCATCTGTCGGTCCTCCTCACGAGGTGCGGGAGCAGCGGTCCGTGGCCTTGAGTTTACGGCGCGGGGGCCCGGTTGGGACCGGCCCGTGCGCGCCGCTCAGCCCCGCGCCCGCTGGGTGACGGCGATGCAGACGAGCACCGCCGCGGCCGTCAGCGGAGCGGCCACCGTCAGGTGCTCACCCAGCAGCAGCACCGACCACACCAGTGTGAGCAGGGGCTGGGCCAACTGCAACTGGCTGGCCTTGGGGATACCGATCACGGCCATGCCCCGGTACCAGACGACCAGACCGAGGAACTGCGAGCCCGCCGCTACCCACAGCAGTCCGATCACGCTGTGCGCGGTGAGGTCCACGGGTTCGTACGCCAGGGCCAGCACGGCCGCGGGCACGGTGAACGGCAGGCACAGCACCAGCGCCCAGCCGATGACCTGCCAGCCAGGTATGACCTTGGCCAGCCGGCCGCCCTCGGTGTAGCCGGCCGCGCACACCAGCAGGGCGCCGCAGAGGTAGAGGTCGGCGGAGGTGAGGGTACCGCCGCTCTGCTGCACGGTGAAGGCGAGGACCGCGGCCGCGCCCGCGAGGGCGGCCGTCCAGAAGGTGCGGGACGGGCGGGTGCCCATGCGCAGGGCGGAGCACAGTGCGGTGGTGAGCGGGAGCAGACCGACCACGACGGCGGCGTGAGACGTGGTCGAGGTCTGTAGCGCGAGGGTCGTGAGCAGCGGGAAGCCGACGACGACCCCGGCCGCGACGATCGCGAGCCCCACCCAGTGCCGCCGGTCCGGAACCGGGACGCGCAGGGCCAGCAGACACGCGCCGGCGATCAGGGCGGCGAGGACGGACCGCGTGCCGACCAGTGACCAGGGCCCGAAGCCCTCCAGGCCCCACGCGGTCGCGGGGAAGGTGAGGGAGAAGGCGACGACCCCGAGGGCGGCGAGAAGGGTGCCGGTCGCCCTGGCGGGCGGGGTGTCGACCGCTATCGTGGTGGGGGTGGTAGCGCTACTCTGTACTCTCATGCAAGAGCGTAGCAGTGTGGATGAACTGGCGGAACGGCTGCGGATGGAGCTGAACCGCTACTCTCCTGGTGGAAAGCTCCCGTCCAGTCGGGCCCTCGTCGAGCGCTACCGGGTGAGCCCGGTGACCGTGTCGCGGGCGTTCGCGCAGCTGGCCGCCGAGGGGCTCGTCGTCACCCGGCCGGGAGCGGGCGCGTTCCGCGCGCAGGCGCGTACGACGACCACCCCCGCCGGGGACACCTCCTGGCAGGAGGTGGCGCTGAGCGCGGACGCCGCCACCGAGCTCGTGCCGCGCTCGGTGGACGCGAGCGGTGTCCTGGTCTCGCTGACCGAGCCGCCGCCCGAGGTGATCGAGTTCACCGGTGGCTATCTGCACCCCTCGCTCCAGCCCGAGCAGGCGCTCGCCGCCGCGCTCTCCCGTGCCGCACGCCGTCCCGGTGCCTGGGGCCGGCCGCCCATGGAGGGGCTCACCGAACTGCGGTCGTGGTTCGCGCGGAGCATCGGCGGCTCGGTCACGGCGGCGGAGGTGCTGATCGCCGCCGGCGGACAGTCGGCGCTGACCATCGCGCTGCGTGCGCTGGCCTCTCCCGGGGCGCCGGTGCTCGTCGAGTCGCCCACCTATCCCGGCATGCTGGCGATCGCCCGGGCCGCGGGGCTGCGGCCGGTGCCCGTCCCGGTCGACGCGGACGGGGTCAGGCCGGAGCTGCTGGCCGACGCCTTCCGGGCCACCGGTGCCCGGGTGTTCGTCTGCCAGCCGCTGTTCCAGAACCCGACCGGTGCCGTGCTCGCCCCCGAACGCCGGGGCGAGGTGCTGCGCATCGCGCGCGAGGCCGGCGCGTTCGTCGTCGAGGACGACTTCGTACGACGGCTCGTGCACGCGGACGCGGGCGAACTGCCGCGTCCGCTGGCCGCCGAGGACGCCGACGGGGTCGTCGTCCATGTGTGCTCGCTGACCAAGGCGACCTCGCCGAGCTTCCGGGTGTGCGCGCTGGCGGCACGCGGCCCGGTGCTGGAGCGACTGCGGGCCATCCAGGTCGTCGACACCTTCTTCGTGCCCCGCCCCCTGCAGGAGGCGGCGCTGGAACTCGTGGGCTCGGCCGCCTGGCCGCGCCATCTGCGTTCGATCTCCACCGACCTGAAGACCCGCCGGGACACCATGACGACGGCGCTCGCCCGCCGGCTCCCCGAACTCGCCCTCCCGCACGTCCCGTCGGGCGGCTACCACCTCTGGCTGCGCCTGCCGGACGGTTCTGGGGGAGGAGAGGCCGCGCTCACGGCGGCCGCCCTCCGTGCAGGCGTCGCGATCACCCCGGGCCGCCCGTACTTCAGCGCGGAGCCGCCTGCGGGGCATGTGCGGTTGAGTTTCGCGGCGGTGGCGGGGGTGGGGGAGATCGCGGAAGGGGTACGACGGTTGCGGGCGGCCTGCGACGAGGCGCTGTGAGGGGCGGGAAACCGTTCGCGCCGGACTTCGTCGCCCTGCGAGGATCTCCGTATGAACGACCTTGCCGCTGGCTACGAGATCTCCACCGACCCCGACCGCGTCGACGCCGCCCGTGTCCATCACTGGCTCTCCACCGACGCGTACTGGGCGATCGGCCGGTCCAGGGAGAAGCAGGACCGGGCGATCGAGGGGTCGCTCAACTTCGGGGTCTATGAGACGGCTTCGGGGGAGCAGGTGGCGTACGCCCGGATCGTCACCGACCGGGCGACGTTCGCGTGGCTGTGCGATGTGTACGTCGATCCGTCCGTGCGGGGCAAGGGGATCGGGACCGCCCTCGTCGAGGCCGTGCGCGAGGAGCTGCGGCCCGACGGACTGCGCCGCGTCCTGCTCGCCACGCGTGACGCGCACGGGGTGTACGAGAAGGCCGGGTTCGCGCCGCTCGCGAACCCGGACCAGTGGATGGTGCACCTCTACTAGGGCCCCTCTGCCGGAGACCCTCGTTTCGGGTGAGTTGTCCGGCAGGTCCTGACCTTGCAGTAAGGTTTTGCCAACCCTGCGTAACTCCCGGGTAACACCTCTTGACCTGCGTACTTTCTCCACTCACCATCGCCGCATGCCACTTCGGGTCACATTCGTCGCCGCCGCCCGCAGCTCCCCGCTGCTCGCGGAGCGCTTCGAGGACGACCGGCCGCTCGACCAGGCCGGCTGGGACGAGGTACAGCGCGCCGCGGGGGAGTTGCTGCCGCTGGCCGCCGCGGAACTGCGCTACTGCTCACCGACTCCACGCAGCCGCGCGACCGGGGACGCCCTCGGCTATGCCCCGCTCGTGCAACTCGCCCTGCGGGACTGCGACATGGGCCGCTGGCGCGGGCTGACGCTGGGCGAGGCGATGGCGCGCGAACCGGAGGCGGTGGACGCCTGGCTCGCCGACCCGCGCGGCACCCCGCACGGCGGCGAGTCGCTGCTCGCCTTCATCGGCAGGGTCGGCGGCTGGCTCGACACCCGGCCCGTGGGCGACAGTGGTCGTATCGTCGCCGTCGCCGAGCCCTCGGTGGTCCGCGCCGCGCTGGTCTACGCCCTGAAGGCACCGCCGTCGACGTACTGGAACATCGACGTCCGCCCCCTGTCGACCACCACCGTCACCGGCCGCGCGGGCCGCTGGAACCTGCGCTTCGACGGGGCCCAGGCACAGGTCCCGCACCTTTAGCGGTCAGGTCCCGTACCTGTAGTGGTCGGGTCTCGCACCTGTAGTGGTCAGGTCCCGCACTTGTAGTGGTCACGTCCCTTACCTGTAGTGGTCAGGTCCCGCGCGTGTACGAGGTCGTGAGGACGAGGTCCTTGGCGGGGCCGCCCACCCGCCACACCGTCCGCCAGTGCCGCTCGTCGAGGACGGTGAACTCCCCGCGGTAGAGGTCCGCCGCGCAGGGGTGGTCGGCGATGTGGTGGCCCGAGGTCAGGTCCAGGTCGTGGAAGAAGCGGCCGTCGGCGAAGCGGACGTCGGCCTCGCCCGCCGAGGTCCCGGGCAGGAAACGCAGGGTGCGCTCGGCGGGGCGGGAGATGCCCTGCCAGGTGAAGGTGCCGGATTCCCGGTGCAGCAGCCCGTCGCCGTCCCATGGGCCGAAAACCGTCGTGCCCGAGAAGTGCCCGGTCGCCCCGCTCGCCAGGTCTCGCACGGAACGCTCGGCCCGCCAGCTCCCGGCCAGATACGTCAGTACCTCCGGTACTGGCCAGAACCCGCCCATCCGCTCTTCCCTTCCGACACTTTCGGTACCGCGCGACCCGTTGACGCTCGCGAATTCCCCTCCCTATCTTGCCGTTCGAAGTGTTGATCAGCGTCTGATATCTCGAACATCTCGACCATCTGAACAGCTCCCCCGATCGAGCCGCGGAGTATCCATGTCACGCACCCGCTGGAGATTCGGCCTCGCCGCCACCGCGTTCCTGGTGACGGCCGGTCTCGTCACGGCCCCGGCCCATGCCGAGGACGCCACCGACTACACCATCACCGTCGACCCCGCCGCCAAGGGCGCGAAGATCGACGACACGATGTACGGCGTCTTCTTCGAGGACATCAACCGGGCCGCCGACGGAGGCCTGTACGCCGAGCTCGTCCAGAACCGGTCCTTCGAGTACTCCACCGACGACAACCGCTCGTACACCCCCCTCACCTCGTGGACCGTCGACGGCACCGGACAGGTCGTGAACGACGACGGCCGGCTCAACGCGCGCAACCGCAACTACCTCTCCCTGGGCGCCGGTTCGACCGTGACCAACGCCGGATACAACACCGGTGTCCATGTCGAGGAGGGCAAGAAGTACGACTTCTCCGTGTGGGCCCGCGCCGAGAGCGGCACGACCCTCACGGTCTCGCTCCAGGACGCCGACGGCGGCCTCGCCACCGCACGCCAGGTCGCCGCGAAGGGCGGCTGGGCCAAGTACAAGGCGACCTTCACCGCCACCCGCACCAGCAGTGACGGCCGTCTGACCGTGGCCTCCTCGGCCGCGGCCGCCCTCGACATGGTCTCGCTCTTCCCGCGCGACACCTACAAGCACCAGGCGAACGGCCTGCGCAAGGACCTCGCCGAGAAGATCGCCGCCCTCCACCCGGGCTTCGTGCGCTTCCCCGGCGGCTGCCTGGTCAACACCGGCTCGATGGAGGACTACAGCGAGGCCTCCGGCTACCAGCGCAAGCGCTCCTACCAGTGGAAGGACACCATCGGCCCGGTCGAGGAGCGCGCCACCAACTCCAACTTCTGGGGCTACAACCAGAGTTACGGCCTCGGCTACTACGAGTACTTCCGTCTCTCCGAGGACATCGGCGCCATGCCGCTGCCCGTCGTCCCCGCCCTGGTGACCGGCTGCGGCCAGAACAAGGCCGTCGACGACGAGGCGCTGCTCAAGCGGCACATCCAGGACACCCTCGACCTCATCGAGTTCGCCAACGGCCCGGTCACCTCGACCTGGGGCAAGAAGCGCGCCCGGATGGGCCACCCCAAGCCCTTCCACCTCACCCACATCGAGGTCGGCAACGAGGAGAACCTCCCGGTCGAGTTCTTCGCCCGGTTCAAGGAGTTCCGCGCCGCCATCGCGGCCAAGTACCCGGACATCACCGTCATCTCCAACTCCGGCCCGGACGACGCCGGTTCGACCTTCGACACCGCCTGGCAGCTCAACAAGGACGCCAAGGTCGACATGGTCGACGAGCACTACTACAACAGCACGCAGTGGTTCCTCCAGAACAACGACCGCTACGACTCCTACGACCGCAGCGGCCCGAAGGTCTTCCTCGGCGAGTACGCCTCCTGGGGCAACGCCTTCAAGAACGGTCTCGCCGAAGCGGCCTTCATGACCGGCCTGGAGCGCAACGCGGACGTCGTCAAACTCGCCTCCTACGCACCGCTGTTCGCCAACGAGGACTACGTCCAGTGGCAGCCGGACCTCGTCTGGTTCAACAACCACGCGTCCTGGAACTCCGCCAACTACGAGGTCCAGAAACTCTTCATGACCAACGTCGGCGACCGCGTGGTGCCCTCCACGGCGACCGGGACACCGTCGCTGACGGGCCCCATCACCGGTGCGGTCGGCCTCTCCACCTGGGCGACCACGGCGTCGTACGACGATGTGAAGGTGACGGGCGCCGACGGCACCTCCCTGCTGAGCGACGACTTCTCCGGTGACGCCTCTCAGTGGACCCACACCGGCGGTGGCAGCTGGAGCGTCCAGGACGGGCAGTACACGCAGACCGACGTGGCCGCCGAGAACACCATGGTCTCGGCCGGCGACACCGGCTGGCACGACTACGACCTGCACGTGAAGGCCACCAAGAAGGCCGGCAAGGAGGGCTTCCTCGTCGCCTTCGGCGTCAAGGACACCGGCAACTACTACTGGTGGAACCTCGGTGGCTGGAACAACACCCTGTCCGCCGTCGAGCAGGCCGTGGACGGCGGCAAGTCGACGCTGGTCTCCAAGGCCGGGTCGGTCGAGACGGGCCGCGCCTACGACATCGACATCAAGGTGCGGGGCCGCCAGGTCACCCTCTACCTCGACGGCCAGGAATGGGGCAGCTTCACCGACGACAAGCCGGCCGAGCCGTTCCGGCAGGTCGTCACCAAGGACAAGAAGACCGGCGACCTGATCGTCAAGGTCGTCAACGCCCAGTCCACCGCCGCCCGCACGGCGATCGACCTGGGCGGCGCCAGGGTCGCGTCCAAGGCCCGCGTCACCACCCTGACGGCCGACCCGAACGCACTGAACACGGAGACCGCGACACCGGTCGCCCCGGTGAAGTCCACGTTCGACGGGGTCGCCGACGAGTTCTCGTACACCTTCCCGGCGAACTCGGTCACGTTCCTCAGGATCAAGCAGAGGTAGTCCCGTGCCATGCGCCGGTGAATGCGGTTCACCGGCGCATGGCCATGTCCGCCGACGGGACCGCCGGGCACCTCCCGCGCCCTGTGCGGCCGCTCCGGGAGTGGCAGCCCGTCGAGATTGCATAAACGTGCATCGAAACGTATAGTCATGCCATCCAAGAGGAGGATTCCATGGCGGTACGTGCGGCAGTGGCCGGAGCGAGTGGGTACGCGGGCGGCGAAGTCCTGCGGCTGCTCCTGGCGCACCCCGAGGTCGAGATCGGCGCCCTGACCGGCAACTCCAACGCCGGGCAGAAGCTGGGCGCGCTCCAGCCGCACCTGCTGCCGCTGGCCGACCGCGTCCTCCAGGAGACCACGGCCGACGTCCTCGCCGGTCATGACGTCGTCTTCCTCGCCCTGCCGCACGGCCAGTCCGCCGCCGTCGCCGAGCAGCTCGGCCCGGACGTCCTCGTCGTCGACATGGGCGCCGACTTCCGGCTGAAGGACGCCGCCGACTGGGAGAAGTTCTACGGTTCCCCGCACGCCGGCACCTGGCCGTACGGCCTCCCCGAACTGCCGGGTGCCCGCGCCGCGCTGGAGGGGTCCAAGCGCATCGCGGTACCCGGTTGCTATCCGACCGCCGTGTCGCTGGCGCTCTTCCCGGCGTACGTCGCCGGACTCGCCGAGCACGAGGCCGTGATCGTCGCCGCCTCCGGGACCTCCGGCGCGGGCAAGGCGCCCAAGGCCCATCTGCTGGGCTCCGAGGTCATGGGCTCCATGTCGCCGTACGGCGTCGGCGGCGGCCACCGGCACACGCCCGAGATGATCCAGAACCTCAGTGGGGCGGCGGGGGAGCGGGTGTCCGTCTCCTTCACGCCGACCCTCGCGCCGATGTCCCGGGGCATCCTCGCCACCTGCTCCGCCAAGGCGAAGCCCGGCGTCACCGCCGAGTCCGTCCGCGCCGCCTACGAGAAGGCCCTCGCCGACGAGCCCTTCGTCCACCTCCTCCCCGAGGGACAGTGGCCCGCCACGGCGTCCGTCCATGGTTCCAACGCCGTTCAGATCCAGGTCGCGTACGACGAGGCCGCCAGCCGCATCATCGCCATCAGCGCCATCGACAACCTGACCAAGGGCACCGCGGGCGGTGCCGTACAGAGCATGAACATCGCCCTCGGACTCGACGAGTCCACCGGGCTTTCCACGATCGGAGTCGCACCGTGAGCGTCACGGCAGCCAAGGGATTCCAGGCGGCGGGCATCGCCGCCGGGATCAAGGAGAACGGCAACCCGGACCTGGCCCTCGTGGTCAACACCGGGCCGCGCCGCGCCGCCGCGGGCGTCTTCACCTCCAACCGTGTGAAGGCCGCGCCGGTCCTGTGGTCCGAGCAGGTGCTCAAGAGCGGTCAGCTGACGGCCGTCGTCCTCAACTCCGGTGGCGCCAACGCCTGTACGGGCCCCAAGGGCTTCCAGGACACGCACGCCACCGCCGAGAAGGTCGCCGACGTCCTCGGTGTCGGCGCGGGCGAGGTGGCCGTCGCCTCCACCGGCCTCATCGGCGTACTGCTCCCCATGGACAAGCTGCTGCCGGGTGTCGCCACGGCCGCCGAGGCTCTGAGCGAGCACGGTGGTGAGAAGGCCGCCATCGCCATCAAGACCACCGACACCGTCCACAAGACGTCCGTCGTCACCAAGGACGGCTGGACCGTGGGCGGCATGGCCAAGGGCGCGGGCATGCTCGCCCCCGGCCTCGCCACCATGCTCGTCGTCCTCACCACCGACGCCGACGTCGACAGCGACGTACTGGACAAGGCGCTGCGCGCCGCCACGCACACGACCTTCGACCGCGTCGACTCCGACGGCTGCATGTCCACCAACGACACCGTGCTGCTGCTCGCCTCCGGCGCCGCCGAGGTCACCCCGCAGTACGCGGAGTTCGCCGAGGCCGTACGGGCCGTCTGCGACGACCTCGGACAGCAGCTCATCCGGGACGCCGAGGGCGCCAGCAAGGACATCAGGATCGAGGTGGTCAACGCCGCGACCGAGGCCGACGCCGTCGAGGTGGGCCGCTCCATCGCCCGCAACAACCTCCTCAAGTGCGCCCTCCACGGCGAGGACCCCAACTGGGGCCGCGTGCTCTCCGCGATCGGCACCACGCGGGCCGCCTTCGAACCGGACCGGCTCAACGTCGCCATCAACGGCGTCTGGGTCTGCAAGAACGGCGGGGTCGGCGAGGACCGCGACAAGGTCGACATGCGCTACCGCGAGGTGCACATCGTCGCCGACCTGGCCGCGGGCTCCGAGACCGCCACCATCTGGACCAACGACCTCACCGCCGACTACGTCCACGAGAACAGCGCGTACTCCTCATGAGCGAGACCAGGAAGCACAAGGCACTGCCGAAGGCGCAGATCCTCATCGAGGCGCTGCCCTGGCTGACCCGGCACAACGGCAGGACGGTCGTCATCAAGTTCGGCGGCAACGCCATGATCGACGAGGACCTGAAGGCCGCCTTCGCCCAGGACGTCGTCTTCCTGCACCACGCAGGCCTCAAGCCGGTCGTCGTGCACGGCGGCGGCCCCCAGATCAGCGCCGCCCTCGACCAGCACGGCATCGTCAGCGAGTTCAAGGCCGGCCTGCGCGTCACCACCGAGGACGCCATGGACGTCGTACGGATGGTGCTCGCCGGACAGGTGCAGCGCGAGCTCGTCGGGCTCCTCAACCAGCACGGACCGCTCGCCGTGGGACTCACCGGCGAGGACGCGCACACCATCACCGCCACCAAGCACCAGCCCGAGATCGACGGCGAGTTGGTCGACATCGGACGGGTGGGCGAGATCACCGCGATCGACACGGGCGCGATCGAGGCACTGCTCGCCGACGGCCGCATCCCGGTCGTCTCGTCGATCGCCCGTAGCCAGGACGACGGACATGTCTACAACGTCAATGCTGATACGGCGGCTGCGGCACTCGCTGCTGCGCTGGGCGCCGAAACCCTCATGGTCCTCACGGACGTCGAGGGTCTCTACGAGGACTGGCCGAACAGCGACGAGGTGATCAGCCGCCTCACGGCTTCCCAACTGGAGAAGCTGCTCCCGGAGTTGAGCTCCGGCATGGTCCCGAAGATGGAGGGCTGTCTGCACGCCGTACGCAACGGCGTCACCACGGCCCGGGTCATCGACGGACGGGTCCAGCACTCGATCCTGCTGGAGATCTTCACGGACGAAGGCATCGGCACGATGGTCGTGCCGGACGCCGACAAGGGGGATGGGGAATGACCGGCACCGCGACCAACGCAGAGCTCACCCAGCGGTGGCAGGGCTCGCTCATGAACAACTACGGCACCCCCCGGCTGCCCCTCGTCCGCGGCGCCGGCCTCGAGGTCTGGGACACCGAGGGCAAGCGGTACTACGACTTCGTCGGCGGTATCGCCACCAACGCGCTCGGCCACGCCCACCCGGCGATCGTCGAGGCCGTCAGCAGGCAGATCGCCGAGATCGGCCACATCTCCAACTTCTTCATGGCCGAGCCCACCGTCGCCCTCGCCGAACGGCTGCTCCAGCTCTTCGGCCGGGACGGCAAGGTCTTCTTCTGCAACTCCGGCGCCGAGGCCAACGAGGCCGCCTTCAAGATCGGCCGGCTGACCGGGCGGACCCACATGGTCGCCACCAGCGGCGGCTTCCACGGCCGGACCATGGGCGCCCTCGCCCTCACCGGCCAGCCCGCCAAGCAGGAACCCTTCCTGCCGCTGCCCGGCGATGTCACGCACGTGCCGTTCGGGGACGCGCAGGCGCTCGCCGCCGCGGTCACCGAGGAGACCGCCCTCGTCGTCATCGAGCCGATCCAGGGCGAGAACGGGGTGATCGTGCCGCCCGCCGGCTACCTCAAGGCGGCCCGGGCGATCACGGCGGCCAAGGGCGCGCTGCTGGTGCTGGACGAGGTGCAGACCGGTATCGGCCGGACCGGCCACTGGTTCGAGTACCAGGCCCACGAGGGCGTCCTGCCGGACGTCGTCACCCTCGCCAAGCAGCTCGGCGGTGGCCTGCCGCTCGGTGCGACCGTCGCCTTCGGCCGGGCCGCCGAACTGCTCCAGCCCGGCCACCACGGGACGACCTTCGGCGGCAACCCGGTCGCCTGCGCCGCCGGACTCGCCGTGCTCGACACCATCGCGAACGAGGGGCTGCTCGACAACGTCAAGCGGCAGAGCGGTGCGCTGCGCGACGGAATCGAGTCACTGGGGCACCCGTTGATCGCCCACGTCCGGGGCTCCGGCCTCCTCCTGGGTATCGTGCTCACCGAGCCGCTCGCGCCCCAGGCGCAGCAGGCGGCTCAGGACGCCGGTTTCCTGGTGAACGCGCCCGCCCCCGATGTCGTACGGCTGATGCCGCCGCTGAACCTCGGCGACGACGAGGTGGCGGCGCTGCTCCAGGCGCTGCCCGGCATCCTGGACGTGGCCAACGGGGACGGATGATCCGGAAATGAGACGACGATGAGCCAGGCGCAGGATCACGAGCAGACCCATGGGCCTGCCGTGCCGCAGACCCGCACCGCACGGCACCGCCGGATCGTGGACATCCTCAACCGGCAACCGGTCCGTTCGCAGAGCCAGTTGGCGAAGCTGCTGTCCGACGACGGGCTGAGCGTCACCCAGGCGACGCTCTCCCGGGACCTGGACGAGCTGAACGCGGTGAAGATCCGTAACACCGACGGGGACCTGATCTACGCGGTGCCGAGCGAGGGGGGTTTCCGGACCCCTCGGGCACCGCTGGGGGAGTCGGCGAAGGAAGAGCGGATGCGGCGGTTGTCGCAGGAGCTGCTGATCTCCGCGGAGGCCTCCGCGAACCTCGTCGTGCTGCGGACGCCGCCCGGTGCCGCGCAGTTCCTGGCGTCGGCGATCGATCAGGCCGAGCTGCACGACATTCTCGGGACGATCGCGGGTGACGACACGTTGATGCTGATCAGCCGGGATCCGGTGGGAGGTCAGGCGCTGGCCGAGCATCTGCTGCGGCTGGCCCAGAACGGGCACTGAAGCGGGCGCGGCCCCTCAGCCGAGGCGAGATGCCAGGCCTCCTGTGCATCTCACCTCGTCGCCCGCCGTGATCAGGAGCGCCTCCACGTCGGGCAGCGCCTCCAGCCAGCGCAGTCCCTCCCGCGAACCCATCGCGAAGGCTGCCGTGGCCCAGCAGTCCGCCCATGTCACGCTCGGCGCCACCACCGTCACCGCCACCAGGTCCGTGACCGCCGAGCGGCCGGTACGGGGGTCGACGATATGGGCGCCGCGCTCGGCCGTACCGGATGTCGCCACGGCCAGTTCGCTCGTACCCGCCGCCGACACCACCGCCGCCAGGCCCCCCGGCCGCAGCGGCCGTGGCGTCCCCAGCAGCTGTACGTCCCCGCCGCCGTTGAGGCTCACCCCGGTCGCGCCGGCCGCCGAGAGGGAGCGTGCCGCGCGTTCCACGGCCCAGCCCTTGACGATGCCCGTCGGGTCGAGGTGGCCCTCGTAGCGCAGGCTGAACCAGCCGTCGCTCGCCTCCTCGGCCTTGGCGCCCAGGTCCAGGACCTCGGCGACCTCCGGGTCGCAGTCGTCGACCGTCAGTTCACCGCGGACCAGCCGGGAGATCTGGCTGTCGTCGCGGTACGTGCTGAAGACGGCGTCGGCGCGGTGCAGACCCGCGACCGCCTTCGCCAGGGCCGCCTCGACGGCGGCCTGATCCCCGCCGCGGACGTCGAAGGAGAAGACGGTCCCCATGACCTCCTCCGTGTGACGCACCGCGGCGGGAGCTTCTGCCGGTTCGGCCACGGTGTCAGCCACCGGCCTGGTCCAGCGCCGACTGCAGGGACTGCTTGTAGCCGGCGCTCGTGTAGGTCGCGCCCGACACCGCGTCGATGTCGGCGTCGCCCGCCGCCACCGCCGCCTGGTTGAGCTTCGGGATGGCGTTGCCGTTGACCTGGTCGCTCTGGCCCCCGGTGGGCTGCTTGACCGCCTCGGCCTTGGTGATCTTGCCGTTGGTGACGGTGATCCGGACCTGGACGGGACCGTACTGGGTCTGGGAGACGGTGCCGGTGACCGTCTTGGGGGCCGCCGCCTGGGCATTGCCCGCGCTCTTCGACGGCGACGGTGACGGCGAGGACGCCCCCGCCGCGGCCGCCGCGTTCCCCTTGTCGATGGCCGACTGGAGCGACTTCTTGTAGCCCTCGCTGGTGTAGGTCGCCCCGGACACGGTGTCGATCTGCGCACTCTGCTTGGCGAGCGTCGCCGCGTTGAGCTTCGGCACCGCGTTGCCGGTGATCTGGTCGCTCTGGCCGCCCTTGGGCTGCTGGACCGTCTCGGCCTTGGTGATCTTGTTGTTGACGAAGGTGATACGGACCTGGATGGCCCCGTACTGGGTGTCCACGGCGTCCCCGGTGGCGGTGCCGGTGGCCGCCTGGGCGCCGCCCTGCGCGGACTCCTGGGCCGCCGCGCTCTGCTGCGGGGCCGTGTCGCCGGCCGCGGACGCGTCGGTCGCGCTGGTCCCCGGCTTCAGGGACAGCAGCACCACGATCCCGGAGACGGTGGCGACGCCGGCCAGGACGACACGCCGAAGGGGGTGACTCTTCCTCATCGCTTCAACAGCTCCTGAAGTCTCTACCTGAAGGCCTAGAAGGTGGTCCCGTCGCTCACATCTCGAACGACTCGTGATGGATGCGGCGGGCGGGTACACCCGCGCCGCGCAGTGCTTCGTACACGCCCTGCGCGAAGCCGGGCGGCCCGCACATGAAGACGTCGTGCTCGTCGATGTCCGGCAGCTTCTGCTGCAGCCGCTCCGCCGAGATGTCGGGCCGCTCGCCGTCCGGACTGTTGACCGCGTACATCAGCCGGGCGCCCCGCTCGTCGGCGATGGCGGCCAGCTCGTCCCAGAGCGCCAGGTCCTGGGTGCTGTTGGCCCGGTAGAGAAGGGTGATGTCGCCGCTCGCTCCGGGCAGCGTCTCGAACAGCGCCCGCATCGGCGTGATGCCGACCCCGCCCGCGACCAGCAGCACCTTGCCGCGGCTGCGGCGCTGGGCGGTGAGGGCCCCGTACGGGCCCTCGGCCCACACCTTGGTGCCGGGCGTCAGCTCACGCAGCCGTTCGGTGTGGTCGCCGATCGCCTTGACCGTGATCCGCAGCATGTCGGGGCGGGGCGCCGCCGACAGCGAGTACGGGTGCGAGCTGAACCGCATGCCCGGCGCCTTGAACCGCCAGCGGAAGAACTGCCCCGCCTGCGCGCCCATCCGGTGCAGCTTCTTGCCGCCGATGAGCACCGAGACGATGCCCGGCGTCTCCTCGATGACCGCCTCGACGTACATCCGGTGCCGCATGTTGAGACGGATCGGGGTGAGGACCCGGTACCAGACCACCAGCGCCGTGACCACGCCGTACAGCCCGTACCAGAAGGTCTTCGCGGCCGGCTCCACGGCGAACTCGTTGCCGGTGCTGATCTGGTGCCAGAACGTCAGGTAGACGACCGCGTAGGTCAGCAGGTGGATGTGGTACCAGGTGTCGTACCCGACGATCCGGCGGATCCCGCCGATCGAGAGGAACGCGATGACGAACAGCAACAGGGTGCCGATGCCCGCCTTGCCCATGTCGGGCAGGGTGTTGACCGAGTCGATGGTCTGCTGGACCACGTCGCCGAGCGACTTGCCGGCCTGGAGCGCGTACGCCCACATGGTGAGGAAGACGTGCGCGGCGACCAGGAAGATCGTGTAACGGCCGCTCATGGCGTGCCAGCGCGCCACCCGGTCCGAGCCCACCCGCCGTTCCAGGGCGGGCACCCGGGCCATCTGGAGCACCACGAGCGCCATGAGGTAACCGGCGAGCAGACCGGTGATCCGGCCCGCGGCGAGGATCTTCGCGGTGTTGTCCGCGAGGGAGGGGGTGTTGTCCCACCACAGCCACAGCACCGCGGCCGCGCCCGCCCATAGGGCGATCACCAGGGGGACGGCCGGGGAGCGGCGCGGGCGGATGCGGCGCATCGTCTGGCGGCGGGCGGCGCGGCCGCCTGCGAGCGTGGTGGTCACGGTTCCTCCGGGAGCGGGGCAAGGGGGTTGGCGTGGTCCCTTGGCCCAGAGGTACGTGCCGCGACGTCCGTGTGTTCAGTGTCCGTTCGAGTTCGAGGGGGACTCGAGTGACTCGGGGTAACCCCTCAGTACCGGGTGATCGCCGTACGCCCGCTCGTGGTGCCGATCGCGATGTGCGGATCGTCGTCCGGGTCGGCCCAGTCGAGGATCCGCCGCATGGCGTCCGCGGACACGGACACACAACCCGCCGTCGCCCCGCTGCCGTTGACATGGAGGAAGATCCCGGCGCCCCGGCCGCGCACGGGCGCGGTGTAGTTGAAGCCGATGACCATGGCGTAGGCGTACTGCTTCGGGTACGCGATCAGATGCTCGGACTCGGCGGCCCGGCAGTCCTTCGCGCGGGGCTCGCTCCAACGGTTGTAGGAGCGGGAGCCGTTGTCCTGGCACCACCAGGACTTCTCCCGCACGGGACGGTACGTGTACGACGTCCCGCGCGGCGCCGCCTTGATGCCGAAGGCGTACGGCAGGTGGTAGAGCCCCGTCGGTGTCGTGCCGGTGTTCTGCTTGCGCGAGGCGCCCTCGACGAGGCCGTTCGCCCCGAACCGGGCCTTGGCCGAACCGGCCTTCACCCACTGCCCGTCGCGCAGATCCCACCAGGTGAGCGTGCCGGTGGTCGACCCGGTCCGGGCGGCGACCGCGGTGATCAACTGGGTGCCGCCCCCGGTGTCGGCCATCCGGGCGGGCAGGGGCTGCCCGCCGCCGGGTGCGGCACCGAGCACGAGAAGGGACGCGGTCACGAGAGCCGTGGCGACGGCGGGGGAGCCCATGGCTCAGACCGTAGAGGGCGGCAGCGGCAAGGGCAGCCCGGGTAGGCCGTCCAGGCTCGTGGCGATGTGCCGTTTGGCGAAGTAGGCGCTCAGGGATTCGTCGTCCTCGCGCGCGAAGCGCCTGGCGTGCAGATCGCGGTCCTCGTCGTACGTCATGAAGGGCACCGCGTAGCCGCAGGAGTCGCGGATCGTCCGGGCCGTCACGACGATGATCGCCCGCAGTCCGTGCAGGCTCGGGTCGATGTCCGGGAAGTGGCCGAGGAGTTCCTTGAAGCGAGGGTCGTCCCGCAGGACCGCCTCGCCCTGGCCGTGCACCCGGACGATGTTGGGCGGGCCCTCGAACGCGCACCACATCAGGGTGATCCGGCCGTTCTCCCGCAGATGCGCGACCGTCTCGGCGTTGGAACCCGCGAAGTCCAGGTAGGCGAAGGTGAGTTCGTCCAGAACGACGAAGGAGCCCTTGAGGCCCTTGGGGGAGAGGTTGACCGTGCCGTCCCCGGAGAGGGGGGCGGTCGCGGTGAAGAAAATGGGCTGCGCCTCGATGAAGGTGCGCAGCCTGCCGTCTATGCGTTCATAGGTCTTTCCCATGTCTAACGATTATGGGTGCGACTCTTTCGCCTGTCTAAGGAATTCTGGGATCCGTTTGCCGGGCATCGCCGTGGCCGCCCCGGCCGGCGCTGAAGTCGGGGCGGCCACAGCACCTGTCACGTCACTGGGTGAGCGTGCAGGTGGCGAGGGAATCCAGGCCCTGCGGCTTCTCGGCGGTACGGCCGATGGAGATGGCGATGCGGTCGATGGTCGACGTCCGCTTGTCGGCCAGCGGGCCGAGGATGGCGTTCTGGACGAAGTTGGGTCCGCCCTGGCCGGCCGTGTCGACGAGCCGCTTGTTCGCCTCGCTGATCTGGGTCTGCAGGAGGGTCAGGTTGCGGTCCACCTCGGCCTGCGCGGTGGCCGGGATCGCGGGGAGCTGCGAGGCCACGTCCGGGCAGGTGATGGCTCCCGCGGCGGCGGCCCCGCCCGCGTCCTCGGCGTTGCCCGTGTCCTCGGCGCCGGCCGCCTCCGAGGCCGCCTCGCTCGGAGTGGCCTCCGCCTCCTCGCCCGCCCCGGCCTCCTCGCCGGTGTCGGCGACGCCGCCCGCGTTCAGGGTGCAGGGCGCGAGAGCCTCCAGGCCCGCCGGGCGGTCGGCGGTGCGGCCGATGGCGGTGGCGATGCGGTTGACCACGGCGATCCGCTTGTCCTCCAGCGGGCCGAGGATGGCGTTCTGGACGAAGTTGGCGCCACCCTGGCCGACCGTGTCGATCAGGCGCTGGTTGGCCTCGTCGATCTGGGTCTGGAGGAGGGCGATGTTGCGGTCGACCTCGGCCTGCGCGGTCGCGGGGATCGCGGGGAGCTGGGAGGCGACGTCCGGGCAGGTGATGGTGCCCGGGTCGGCGAGGGTCTGCGCGTTGGTCGTGGTGTTGCTCTTGGAGGTCTCCCCGGCGAGGGCGGAGCCGGCGATCACCGCACCGGTCAGCACGAGGGCGGTGGCACCGCCGATCAACGCGACGCGGCGCTTGTTGTACTTCGGAAGAGCCCTGGACATGCTGATGCCTCACAAGGGTCGGGGGGTGTCGTCGTCTCTGTGGTGTACAAAACGCGGCGCCTGCGTTCGGCGGGGAGTACGGGTAAGCGGTTACCCATGTTCAAAGGATCTTCAAATTCGCGGCCGAACCTCCCGTAATTGACGAATCATGCATTGCACTGCATACTCATGCATGACAGTGAAGGCGCCACACCCTCTCTAGGAGCAACGCAAGTGAGCAGCAACAGCGGTGATGTCCGGCTCTGGGGCGCCCGTTTCGCCGACGGTCCCGCCGAGGCCCTGGCGAAGCTGTCCGCGTCCGTCCACTTCGACTGGCGGCTGGCGCCCTACGACATCGCCGGTTCGCGTGCCCACGCGCGCGTGCTGCACAAAGCGGGGCTCCTCACGGACGACGAGCTGACGCGGATGATCGCGGGCCTGGACCAGCTCGCGGCGGATGTCGCCGACGGCTCCTTCGTGGGCACGATCGCCGACGAGGACGTCCACACGGCTCTGGAGCGTGGCCTCCTGGAGCGCCTCGGCCCCGACCTCGGCGGCAAGCTCCGCGCGGGACGCTCCCGCAACGACCAGGTCGCGACCCTCTTCCGGATGTACCTCCGGGACCACGCCCGGATCATCGGCGGCCTGATCGCCGAGCTCCAGGACGCGCTGATCGGCCTGGCCGAGGCCCACCCGGACGTGGCGATGCCCGGCCGCACCCACCTCCAGCACGCCCAGCCGGTGCTCTTCGCCCACCATGTCCTGGCGCACGCGCAGTCCCTGTCCCGGGACGCCGAGCGGCTGCGTCAGTGGGACGAGCGGACGGCGGTCTCCCCGTACGGCTCGGGCGCCCTGGCCGGCTCCTCCCTGGGCCTGGACCCGGAGGCGGTGGCGAAGGACCTCGGCTTCGAGAACGGCAGCGTCGGCAACTCGATCGACGGCACGGCGTCGCGTGACTTCGTCGCCGAGTTCGCCTTCATCACCGCGATGATCGGAGTGAACCTCTCCCGGATCGCCGAGGAGATCATCATCTGGAACACGAAGGAGTTCTCCTTCGTGACCCTGCACGACGCGTTCTCCACGGGCTCGTCGATCATGCCGCAGAAGAAGAACCCGGACATCGCGGAACTGGCGCGCGGCAAGAGCGGCCGTCTGATCGGCAACCTGACGGGCCTCATGGCCACGCTCAAGGCGCTCCCGCTGGCGTACAACCGCGACCTCCAGGAGGACAAGGAGCCGGTCTTCGACTCCTGCGACCAGCTGGAGGTCCTGCTCCCCGCCTTCACCGGCATGATGGCCACCCTCACCGTCCACCGCGAGCGCATGGAGGAACTGGCCCCGGCCGGCTTCTCCCTCGCCACCGACATCGCCGAGTGGCTGGTCAAGCAGGGCGTGCCCTTCCGCGTCGCCCACGAGGTCGCCGGCGAGTGCGTCAAGGCCGCCGAGGCCGAGGGCAAGGAACTGGGCGACCTGACGGACGAGCAGTTCGCGAAGATCAGCGCCCATCTGACGCCGGAGGTGCGGACGGTACTGAACGTGCCGGGCGCGCTGGCCTCCCGCAACGGCCGCGGCGGCACGGCGCCGAGCGCGGTGGCGGTCCAGCTGGCCGAGGTGAAGGCGAACGTGGCGGTGCAGCATGCATGGGCAACCGCCAAGAAGGCCTGAGAGCAGCCCACTCAGGGGCGCGGGGAACTGCGCGACAAGCCACGACGAGCCCGCACTCGCCAAAGCACCGCACCGACCAGGCTCTTGGGCGAACCCAAAGGTCATCGCGGGTTACGTTAATCGGAGACCGTCACCGGACCCGACCGAACGGAGCCCGCGATGCCCTTCGCCCGCCTGGCAACCGCGACAACCCCCACCTGCCACATCGGACTCGGCCTCGCAGCGGTCGGCCGCCCCGGCTACATCAACCTCGGCCGCGACAACGACCTCGGAGAGAACCGCAGCGTCGAAGCCCTCCGCACCCGCACCCACGAACTCCTCGACGCCGCCTACTTCCAAGGCGTCCGCTACTTCGACGCCGCCCGCTCCTACGGCCGCTCCGAGGAGTTCCTCGCCGACTGGCTGAACGCCCGCCCCGACATCGACGACATCGTCGTGGGCAGCAAGTGGGGCTACACCTACACGGCGGGCTGGACCACCGACGCCGAGAAGCACGAGGTCAAGGACCACAGTGTCCAGACCTACGTCCGTCAGCGCGCCGAAACCGCCGAACTCCTCGGCGACCGCCTGGACCTCTACCAGATCCACTCGGTCACCCCCGACAGCCCGGCCCTCACCGACAAGGACCTCCACGTCGAACTGGCGGAGGCGGCCGCCGCGGGCGTGAGCATCGGCTTCTCCACCAGCGGACCCGCCCAGGCCGACGCCATCCGCGCCGCCCTCGCCGTGACGGTCGACGGCGAACCCCTCTTCCGTACCGTCCAGTCCACCTACAACGTCCTGGAGACCTCGGCCGCCCCCGCCCTCGCCGAGGCCCACGACGCCGGACTGACGGTGATCGTCAAGGAGGGCATGGCCAACGGCAGGCTCGCGGACCCGCACGCGCCGGACGCCCTGAAGGCGGTGGCCGCACAGACCGGCCTGGGCTGTGACGCGGTCGCCCTCGCCCTGGTCCTGTGCCGGCCCTGGGCCGGTGTCGTCCTCTCCGGTGCCGCGACCGCCAACCAGCTCGCCTCCAATCTGCACGCCGCGGTCGTCGACCTCGACGAGGAGCAGCTGGCCCGCCTCGCCGAACTCGCGGAGGAGCCGCAGGCGTACTGGGCGCGGCGCGGGCAGCTGCCCTGGCACTGACAGGAACACGATTCGACACGTGCCCATGAGACATCCATGCCCGTGATGAGACATCAATGTCTCACATGGGCTATGGTTGTCTCATGGCTGTCGATCGTGACCACGTGCTGCGCAGCGCCGCTGCCCTGCTGACCCGCAAATCCACCGCGACCATGGACGAGGTCGCCAAGGCCGCCGGGATCAGCCGCGCCACCCTGCACCGGCACGTCGCCGGGCGTGACGCGCTCGTGCGCGCCCTGGAGGCGCTCAGCATCGCCGAGTGCGAGGCCGCCCTGGACGCGGCCCGCCCCGACGAGGGCCCCGCGAGCGACGCCGTGAGCCGGCTGGTACGCGAGATCGAACCGGCCGCCGCCCTGCTCGCCTTCCTCTACACCGAGAACCAGCTGTTCGAGGGTGAGGAGCAGAACGCGGGCTGGGCCCGCATCGACGAGCGCATCGCGGCCCTGTTCAAGCGCGGCCAGACGGCGGGCGAGTTCCGTATCGACCTCACGCCGACCTGGCTCACCGAGGCGCTGTACGGCCTGCTGGCCTCCGGCGCCTGGGCGGTGTCGGAGGGCCGCGCGGCCCGCAACGACTTCCACCACATGATCGTCGAGCTGTTGCTCGGCGGCGCAGTACGGAGAGAGGAATCATGACCAGCACCCTGCAGCCGGCGTCGACGACCGAGGCGGTGACCAAGCGCCCGGGACGTTGGCTCGCGCTGTCCGTCCTCGTGCTCGCCGTGCTGCTGGTGGCCGTCGACGCGACCGTCCTCGGTCTCGCGACCCCCTACATCAGCGAGGACCTGAAGCCCTCCGGCACCCAGCTCCTCTGGATCGGCGACGTCTACTCCTTCGTCATCGCCGGTCTGCTCGTCTCGATGGGCAGCCTCGGCGACCGCATAGGCCGCAAGAAGATCCTCCTCGTCGGCGCCACGGCGTTCGGCGCGATATCGGTCCTCAACGCCTATGCCACGACACCGGAGTTGATGATCTTCGCCCGTGCCCTGCTGGGCGTGGCGGGCGCGACCCTGATGCCGGCGACCCTCGCCCTGATCCGCAACCTCTTCCACGACCCGCGCGAACGCAGCCTCGCCGTGGGCATCTGGGGCGCGACCGCCTCGGCCGGTACGGCGATCGGCCCGATCGCGGGCGGCTTCCTGCTCGAACACTTCTGGTGGGGCTCGGTCTTCCTGATCAACCTGCCCGTGATGGCCGTCCTGGTCGTCGTCGGCATCAAGCTGCTGCCGGAGTCGAAGAACCCGAACCCGGGCCCGTGGGACATGCTCAGCGTGGCCCTGTCCCTGGTCGGCATGATCGCCCTGGTCTACGCCGTCAAGGAGGCCGCCAGCCACGGCCTGAGCGGCGAGGCCGCCGGTGTCGCCCTGCTGGGCGCGGGTGCGCTGATCTGGTTCGTCCGTCGCCAGCTCACCCTGCCGACCCCGCTGCTGGACATGCGGCTGTTCCGCAACCGGGGCTTCAGCGCGGCGGTCCTGGCCGACCTGCTGACCATCCTCGGCCTGTCGGGTCTGGTGTTCTTCCTCTCGCAGTACCTGCAACTCGTCCAGGGCAGGCGCCCGTTGGAGGCGGGCCTGGCCGAACTCCCCGCCGCGGTCGGCGCGGTGGCGGCCGGCCTGATCGCGGGCCGGGCGGCCCGCCGTTTCTCGGTCCGCTCGGTGGTCGCGGGCGGCCTCGCTGCGGTCGGCCTCGCGCTGGCGTCCCTGACGGTGATCGACCGGACGACGGGCTACCCGCTGCTGGGAGCGGCCCTGCTGGTCGTCGGTGTCGGCGCCGGCTTCTCGTTCACGGTGACGGCCGACGTGATCCTGTCGAGCGTGCCGAAGGAACAGGCGGGCTCGGCGTCGGCGGTCTCGGAGACGGCCTACGAGCTGGGCGCGGCGTTGGGTATCGCCGTACTGGGCTCCATCGTGACGGGCGTGTACCGCGACTTCACGGGCCCGGCGGGCACACCGCAAGGGGCGCACGAGTCGCTCGGCGGCGCGGTGGAGGCGGCGGCGGGGATGCCGGCGCAGCAGTCGGCAGCACTCCTGGACGCGGCGAGGCAGGCGTTCGTGGACGGCCTGTCGCTGGCGGCGGGCCTGGGCGCGGTGGT
Source organism: Streptomyces sp. S3(2020) (assembly GCF_013044505.1). Taxonomy (GTDB): domain Bacteria; phylum Actinomycetota; class Actinomycetes; order Streptomycetales; family Streptomycetaceae; genus Streptomyces. Next base: position 12,260 of record NZ_JABERD010000053.1, on the reverse strand, counting down.
CCTGCTGGCAACGGCGGTGGCGGCATGGTTCCTGCTGAAGGAACAGCGCCTGGAAAACGCCCGTTAGGGGACGCACCTCAAGGGCGCGGAGAACGGCGCGACCGGCCCCCGCCGCCCTGCGGCCGAGACGCTACGCGGCCTCTTTGGCCTTGGTCGCGTACATGTCCACGTACTCCTGACCGGACAGCTGCATGACCTCGGTCATCACGGAGTCCGTCACCGCCCGCAGCACATACCGGTCCCGGTCCATCCCCTCGTACCGGGAGAACTCCATCGCCTCGCCGAACCGCACGGTGACCCGGCCGGGCCGCGGAATGCCGGCGCCCCCCGGCTGCACCTTGTCCGTACCGATGATGGCGAACGGCACGACAGGCGCCCCCGTCATCATGGCCAGCCGCGCGATCCCGGTGCGCCCCCGGTACAGCCGCCCGTCGGGAGAGCGCGTGCCCTCCGGGTAGATGCTGAAGACCTTGCCCTCCTCCAGCACCCGGCGCCCCGTCATCAGCGCCGCGACACCACCGCGCCCGCCGTCCCGGTCGACCGGGATCATGCCGCAGCCCGTGAAGAACCAGGCCATCAGCCGCCCCTTGAGGCCCTTGCCGGTGACGTACTCGTCCTTGCCGATGAAGAAGACCTGGCGGTCGCAGAACAGCGGCATGATCATCGAGTCGATGAACGTGAGGTGGTTGCCGGCGAGGATCACCGGACCGTCCCCCGGGATGTGCTCCGCACCCTCCACCCGTGGGCGGAACATCAGGCGCATGATCGGTCCGAGCACTGCCTTGATGAGCGCGAAGCGGGACAACGGACCCTCCGGTGTCAAGTGAATCGGTATATGTCTGTGCAGGTGAGGACGATACTCGCGCTCACCGTGCTCGTGCACATCGGGTTCACGGGGTTCACCGAGGTCTTACGCACTGTTGACGCTGGTTTACCTGCGGTGGCGCACGGTGTACCGCCCGTAACCCGTTGGCCATGATGTGACGGACATCGCGTACCCCCTCTGATGAGTCGTCAACTCAAATCCTCGGTGCGACATCCGCCATCACCCGCGTGTTCCGCCGGAGGTCTCCCGTCCGTCATGTACACGCACCTACGATCGGCCCGCACCGAAGAGCCGACGCAGGGAGGGCCCTCATGGGAACGCAGAACTCGGACGAGCAGACGGGCGGGACCGGACGGCGGGCACTTCTGGGCGCCGCGGTGCTCGGCGCGGGCGGAGCGGTCCTCGGACTGCCGGGTACCGCGAGAGCCGGTGAGGCCGGGCACGGTGGAGAAGTGAGGAGCCTGCCCGTGCCGACGATCATCGGTCACCGGGGCGCCAGCGGCTACCGGCCGGAGCACACGCTCGGCTCGTACCAGCTCGCCCTCGACCTGGGCGCCCATGTCGTGGAGGCCGGCGACCTGGTGCCCACCAAGGACGGTCACATCGTCTGCCGTCACGAGCCGGAGATCGGCGGCACGACGGACGTCGCGGACCACAAGGAGTTCGCCGACCGCAAGATCACCAAGCTCCTCGACGGCGTCTCCGTCACCGGCTGGTTCACCGAGGACTTCACGCTCGCCGAGCTGAAGACCCTGCGCGCGATCGAGCGCATCCCGGCCAACCGTCCGCACAACACGCTCTACAACGGCCGCTGGGAGATCCCCACCTTCGAAGAGGTCCTGAAGTGGCAGGACGAGCAGACCCGCAAGCGGGGCAGGCAGGTCTGGATCTACCCCGAGACCAAGCACCCCACGTACTTCCGCAAGCTGGGCCTGGGCCTGGAGGAGCGGGTCGCGAAGCTGCTGCGCAAGTACGGCAAGGACGGCAAGAACGCGCCGGTCATCCTCCAGTCCTTCGAGCCGACCAGCATCCAGCGCCTGAACAGGCTGGTCGGCAACCCGCTGGTCGTGCTGCTCTCCGCCGCGACCAGCCGCCCCTGGGACTTCGTCGAGACGGGTGACCCGCGCACGGTCGCCGACCTGATCACGCCCAAGGGCCTCAAGGAGATCGCCGGTTACGCCCAGGGCATCGGCCCGACCCTCGACCTGGTGATCCCGAAGGACGCGAACGGCAACCTCACCACGCCGACCACCCTCGTCGCGGACGCGCACAAGGCGGGCCTGATCCTGCACCCGTACACCATGCGCAACGAGAACCCGTTCCTGCCGACCAGCTTCCGCAAGGGCACCGACGCCGACGCGTACGGCGATGTCTTCGGCGTCTACCGGACGTACTTCGCCACGGGCATCGACGGTGTCTTCACCGACAACCCGGACACCGGCCTGCTGGCCCGCCAGGATTTCGTCAACGGCTGAGCGCGCGCCCCCGGTTGGGGTGACAACCGGCCGCCCGGGCAACCCGCCGCCCGGGCGGCCGCGTCGTCAGGCATATGACGCACGAGCTCGTGACCACCCTGCGCCCCCTGCTCACCGCCGAGGCCTCCGCCGAGGCACATGCCACCGGTACGGAACCGGGCGACCTGGAACAGGCGGTCTGGCTCCGCCTCCTGGAACGCCTCGACAGCGACGGCCCGCCGACCGACCCGCAGGGCTGGCTGCGCAGAGCGGTCCGCTCGGAGTCCCGCCGCACCCGTCGTACGACCAGGCTCGAACGACCGTACGAGGCTGAGCCCGTGGACGACGCGGACCGCACTCCCGAACACCTCGCCCTCACGGCGGCCCGCGGCCGGGCGCTGCGTGATGCCGTACGCCGTTTGCCGGGCCGCTGCCCGAGTCTGATGGAGGCGCTGCTCTCCCCGATGGACCTCACCTATCGGGAAATCGCGGGGGAGTTGGGTATCTCACAGGGCAGTCTCGGTCCGGAACGTTCCAGATGCCTGGGTTGTCTTCGCCGATTGCTCACACCGGAGGTTGCGGCCCGCGGAGTGCGGGGATAGGAGTGAGGGACGAAATGGCGATCAGGTGAGCGGGAGGCGTGCGCACATGGGCATGAGCGTGACCATCTCGGTGGCGACCGAGCAGGACGCGGAGCAGATCTTCAGGCTTCAGTACCTGTGCTTCCAGAGCGAGGCGGCGTTGTACGGCAACTACCGCATCGATCCGCTCGTCCAGACCCTGGACTCGGTCCGTGAGGAGGTCGCCGCGGACTGCGTCTTCGTGGCCCGGCTCGGCGAGGAGGTGGTCGGCTCGGTACGCGGCCGCATCACCGAGGACGGCTCGGCCGCCATCGGCAAGCTCTGCGTCCACCCGCGCCTCCAGGGCCACGGCATCGGCGCACGGCTGCTGCGCGCGGCCGAATCGGCTCTGGCCGAGGAGCGCGGCGCCACCAGGTTCCGCCTCTTCACGGGCCACCGCAGCGAGGGCAACCTCCGCCTCTACCGCAAGGTGGGCTACGAGGCGGTCGGCACGTCCAAGGGCGCGGACGGAGTGCCGATGATCGTCCTGGAGAAGCCGGCCGACACCTACGCGGCGACGGCCTGAGGGCCTCTCAGACGGTCCGCGCCTTACGGAGCCAGTAGATGGCCGACAGCGGCAGCAGTACGGGGATGAAGACGTACCCCATGCCGTAGTCGGACCAGACGGTCGCGTCGGGGAACGCCGACGGGTCCAGCAGGGTCCAGGTGCCCACCGTCAGCACACCCACCAGCTCGGCGGCGCAGCACACCAGCGCCGCCTTGCGGGCGGTCTCCCCGCCGCGCACCAGCGTGTAGGTGATGAAGCCGTACACCAGACCCGCGACGGCGGACAGGGAGTAGGCCAGCGGCGCCCGGTCGAACTCGGTCGCGATCTGGTAGATCGAGCGCGACACCGCGCCGACCACCATCACGCCGTACAGCCACACCAGCAGCGTGCCAGGACCGCTGACCAATCGGTTCTTCGCCGACTCGCCCTCCGTCACGGTCACCTCAGCCTCCCCAGATGTCATAGAGCCGCACCTCGAGAACGGCCAGCACCACCGCGCCTGCGGCAGCCGTCACCGAGCCCCACTTCGACCGCTCCGACAGCGACATGAGCCCCGCGGCCGGGACACAGGCGAACGCGCCCAGCAGATACGCCACGAAGATCGTCGTCCCCTGCTCCGGCTTCTCGCCCCGCGCCAGCTGCACGATGCCGACCACCAGCTGCACCAGCACCAGCAGCGACACCACACCCATCCCGATGAAGTGCCAGTCCTTCGTCGGCTCATCACGGTAGGCCGCCCAGCCGCACCACGCGGCGAGCAACAGCGCGGCGACGCCGATCACAAGCGTCAGGGCATCAAGCATGCAGCGACCCTATTACGGGCCAAAGGACCCGATGTCCCCGCCCCCGGCCCCATCGTCGGGAACCAGCCCGGCAGCGACGGCCCGGCGCCGGACACGCCCGTGCGCCCCGGCGTCCGGAGCGGGACGCGCGGTGGGCACCGGGCCCGGGGCGGTCTCGATCAGGTGGGCCAGTGTCCAGGCCACGCCGTAGCAGTCGTCCGGCCCGAAGCAGCTCGCCAGAGCCGCCGCCTCCGCCAGGGACACGGGCCGCGGGATCGCCTCCAACTGCCCTGCCCGCCGCTCGATCTCGTCCTCGTCGGCCTCCTGGTCCGGCAGCGGACCCTCGCTCACGAAAGCGCTCACCTCGGGATTCACGCCGTCGATGATCGGCGCCCATGGCCCCGTCCGGCAAGCCCCGGCGGCCCCGTAGGGTCGGGACCATGACGATCCACGCACAAGCCCTGCTCTTCGACAACGACGGCACCCTCGTCTCCTCCCTCGCCTCCGTGGACCGCTGCTGGCGGCAGTGGGCCGGGGAGTACGGGATCACGGCCGAGGAGTTCGCGCGGGTCGAGCTGCACGGGCGTACCGCCGCCGAGATAGCCGCCGACCTGCTGCCCGCCGAGGTCGTGCCGGCGGCGGTCGCGCGGATCGAGCAGCTGGAGGTGGACGACGTGCCCAACGGCGGCGCCCAGCTCCTGCCGGGGACGAAGGCCTTCCTCGACTCCCTGCCCGCCGACCGCTGGGCCGTCGTCACCTCCGCCACCCGGCGCCTCGCCGAGGCCCGGCTCGACGCCGTCGGCATCCTGCCCAAGACCCTCGTCGCCGCCGAGGACGTGACCCGCGGCAAGCCCGACCCCGAGCCCTACCTCCTGGCCGCCCGCGCACTCGGCGTCGACCCGGCGCACTGCGTGGTCTTCGAGGACGCCCCCGCGGGCCTGAGGGCCGGCCGCGCCGCCGGGATGACCACCGTGGCATTGGCCACAACCCACCGGGCCCACGAGCTCGAAGCGGACCTCGTCGTCGACAACCTGGCGGCCTTGTCGGCACTGGTCACCGACGGGGGAGTGGAGATCTCCGGCCGCCGCTGAGCCCCGTCCGCCGCTGTCCAGGATGCGGACAGCGGCACTTTGTCAGGACCGTACGTCTGCTTTACTGATTCCATGACCACGACGAGCAGCCGCACCCTTGCGACCGAGGCGACCATGACGCCCGGTGCTCGCTGTATGTGTCGAATGTGCGCCTTCTAGAGGGCCCCCGCACCACCCCTTGGCTCGCGCCCCGAAGCGAGCAGCCGTGGCCTGTCCGTACGTGTTCCGCCGTATGCGACCGTGCTGCCCCGCGCACACCCGTTTCTCTCGTACCAAGGCACACCCACGCCCGCGTACGAACTCGACAGTGATGGAATCCCAGTGATCACCACCTCGGGCCTGACCAAGGTCTACCGCTCGCGCGGCCGTGAGGTCACCGCCCTCGACGGCGTCGATCTCCACGTCCGCGAAGGCGAGGTCTACGGCGTCATCGGCCAGTCCGGTGCCGGCAAGTCCTCGCTCATCCGCTGCGTCAACCTGCTGGAGAAGCCCACGGCCGGGACGGTCACCGTCGCCGGCCAGGACCTCACCGCCCTCGCGGGCCGCGGTCCGCGGGCCGGCCGGGAACTGCGCCAGGCCCGCAGCCGGATCGGCATGGTCTTCCAGCACTTCAACCTGCTGTCCTCCCGGACCGTCCAGGACAACGTCGAGCTGCCGCTCGAGATCCTCGGCACGTCCGGCAAGGACCGCTCCCGCAAGGCCCTCGAACTCCTCGACCTCGTCGGTCTCTCCGACAAGGCCAAGGCCTACCCCGCCCAGCTCTCCGGCGGCCAGAAGCAGCGCGTCGGCATCGCCCGCGCCCTGGCCGGCGACCCCAAGGTCCTGCTCTCCGACGAGGCCACCAGCGCCCTCGACCCGGAGACCACCCGCTCGATCCTCCAGCTGCTGCGCGACCTGAACCGCCAGCTCGGCCTCACCGTCCTCCTCATCACCCACGAGATGGACGTCGTGAAGTCGATCTGCGACTCCGCCGCCCTGATGGAGAACGGCCGCATCGTCGAGTCCGGCACGGTCAGCGAACTCCTCGCCACCCCCGGCTCCGAGCTCGCCACCGCGCTCTTCCCGGTCGGCGGCGAGGCCACCGGCGACGACCGCACCGTCATCGACGTCACCTTCCACGGCGAGGCCGCGACCCAGCCGGTCATCTCCCAGCTGTCGCGCACGTACAACATCGACATCTCGATCCTCGGCGCCGCCATCGACACCGTCGGCGGCCTCCAGGTCGGCCGGATGCGCATCGAACTGCCCGGCCGCTACGAGGACAACGTCGTGCCGATCGGTTTCCTGCGCGAACAGGGTCTTCAGATCGATGTCGTGGGCGCTTCGGATCAGGAGCCCCTGCTGGTGAAGGACGGTGCCAAGTGACCTGGTCCGAGATGCAGCCCCTGCTGGAGCAGGCGTGTTGGGACACCCTCTACATGGTCGGCTGGTCCACCCTCATCGCCGTCGTCGGCGGCCTCCCGCTCGGCATCCTCCTCGTCCTCACCGACCGCGGCGGACTGCTCCAGAACATCGTCGCGCAGAAGGTCATCGGGCAGGTCGTGAACGTGGCCCGCTCGATGCCGTTCATCATCCTGATGGTCGCGCTGATGGGCTTCACCCGCTCCCTCACCGGCACGACCATCGGCCGCGAGGCCGCGATCGTGCCGCTCGCCATCGGCGCCATCCCGTTCTTCGCGCGCCTGGTCGAGACGGCGGTCCGCGAAGTGGACGGCGGACTCGTGGAGGCCGTGCAGTCGATGGGCGGCAACACCTGGACGATCGTCCGCAAGGTCCTCGTACCGGAGTCGCTGCCCTCGCTGATCGCCAGCACCACGACCACGATCGTCGCCCTCATCGGCTACTCCGCCATGGCCGGCACCGTCGGCGCCGGCGGCCTCGGCGACATCGCCATCCGCTACGGCTACCAGCGCTTCGAGACCGAGCTCATGTGGATCACCGTCGCGATCCTCGCGGTCGTCATCTCGCTGATCCAGTTCGCCGGCGACTACGCCGCCCGCTCGCTGCACAGCCGCGGTGGACGCGGTGGTCCGGCACCGAGGCTGCGGCTGCTGAAGGCCGCGACGGCGGACACCAAGACCGTCTGACCCACCCCCCAAAAACTTCCCCGCACACCCTCCGCGGGGACGCTCTGCCCAAAAGGAAAGGCACTTTTCGTGCGTAACACCGCAAAGCTCACCACCGCCGTACTCGCCGCCGGCGCCCTCACCTTCGGGCTCACCGCCTGCGGCTCGGAGAACGACTCCGCGGGTTCCTCGGACACCAGCGGCCCGCTGGTCGTCGCCGCGAGCCCCGTCCCGCACGCCGAGATCCTCACCTACGTCAAGGACAACCTGGCGAAGAAGGCGGGACTCGACCTGGAGGTCAAGGAGTTCACGGACTACGTCACGCCGAACACGGCGACCGAAGACGGTTCGGTGGACGCCAACTACTTCCAGAACCAGCCGTACCTCGACGACTTCAACAAGAAGAACGGCACCCACATCGTGCCCGTCGTGACGGTCCACCTGGAGCCGCTCGGCCTCTACTCGAACAAGGTGAAGAGCGCCGACGCCCTCAAGAGCGGTGCGACGATCGCCGTCCCGAACGACAGTGTCAACGAGGCCCGCGCCCTCAAGCTGCTCGACGCCAACGGGATCATCACCCTCAAGGACGGCGTGGGCAACGACGCGACCCCCGCCGACATCACCGAGAACCCCAAGAACCTCGAGTTCAAGGAGCTGGAGGCGGCCCAGACCCCGCGCTCCCTGGACGACGTCGACGCCGCGGTCATCAACGGCAACTACGCCATCGAGGCCGACCTCTCGCCCGCGAAGGACGCCCTCGTGCTGGAGTCCGCGACGGACAACCCGTACGGCAACTTCCTCGCGGTCAAGGACGGCAACGAGGACGACCCGCGCGTGAAGAAGCTCGCCGAGCTCCTCACCTCGGACGAGGTCAAGAAGTTCATCGAGGACAAGTACGACGGCTCCGTCATCGCGTCCTTCTGAGCCGACGGCGCGTATACCGCGTATCGCCACGCACAGGGTCCACTCGCTCACCCCGAGTGGGCCCTGCCGTGCAGTTGAGTGCTTTCATGCTGCATGCTGGGCAGTTCAGCAGGAGCCCGGCAGGACTTGCAGGTTTTCCGAAGGTTACGGAGCGGCGCATGACTAGCACCTTCCCCAACATCTCCATCAGCACGGAGCGGTTGGTGCTGCGTGCCCTCGACGAGGACGACGTGCCCGCGCTGGCCGAGATGATGAACGACGAGCAGGTCGCCGCCTGGACCCACGTGCCCCAGCCCTTCGGCGAGGACGGCGCCCGCAGCTGGATCACCGACCACGCGCCCACCGAACGCGAGGCCGGCCGCGGACTCGACCTCGCCGTCACGGAGTTCCTCACCCAGCGGCTGGTGGGCATCGTCCAGCTGACCAAGACGAACTGGTACATCCGCTCCACCGAACTGTCGTACATCATCGCCCCCTGGGCCCGCGGCGAGGGCTACGCCTCCGAGGCGGCGCTCGCCACCGCCCAGTGGCTGTTCACGGACCAGAAGTTCGAGCGCATAGAGCTGCGCACGGCGGCCGACAACACCGCCTCCCAGCAGGTCGCCCAGAAGATCGGCTGCATCAGCGAGGGCGTCCTGCGCAACGCCTGCATAGCGCATGTCCGCACCGAGGACGGCACCTGGACCGACGTCCGTACCGACTTCATCGTCTGGAGCCTGCTGCCGGAGGACGTCGAGAGCGCGGGAGAGCAGCTGACCGACTCCGACGGTTTCACCTCGTACGGCGACTGGAACTGAACCAGAGGGCCAAGGGGTCCGCCGCCGTGTTCGCCGGGTCGACCAGGTACCCTCACGGAACCCGCCCCTGACGACCTGCGCAAACCCTCTGGAGACTGACGAAGATGGCCGACCGGGTGACGGTGATCGGCTGGGACGGCTCGCCGCTGACCGCCGCGGCACGTTCCGCCCTCGGCGCGGCCACGCTGGTCGCGGGCACCCCCCACCACCTGGCCCTGCCCGAGGTGCCGGCCACCGCCGAACGCATCCGTCTCGGCAGCGTCTCGCTGGCCGCCCGCCGGATCGCGGGACATCGAGGCACCGCGGTCGTGTTCGCCGACGGGGACCCCGGGTTCTTCGGAGTCGTACGCACCCTGCGCGCCCCCGAGTTCGGCCTGGAGGTCGAGGTCGTCCCCGCCGTCTCCTCGGTCGCCGCCGCCTTCGCCCGCGCCGGCATGCCCTGGGACGACGCACAGGTGGTCGTCGCACACCGGCGCACCCTGCGACGCGCGGTGAACGTATGCCGCGCCCACACCAAGGTCGCCGTCCTCACCTCACCCGGCGCGGGGCCCGCCGAACTCGGCCTGCTGATGGAGGGCGTCCACCGCACCTTCGTCATCTGCGAGGGACTCGGTACCGAGGGCGAACGGGTCACGATCCTCACCTCCGACAAGGCCGCCGACCACATCTGGCGCGACCCGAACGTCGTCATCGTCATCGGCGGACCGGTGAGCGCGGTGGAGGGCGGCGGCTGGATCTCCGGCCGCGAGCCGGCCGCCGGGCCGCGCGGCTGGGCACTGCCCGCCGAGGCGTACGACGGTCCGCTCGGCGAGGGCGAGACGGATCTGCTGCGCGCGGCCCAACTCGCCCGCCTCGGCCCGCGCGTCGGCGACCTCGTGTGGGACATCGGCTGCGGCAGCGGCGCCTTCGCCGTCGAGGCCGCCCGGGCCGGTGCCGCCGTCATCGCCGTCGACCGGGACCTCGTCGCCTGCGGCCGCACCGACGCCGCCGCCCGCCGCTTCGGCGTCCAGCTCCAGATCGTGCGCGGCACCGCCCCGCACGTCCTGGAGAACTTCCCCGAGCCCGACGTCGTTCGCGTCGGGGGCGGGGGAGCGGCCGTGGTCTCCGCGGTCGCCGACCGCCGCCCGCAGGGCATCGTCGCCCACGCCATGACCCGCGACGAGGCCGAGCTCGTCGGCCGTGACCTGACCGAACACGGCTACCACGTCGAGTGCGCCCTGATCCAGTCCGTCGAACTCGACACACGGGCCTGGACGGAGAAGGAGCGGAGCGTAGCGTTCCTGCTCAGCGGGGTTCTGCCGGACCGCGCGACGTGACCCCATTTGTTGGTCCCGTGATCCTGTTGTCGTACTGCGCGCGGTAGGCTGGCCGACTGTTGTACCGCTCCGGTGGACCGGCCTTTCGTTCGTCAATGTCCGGAAAACGCGCCCGTTTTGGGGTGGGTGTGGTACGGCAGAACCGGAGGACGCGCAACGTGGCGCAGTCCACAGCGGGCCGTCGCGGATCAAGCTGTCGCGATGGGGGAACGGCCGGGACAATGCCAGTTAATGGCTTTGTCGTCTTTCTCGGCGGGCCGTTCGTGCCGCTGGGCACGCACGCTCGTTCTTCACTGCGGGGGCGGTCGGTGCGCCGTCCCCGGTGAGCTGGTCGTAGAAGCACTAACCGATGGGCGAGGGGTACGCATGACCGACACCGGCCAGGTCCCGGGCGAGGGACTGCCGGAGAACGCAGGCATGGTGGAACAGCCGGGCGTTCCCGCGCACGGTGCGTACACCTACCTCTCCGAGACCACCGCCGAGGACGAAGACCTGTTGCTGCTGCCCGGCGCCCAAGGCGCATGGGGCAACGAGGTCGCCCCACCGGCGCCGGAGCCGGTCGTCGAGACGGTCCACGCGCCCGGCCCGCACGAGATGTCCGGCCGCGACAGCGGCGCGCACGACCTCAGTGCGGTCCGCGCGCCCGACCCGGTGGCCGCCCCGTCGCTGCCGATCCCGCCGATCACCCCGCGCCGGCCCCTGCACCTCGGCCCGCCCATCCCCGACGCCTCCGCCAGCCCGGTCCGCTCCCTCGCCGACCGCGGCCCCGCGGGCGCGCCGGTCCGCCAGTCGGGCCCGCCCACCGCGGGCCCCGAGTACCTCGATGTCCCGCAACCACTGCGCGAGATGTCCCCCCAGGGCGCGGCCCCTTGGGGCGCCCCGGCTCCGGTGGGCACCATGGCCCCGGCTGCCGAAACGGTTGTCCCGGTGCCGGAACAGAGCCCCGAGCCGGTGGGAGCGGCCCAGGCCGCCGTGGCCCGCCTCGCGACGGAGGCGGTCGCCGCGACCGGCGTACCGCAGCCTCAGGAGGACGCGTACGCCGGGCAGGTCATGGTGGGCGCCGACGGCGTGCCGGACGTCGGGGTGGCGTACGGCGAGGCGGTGATCGCCGAGCACGCTCCGGAAGCCGGGGGCGTCCCCGGGTCCGAGGGACTTCCCGTGGCCGACGTGCCGGGGGCCGACGGCTTCCCGGGTGCCGAGGGTGTCCCCGGAGATTCTTACGCGCCGGAGGCCCAGGCCGTTCACGGCGACGTGAATGTGCCGGGACCGGTGGTGTTCCCGGACGCCGCGCACACGCCGGACGGCTTCGTGCCGGAGACCGGCGAGGTCGGTGGTTTCGAGTCCGACGGTGCGGCGGGACAGGACGTCGGTGTCGCTCCGGTTCCGGACGCCGAGCCGGTCCTGGGCGCGGTGGCTGCCCCCGAGGCGGTTCAGGGCCCGGTCGCCGAGGATCCTGCCGGTGCCGGCCAGGTGCCGGATGCGGCAGAGGTGGCGGACGTCGCCCAGGCCCAGGCTCCCGCCGTAGTGCCCGACGCCGATCAGACCCCGCTTGCCGGGCCCCTGCCGGACCTCGCGCAGACCTCTGAGGCGCCGCTCGCGCCCGAGCCTGTCGAGCTTGTCGAGCCGCGGACCGTACCGGAACCGGAAGCCTCCGGTCCGGAGGTCGCCCAGCCCGCCGAGCCCGTGGTCGTGGCCGAACCCGTCGAGCCCGCCGAGCCCGTCGTCGTGGCCGAGCCCGCACCTGTCCTGGTCGAGCACGCCGAGCCCGCAGAGCCCACCGAACCCCAGGTCGTGCCGGACCCGGACGCCCCCGTAGTGGCCGAGGCCGACCAGCCCGCGGCGCCCACCCCCGACGTGCCCGAGGCCGCCCTACCGG
>NZ_JABERD010000052.1 GCF_013044505.1 Streptomyces sp. S3(2020) | reverse complement strand
ACGAGCCGATGCCCCTGTCGGACATCGACCTGGACCGCCTCGACGACCTCACCCCCCGCGAACGCGAGGTCACCTCCCTCGCCGCCCGAGGCCGGTCCAACGACCAGATCGCCGAGGAACTCGTCCTCAGCGTCCTCACCGTCCGCAGCCACATCCAACGCGCCCTGACGAAACTGGGCGCCCGTGACCGCGCCCAACTCGTGGTGATCGCCTACCAGACGGGCCTGGTACGGCCAGCGTCACCTTCGGGGCCCGGCAGGTAGGGGCCCGGCCAGAGCTCCTCGCGGGTTTCAGAGATGCAGGTGCCGGCCTGTCCCGGCCAGCAACGGGCCGAGCGCCTCAACGCTCACGGCGAAGCCCCCGCGAGCGGTCGGGGCGCGGTCGTCGGCGATGAGCAGGCCGATGGCCTCTCCGAGAGCGTTGAGCAACGGCGCCCCGCTCTGGTCGGGTGACGGCCGCAGACCCGTTCTGATGAGGCGTAGCCGTCGTTCGGGGAAGCTCTCCAGGCCGTTGACGCTCGCGGAGCGAAGAGAGTCCGGCCAGACCGGAGCCCACACGGGGTCGCCGAGGCGGATGAGTCCCAGGTGGCCGAAACGCAGAGGGGTGGCCGGGACGGGCGTATCGAGTCGCAGGACGGCGAGGAGTCCGGATCCGGGCCCTTGGAGCCGGAACTTGTGGACAGTGGTTTCGAAGTCGTCGCCCTCCACCGTGATGCGCTGCGGGCGCACCGGATGCTGCCAGACGGTGGCGACCAGATTGTCGCCGACCAGGAATCCGGTGCGGTGGGTCGGCGTGCCGTCGGTGGTCATGAGGATGCGGACGAGCGCGGACCGGATGGCCTGCGGAAGCTCTTCGGGGCGATCCGGAGGCAGGGAACAGACGGTGAGGCGGTCGGCGTGGTCGCGGAGGGCGGTGCGGTAACGGGCGGCGCGGGTGCGGACGTCGCCGGTCTCCGCGATGCAGTGCAGCAGACGCTCGATGTCGTCCGTCTGGTCCAGACGTAGGGAGATCCCGTCGAGAACCGACAGCGCACCGGCGAGGTCGCGCTCGGTATGACGGTCCCGGAAACGTGTGAGCAGTGTCTGCCGGCCCACCGCCGAGCGTATGAGGACGGTGTTCCAGGCGGCCAACTTGCGCTGCTGTTCGGTGAGTTCATCGAGGGTGTCCTTCATCCGGGAACTGAGCTCATGGGCCTGTTCCACCATGGCCGCGGTCAATTCCCGCCCCCTGAGGCCTTCGAGAAGGGCACGTGCGGTCGCGCTCTGCCGACGCAGCGCGTCGTGGGCAGCGGTGAACTCCAGCTCGGCCGAGGACGACTCGGTGTGCATGGTGACGAGCGCGTGCTGGGTGGGCGCGTCCAGCAGTTCCGGAGGAGTCCGGAAGGTGGCCAGACGGTGCCGGAACTCACTCCAGTCGGCGGTGCTGTCGTGGTCTTCGGCGGTGGCCGCGAGGTCGTCGAGCCGGTCGCGGACCTCGTCGCACTCGCGGCGCAGCTGCTCTCGGGCCATGCGTCGCTCAAGACGGTCGGTGAGTTCGGCGACCTGCTCGGGGGTGAGGAGGGTGACGTCGTTCACCCGGACCGACCTGCTGCGACCGGTGCTGAGATCGCGCGCGGTGACGTGGAGCACACCGCTGGCGTCCAGTTCGAAGGACACCCTGATCTGCGGCGTGCCGCGGGGGGCCCGTTCGATGCCGGAAAGCGTGAACTCGCCGATCCGGGTGTCAGGACTGACCTCTCCGCTGAAGATCTCGACCCCGACATTGGGCTGATCGTCCCTTGCCGTGGTGAAGATCTGTGAGCGCTCGGTCGGAATGGTGGTGTTGGGCTCGATCACCACGGCGAACCCGCCGTCCTCCGAGTCCTTCGTGGCCGACCTGAGCCCCAGGGCGAACGGAGTGACGTCCACGATGACCGTGCCGGTCAGCTTCCCGTCGAGTTGGGCGGCCACCAGCGCGGCTCCGCGCGACACGGCGGTGCGAGGGTCTCCCGGTGAGGTCCGGGAGCACTTGAAGACGTCTTCCAACAGGTCGCTCACGCGCGGGGACAGCATCGGTCCGCCGATGAGGACGAGGTGGTCCGGCTTCCCGGGGAGGCCGCTTCGGAACTCGGCGCAGAGCCGGCGCAGCGTGCCCAGGGGCTCGGCCACGGCATCGGCCAACTCGTCTCGGGTCAGGGACACTTCGACGGGCGGGCCGTCGGTGAAGCCATGGACGAATCTCGTGTCCCTCTGGCACGTCGAGAGAGCGATCTTGATCTCCTCGGCGGCCACCTCCAGCTGCCGGCGTGCCGCCGCGGTCGCCGGAACCTCCAAGCCGAGGGACTCGATCTGCCGGGTGAGGGCTCGGACGATCAGCAGGTCGAAGTCCCGGCTGCCGCAGGAGTTGTTCCCGAAGACCTTCTTCACCTGATGGACCCCGCCGCCCACGTCCAGGTGGCTGATGTCGAGCGTGCCGGCCCCGAGGTCGACCACGACCACCGAGTCCGCCAGCATGCCCTTGCGCTGGAAGTTCGCCGCGATGCAGGCCGCGGTGGGCTCGTGGATCATCCGGACCAGTTCCACCTGGGCGATGGCGCAGGCGTCCCGCGTGGCGCTACGGGCCTGGCTGGGGAAGTGCGCCGGAATGGTGATGATCGCCTTGGGCCGGGAGAGGTGGTAGCTGTGCTGCTGCCCGGCCCGGTCGAGCCACTCCGGTGCCACGTGGTCCAGTTCGGCCCCGGCCAGTTCGGCGACGCGATCCCGCACCCGGGAGGAAACGGAGTGCTCCACGATCTGGCGGGCGTGGCGGATGAGGTGCGCGGCGACCTCTTCCGGCCGGTAGCTGCCCGAGGCGGACCGGTACGTGGTGGCCGTGCCCATCTTGCGCTTGGTGTCACGGAAGAAGGCCACGGCTCCTGCGGTCTGCAGTTCTTCCACCGTCAGGCCGACCAGTTCGTTGCCCTCCTTGTCGAAACAGAGTGTCGAGGGAAACTGGCTCCGGCTCTTCCACTCGCATGCCACGGGCTGCTTCGTGACCGTGTCGAAGATGGCCGCCGCGCACTGCGAGGTGCCGAGGTCCAGTCCCCAGATGCCCGCGAACCGTTCGTCGACCTCCTGGCGGGCCTGGGCGATCCACGCCGGTACGCGCTCTTCGAACCGCCTGCGCGCGGCGGCGTCCAGTTCGTCGAGCTTCTCGCGGATCCGGGCGGCCAGCTCCGGCGCTATGTCGAGCTGCCCTGGCGTGCCGAGCAACTGGGCGTTGATCTCCCGCAGTTCGGCGACGGCGCGGGTGGCTGTCCCCTTGCGGTCGACAGCGTCCAGGAAGAGCTCGATCAGTGTGTCGTGCTCGCCGACGGCCCGTAGCCACTCGGTGAGCCGGGGGTCTTCCACGGCCTCGTCGCCCAGTTCCTGGCACAGGCAACGGATGGCACTGTCCAGGTCCTGCTCCGCCAGCCAGAGGCTGATGGCCCCTTCCCAGTCCTTCGCCTCCTCGCGCAACTGGGCGGCACCGGGCAGATCGCCCCCGATGGTGAGGACGGCGGCCCGGGCGATGAGTCCCGTCTTTGTCGGGTCATCGCGCAGCACACGGTCGGCCTCGCCGTACCACCCTGCTCGTCGGTACAACTCGTGGGCGTGAAAGGACTTGTCGGCCGCCTCGGCCTGCGCCGCGGCCGCCACCAGCTCTCCGGCGGCTTCCTCGAAGGCACACCACTCAAGGCGAACACCCGATCGGTCCGGCTCGGCCGCGCCGCGCAACCGGGTCTTGAAATGGTGCCGCCCCTCCTTCAACAGGGCGTCGCGGCGTGCCGCCGTGTCCTCTCGGCACGCAGTGATCCCGGGTGTCACATCCCCCACCCGCCGTAGGGCTTCCACCAGTTGCTGCACCCGTTCCGCCGCCTCCGCGTACGCGCGCCGCTCGACCAGTTGGCGAAGCGGCGGCAGACAGGCGTCGACCAGTTCGACCAGACGGTCGGGCCGATCGGCCGGGCAGCAGGGGAGGGCCTTGAAGGGATTCCCCAGCAGCCGATGGCATTCACCGGCCCGTTCCAGATTGCCGGTCTCCTGGTAGTGCGGCAGTGCCTCGGCCGGGTGACTTGCCGCGAACAGCGAGTCGCCGAGGCGTTCCTGCAACTCGCGCGCGGCATCGCCGTCGCGCAGCGCACGGGCCAGACGGAGGCCTTCGCGGAGATCGCGGAGGTCGTTCCCCGAGCGCAGGCAAGCGTCGAGAGCCTGCCGCCGCTCCTCGGGCGTGGCGGCGAGCAGGGCCGCGTCGGCGGCTCGGCCGAGCAGGAGGTGGACGGCGCACATCCGGGGCAGGAGGGACTCCGGCAGTCTGCCGAGAAACGTCCGCCACAGCTCCGCGTAGCCGTCCAAGGGCACACGGGCCGCGTGCTCCTGGAGCGCCCAGCACCAGCCGTCGCCCTCCAGAAGGGCCAGCGCCCGCCACCGCTCGAAATGCCATGCCACCCTTTTCGCGTCGTAGCTCCGTGCGAGGTGTCCGATCGACAGATCCCTCGCCAGGGGTTGCAGCCCGGGCAGCCGTAGCCGACCGGCCAGTTCGAACACCACGGTCAGTGCGTCGAGGTCGCCGCGCCTGGCGACGGTGGTCAGCCACTCCTCGTCCTGTGGCCTGAAGGCGAGCACATAGCAGGTGTCCGGGATGCGCGGGTCGTATCTCTCGAAGAGCCGGCGTGCCTGCGCGGGTGCGAGGCGAAGTGCCAGGCGCAGGGCCCGGCCGTAGTAGCGAGTGGCGCGGTCGAGTTCGGTGGGGCTCAGTCCGGAGAACGCCAGCGTGGCGTCCACCCGGTTGACAGCTCGGCGGAGCCGCCACTGTCCGCCGCCCGCGAGCCCGTCGGCGAGTGCGGTCGCGCCCCGAGCGAGCAGACCGGGCCCTCGTGCGGGAACGGGCGCCGGTGCCTCCATCGGCACGGGGGCGGGATTCCGTACGACCGGGAGCTGCGTCTGTGTGCGCCCGGGGAAGCCCGGGAACTCGGGCAGCGGGCCGTCCACCGGCGGAGGGGTGGACTTCGTGGGCCTGTCGAACCCTGAGGGTCTCACCGTCGGAGCCCCGGCCTCGGCCTCCCTGACCCCCGTGAGCAGCATCTCGCGCGCCTCTTCCACCTCCAGGTCACGCAGGTCCACGGGCCGCACCAGGCCGAGTTCGGCCGGGAGCTCCTCGTCGTCCACGCGGACCGGGACCACTCTGCGGAACAGCCCCTCCGGATCGGCCTGTTCGGCCGCCTGCCACTCCGGCTGTCGGTAGGCCGAGCGCAGATACCTCTCCGACATGACCGCCAGGATCCGGTCGGCCCTGGCCACTCCGTCCCACAAAGGGAACGCGTCGTACTCACTCTTCGTACTCGGGCACTTCCGCAGCAGCACACGGCACCGGTCGCCCTCGGCCTTCCGCAGCTCCCAGGCGGCCCACTCGGCCCAGCGGTGGTCCTCTGCCGCGTAAGAGATGCAGTAGTCCCATGGATGCAGGTCGTCGGCGAGAACCTGGAGCACGGACATCGCGGCCCGCGCCGCCCTTCCCGCGGCGACCTCCTGCTGACCGTCCGCATCGGACGCGCTCTTGCTCCCGTCGGCGCGGTCGCTGATCCCACGGATGACGAGAGCGGGCCGCCCGCCACCGAGGTGAGCCGCTTGGGCGAATCCGGCGCTCTCCATCTCGACGGCCACCGCGTCGTTGTAATTCTCTTCGAGTAACTGCTGGTCGGGGGTGCCGGAGCTGTCGACGACCACGTCGCCCGCGGCGATCGGTTTGAAGTGGTGGGCCTTGGCAGGCAGTGCTGAGTGGGCGGCCTGGAGCAGTTCGTGGTTCGCCTCCCAGCACTTGGGCCGCGACTTCAGTCCGTTCCCGGTCTGCTTCCCGCCCTGGTAGGCGTACACCTGCGTGGCGACGACGACATCCCCGATGCACACATCGGTCTTGAGGGCGCCGGCGATCCCGACGAACAGCATCGCGCGAGGCTGGAACATCTGGGCGGCGCGCTCGGCGATGACGGCGGCGCTGTCGTTGCCCTGACCCACCTGGGCCATGACGATCCGCCACGGTGTGTCTGGGAGGAACCCCTCTTCGAACCGGGTGCCGCTTTCCTCGTGCTTGAGCGGCCGGCCACGGCGCAGTACACCCCGCACCGCCTCGTACTCCACCGGAAGCGCGGTGAGGATGACGATGGTGGTGTTGGCGTCTGGCATCGACCCGCATCCGAACGAGTGGGTATCGGCGACGAGTTGCCACGATAAGGCGCCTAATCACGTGATGTACCCTGTTCGCTCGAAAATCGGTACACCCTGCACAAGGGGAACGCACGGTTCGTGGATCGGACCCAACGCGCCTGCTGCGGAAGTGAGTTGAGTGATGACGAAGCGACCCGCCCGCACCGACGGTGCCGGAGGCCCGCCTACCAGTCCCGCGCCGCCTCCCGCAGCAGATCGCGGACCCGTACGACGTCCGGGTTCGCGTCGGCGCCCGCGCGCTGGACGAGGAAGAGGGTGTTGAGCGGGGGTTCCTCCGGGGTGTGGAGGAGGGTGAGGCGGCCGGAGTCCAGGTGTTCCTGGCACAGGGAGCGGGGCAGCACGCTGTGGCCGGCGCCGGAGTTGACGGCCGAGAGCACGGCGTAGAGGTTCGGCACGGTGACCGCCGCGCGGGCGGTGAGGGGTTTGCCGAAGACGGTCCGCCAGTAGCGCCGGACGATGGGCAGGTCCTCCGCGTAGGTGACCAGCGGGACGTCCCGGAGCGCGGCGCACAGGTCGTCGGCCTCGGGATGCCCGGCGACCCGCCGGGCCCAGTGCGGGGCGGCGACCAGGACGTACTCCTCGTCCGCCAGCGGTACCGAGGCGAGGGCGCGGCCGCGGGGGCGGCGGGTGGCGATGACCAGGTCGTGCCGGCCCGAGCGCATCTCCTCCAGCAGCGGCTCGGTCAGCCCCTGGGCGACCCGCAGCCGCACCCCGTCCGCGACGAGCGGGACGAGGCTGGGCAGCACCCGCACGCACAGCAGCTCCGAGGGCCCCGCGAGGTGCACGGGCGAGGTGTGGCCGGAGAGCGGGCCGCCGCCTTCGAGCGCGGCGAGCGCGTCCAGCGGCGCCGCGACCTGACTCGCCAGCTCATGGGCCGCCGGAGTGGGCTCCACCCCGCGCGGCAGCCGGGTGAACAGCTCCCGGCCGGTCTGCTGCTCCAGGGTGCGGATCTGCGCGGTCACGGTCGGCTGGGAGAGCCCCAGCAGAGGAGCGGCCGCGGTGAACGAGCCGGAGCGGTGGACGGCCAGGAAGGTGCGCAGCAGGTTCAGATCGGCATGCGACGGAAGCCGCCCGGCGACGCCGTCCGGTGCGCCGACGGCGAGGTCCGGGTTCTTCATGCCTGCCAGCCTACCGGCGGCATCCATCGGATGGCCGATGGGAGGGATCGGTGCGTCTATTGGTGAATCGATCGCAGGGAAGCCTACCGTCGAAGCCATGAGCACACAGAACGCGATCAACTGGCCCGAGAAGTACCTGCCCGGCACCGGCGACAACTTCGTCTCCAACGAGGTGATAGTCCCGGGCGTCACCGCCGCCCGGGTGTGGCGCTTCCTGACCGACACCTCGCAGTGGGAGGGCTACTACGACAACGTCGCCGACATCTCCTTCCCGCAGGGCGACGGCCCCCGCCTCAAGGACGACCTCGCCTTCAGCTTCGGTACCTTCGGCTTCCCGCCCCTGGACGCCCGCGTCGTCGAGTTCCAGGCCCCCGCCGAGGGCACCCCGGGCCGGCTGTCCTGGACCGCGAAGCAGGACGGCGCGCCCGAGGAGCGGCTCGATGTGCTGCACGCCTGGCTGGTGGAGGACCTCCCCGGCGGCCGGGTCCGCATCCTGACCCAGGAGACCCAGATCGGACAGCCCGCCGCGGCCCTGGCGCAGGAGCGCCCCAACCCCATGCTCAACGGTCACCAGGCCTGGCTGGACGGCCTCGTCGGCGCCGCCTCCGAATAACCCCCGCACTCCGAATAGCCCCCGCACTCCGAGTAACCTCCGCACTCCGGGTGCGCCCCGGCCTCCGGACGCACCCGGGCCCCACCCCCAAGGGAAGTTGACGTCATGACCGACAAGCTCACCGTGAGTGTCCTCGGCACCGGGATCATGGGCGCTGCGATGGCCCGCAACCTCGCCCGCGCCGGACACACCGTCCGCGCCTGGAACCGCAGCCGCGCCAAGGCCGAACCCCTCGCCGCCGACGGCATCGCCGTCGCCGGCACCCCCGCCGAGGCCGTCGAGGGCGCGGACACCGTCCTGACCATGCTGCACGACGGCCCCGCCGCCCTCGACGTCATGCGGCAGGCCACCGCAGCGCTGCGCTCCGGGACCACCTGGGTGCAGTCCACCACCGCCGGTGTCGAGGGCGTCGCCGCCCTGGCCGCCTTCGCTCGCGAGCAGGACCTCGTCTTCTACGACGCCCCCGTGCTCGGCACCCGCGGCCCCGCCGAGGCCGGACAGCTCCTCGTCCTCGCCGCGGGGCCGGTGGACGGACGGCACAAGGTGACGCCCGTCCTCGACGCCGTCGGCGCCCGCACCGTGTGGACCGGCGAGGACGGCGCCGAAGGCAGCGCCACCCGGCTGAAGCTGGTCGCCAACAGCTGGGTCATCGCGACCACCAACGCGGTCGGCGAGGTTCTGGCCCTGGCGAAGGCGCTCGACGTCGACCCGCAGGACTTCTTCGACGCCATCGCGGGCGGCCCGCTGGACATGGGCTATCTGCGCGCCAAGTCCGCGCTGATCCTCGACGGGAAGCTGTCCCCGGCCCAGTTCGCCGTGTCGACCGCCGCCAAGGACGCCCGGCTGATCGTCGAGGCCGGCGAGCGGGGCGGCGTCCGGCTCGACGTGGCCGCCGCGAGCGCGGAACGCCTGGAACGTGCCGCCGCGCAGGGCCACGGCGACGAGGACATGGCCGCCGCGTACTTCGCCAGCTTCGACGAGAAGGCCTGATGCGGGCGGATCACTTCCAGTCGTAGGCGTACGTGGCGACCCAGGTGATGTCGAGTTGGGCGCTGCTGCCCGGAGCCGCGCCGGGGCCCTGAAGGGCGCTCTCGTTCTGGAGCACCCAGGACAGGGGCTCGGCCGGCACCTCGCGGGTGTCGTGCCCCACCTGCCGGCCGTCCACGAAGAACCGCACATGGCCGGGCGTCCACTCGGTGGAGACCGTGTGCCACTGCGTCCAGTCGTCGCTGCCCGGGAAGTAGCCCTGTTCGCCCCCACCGCACGGGTGGTGGAAGGCGGTGAGATCGCCGGTCCACTCGCCCTCGGGGTGGTCCATCTCGCAGCCCCCGCCGTAGTGCAGCCAGGCCGACTTGTAGCCCGGCGCCAGCTCGGTCACCTTGATACGGGCGCTGTACTTGCCGTACTTCATCTGCATGACGGCACGAGGTACCACCGCCGCAGCGTGCACGGGACCGCCGTCGGAGGGGCGCCACATACGGATGAACATCCGTCCGTCGCCGTTCTCCGCGGGTCCCACGCTCACGGTGTCCTCCGGGTGGTAGACACCCACCACCTGCCGGCCCCGGTCATTGGCCGTGTCACGCCAACCGGTCGGATAGGCCCACCAGTTGTCGCGGTACGTACCGCGCAGGCCTCCGCAGTACGCGGCGGAGGTGTCGACGTGGTGGTCGCAGTCGCCGAACGAGCCCAGCGGCACCCGGTCACCGTTGAAGTCCTCGGCGAGAACCTGCCAGAACGGCCCGCAGTCGCCGCGGGGCAGCGCGGTCCCGGTGCTCCGGCAGGCGTCGGGCGCTCCGTCGGCCCCCGCCGCTCCGTCGGCACGCGGGATGCCGAGGACGGCGGCCAGGAGCACCAGCCCCATGGACATCAGCAGAGCGCGCCTACGGCCGTTCGGTGCTGCGTGTGATCCCATCGGGAGGCCCTCCGGTCCTCGGTGCGCCGGTGTCGTACGACGGGAAGTGCCGCGCGATGTGCCGCGTGAAGAGCCGTGCGAGGGAGCATCCTCGCCGCGGGCCGGCGCGAACACCATCCCCGGAACGGCCGGCGTACCGGAGCGTCGTCCTCCAGTCGCGTTGCTTCGGGACCGTCCGCTCGTTGATCTCTCCACGCGGTGAGCGATGATCGGAGAGCCCTGTGCGCATGAGCGACCTCCAGCGGTGCGAGATCCGGCCCGGAAGGCTGGTGGAGTGGACCCTGCATCCGGCGTCGGTGGACGCGGCGCGGGCCTTGCCGGACGACACGAGGCCACCGGCGTACGTCCAGGAGTCCCACATCCGCACGGCACGGACGGTGCGTGAGGACGGGCTGTTCGTGCCGACCTGGCTCGGTACCGCCTTCGACATCCCCGGACAGGTCGAACTCGACGTCCTCCAGGGCGCGTTGGAGGCCTGGATGCTGCGGCACGAGACGCTGCGCAGCGGGTTCCGATGGGCCGGCGACGAGATGCGGCGGTTCACCCTGGATGCCGGGGCCGTCGCCCTGCACCGCGAGGACATCGGCGAGTTCGCGGACGCGGTGACGCTGACCCGCTACCTGCAGGACCGTTTCGATGTCGCCGCGGACGCGCTCACCTGGCCCAACTTCCTGTTCACGGCCGTCGTACGGGACGACGGCGCGAGTGTGTACATGGCGTTCGACCACAGCAACGTGGACGCGTACTCGATCCACCGCATCACCGGCGAGATCCACGAGCTGTACGCGGCCGGCCTCGACGGGCGCGTCGTCGTGCCCGAACCGGTCGCCAGCTACGTCGACTTCTGCGCCGACGAGCGCTCGGACGCCGACCGGATCGACGACACCCACCAAGTCGTCGGCCGCTGGCGGGAGTTCATCGCGCGCTGCGACGGAAAGCTGCCGAACTTCCCCGTCGACCTCGGCCTGGACCCCGAAGGCCCGCTGCCCGAGCAGAAGTTCGTCCAGGAGATGCTCGTGGACGCCGCGGACGCGGCGGCCTTCGACGCGTACTGCCGTCCCTACGGCGGCAGCCTGGTCGGGGTCGTCGCCGCCGTCGCGCTCGCCGCTCGCGAGATCAGCGGCCTGAGCGTGTACCGCACCGTCGTGCCCTTCCACACCCGGGTCAAGTCCCGCTGGGCCGACTCGGTCGGCTGGTACGTGGGCGGCGCGCCCGTCGAGATCCCGGTGGAACGGGCCGTGGACTTCGACGCCGCGCTGGAACTGGTCCGGGCGGCCCTGCGGGACACCCGGGCGCTGTCCCGGATGCCGCTGGCCCGTGTCCTGCGCCTCCTGGGCGCCGACTTCCGGCCCACCTCACCGGACCTGTACTCGATCCTCTCGTACGTCGACTCGCGCGGTCTTCCCGGTGCCGGGCGCTGGCAGGAGCTGAAGGCGTACGGGCTGATCCGGGTCTCGTACGGCGACCAGGTGTGCGCGTGGGTCACCCGGGTCCCCGAGGGGCTCCAGTTCGCCTGCCGGCTGCCGGACACACCGGTCGCCGACAAGAACATGCGGCGCTGCGCGGAGCTGCTGCGGGCGCGGATCGTCGCGGTGGCCCGCGAGACCGGGACCGTCGCCGTGGGGGCACCGGCCCGTCAGGCGTAGGGCCTCCCGTCGGACCCCGTCCCGGTCAGGGTGGCCAGGGCGTTCCGGAGCGCGGAGTCGGCGGGTGGGCCGTCGGGCCAGCGGGCGGCGATGTGGCCGTCGGGCCGGATGAGCAGGGCGCCGTGGGGACTGAGCTCGCAGGCGTCGAGGTGCTCGGCGGGGAGGGGCTCGACGCGCAGCGGCCAGGGCGGAGACACGCACCGCTTCCAGGGGTCGGGGTCCGGAGTGAGCAGCGTGAACCACTCGCCGACGGCGTCGATCGTGGAGTGGTCCGGCGTGAGCCAGAGGTGCGGCATGCGGTGGCCGGGCTCCGGGGTGGGGACGTACTCCGTGCCCGCGTCGGGTGGTTCGGGCGCGTCGGCACCGCCGGTCAGGACCGCGGCGGAGCGATAGGTGACGCCGAGCACCAGGCCGAGCTGGGCGAAGTACCCGTCCGACCAAGGCAGTTCGATCCGGTCGGACGCCGCCTCACCGTTCTGGAGCTGCTCCCGGCGTCGGCTCTGGGCCTGGAACATGAGATGGGTGTTGGTCACCGCCTGGCGGAGCGTCCGGTGGGCGACGGGCTGCCGTTCCGGCTCGTAGGTGTCCAGCAGGCCCGGTCCGGCCCACCCGTGGACGACGCCCGCGAGTTTCCAGCACAGGTTGTGCACATCGGAGAGCCCGGCGTTCATGCCCAGGCCGCCGGCGGGCGGGACCGTGTGCGCGGCGTCGCCCGCCAGCAGGATCCGGCCCCGGCGGAAGCGGTCGGCGACGAACGCCTGCACCGTCCAGTGCTGGACCCGCAGCACGTCCGGGCATACGTCGGCGCCGAGAGCGCGGGAGACGAGGCCGGCCCAGTCGGCGGACTCGGTGTCCTCGGGGGTGGGGTCGGTCCAGGCCCAGCCACCTTCGGGATACAGCGGGAGGAAGCCGCCGTGCGCGGTGAATTAGAACCCGGCGGGCCGGTCGGCGCACCAGGCCTTGAGGTCGGCGTCGAACACGACCGTCGTGACCTCCGCGAGCGCCCCGGGACCGGTGGTGGCGATGCCGAGCCGCTCGCGGACGGTGGAGTTCGCGCCGTCGGCGGCGAGGACGTAACGGGCGCGGACCCGGGTCCGGGCGCCGCGTCCGTGGTCGACGAGCGAGGCCACCACCGAGTCGGCCTCCTCGGTCAGGTCGACGAGCTCGTCCCCGAACCGCGTCTCCGCGTCCGCCGCGGCGAGCAGGGTGGGTTCCAGCCGGTCCTGCGAGGTGACCACGCCGAGCTCGGGGCTCTCGGGGACGGGCGCGTTGATCCCGGCCATCGCGGCCGTGGCGAAGTCGTCGCCGTGCAGGGTGTCGCGGAAGCGGATCCGGCCGAACTCGGGCGGGAACGCCCGGGCCGCGATCCGGCCGGCGAGTCCGAGCCGGCGGAAGATCTCCATCGAGCGCGTGTTGACCAGGCGGGACCGGGGAAAGGGCGACAGCTCGCCGTGCTTCTCGACGAGCAGGGTCCGCACCCTCCAGCGCTCCAGCAGTGCCCGGGCGGTGAGCCCGACCGGTCCGCCTCCGACGATCAGTACATCCACCTCGGCGTCGCCTCGAAGCGTCATGAGATCAATGATCCGTACCCGACGACCGACCGCAAAGCGGGCGCGGGCGGCGCACGGAAGCGTGATCCACACGTTGTCCGCGGGAGGTGCCACGCCGTACGTTCGGGTGCGTGAACATCGACAGCCGAGAACGAGCACAGCGTTTCGTCGAGTTGCATCGAGAGGGGTGCTTCCTGCTCCCCAACGCCTGGGACGTGGGAAGTGCCCGGGTCCTGGAGTCGGCCGGGTTCCCCGCCGTGGCCACGACCAGCGCGGGTGTCGCGTTCTCGCTCGGGCGCCCGGACCACGACTTCCACGAGGAGAAGGAGTCGGACGGGCGGATCGGCCGCGACACCATGATCAGCCGGGTCCGTGAGATCGCCGACGAACTCAGGGTGCCGCTGAGCGCGGACCTGGAGGACGGGTTCGGTGAGGCGCCCGAGACCGTGGCGCGGACCATCTCGATGACCCGTGCGGCAGGCGCCGCGGGCGGCAACATCGAGGACTTCACCGGCGACCGCGCCCGGCCCCTGTACGAGGAGCCGCTCGCGGAGGACCGTATCCGCGCCGCCCGTGCCGCCGTGGACGCCGCCGGTGATCCCTTCGTCCTGGTCGGCCGGACCGATGTGCTCCTGGTCGGCGGCTCGCTCGACGAGGCCGTACGGCGGGCCAACGCCTATCTGGCGGCCGGCGCGGACTGCGCGTTCGTGCCGGGCGCCGCCGACGCCGGGACCATCGGCACCCTGGTGCGGGAACTCGACGGCCCGCTCAACGTGGTCATGGGCCTCACGGGGAACGCGCTGTCCCTGGACGACCTGCGGGAGCTCGGCGTACGCAGGGTGACCGTCGGCGGCAGCATCGCCCGCGCTATGTACCGCCATCTGCTGGACGCGGCGCGGGAGTTGGCGGAGCGGGGCACCTTCTCCTACGCCGACGGCCAGCTCTCTCAGGGCGAACTCAACGATCTGTTCCGCCGGGACTGACGCTCACCACGGGCGGACGGTCCCCGGCGGGTTCCGGGGCGGTGGAGTCGTCGAGGGTGGTGCGGTGGGTCTCGCGGACGAGGCAGACGGTCACCGCGGTGATGGCGGCGCCGCCGCAGAGCAGCAGGGCGACCGGGGTGCTGCTGCCGCTGCCGGCCACCAGGCTGGTGGCGATCATGGGGGAGAAGCCGGCGCCGACGAGGGTGGCGCCCTGGTAGCCGAGGGACGCGCCGGTGTAGCGGACCTTGGTGCCGAACATCTCGGTGAGCAGGGCGCCCAGCGGGCCGTACATCGTGGACTGGGCGATGCCGTGGCCGAAGACGACGGCGAGGATCAGCAGCCCGGGCGACCCCGAGTCGACCAGCGCCAGGACGGGGAAGGCGAGCGCGGCCGAGGCGATGGCTCCGGCGAGGACGACCGGGCGGCGGCCGACCTTGTCGGAGAGCGCAGAGGCGCAGGGCAGCACGACGAGCGCGACGCACGCGGAGACGGTGAGGGCGTTGAGCACCTGCGGCCGGGCGTACCCGATGCCGGTGGCGTAGGCGATCATGTAGCTGGTCAGCAGCGACTGTGCGGTGAAGGCGCCGATGCCGACCCCGCAGGCCAGCAAGACGGGGCGCGGGTTGCGCAGTACGTCGAGGATCGGCAGCCGGGACTCGGCGCGGTCCTTCTTCACCTCGGCGAAGAGCGGGCTCTCCACCACCTTGAGCCGGACGAAGAGGCCGACGCCGAGCAGCGCGACGCTGAACAGGAACGGCACCCGCCAGCCCCAGGCCGCGAAGTCGTCCTTGGGGAGCGTGACGACGTACGCGACGACGGCGGTGGACAGCAGGGAGCCGAGCGGGGCTCCCATCTGCGTGAAGCTGGACCACAGGCCGCGGCGACGCTCTCCGGCGTGCTCGACGACCATCAGGGTCGCGCCGCCCCACTCACCGCCGATGGCGATGCCCTGGACGACGCGCAGGGCGATCAGCAGGACCGGGGCCCACACGCCGATCGTGTCGTACGTGGGCAGCAGACCGATGAGGAAGCTGGCGCCGCCCATCAGGCCCATGGTGAGCAGCAGCATCGACTTGCGGCCGAGCCGGTCGCCGAAGTGCCCGAAGAGGATGCCGCCGAGCGGGCGGGCGACATAGCCGGCGGCGAAGGTGCCGAACGCGGCGATCGTGCCGACGGCGGGATCGGCGCCGGGGAAGAACAGTTCGCCGAAGACGAGCGCGGCGACCGTGCCGTAGACGAGGAAGTCGTAGAACTCCACGGCGGTGCCGAGCAGCCCGGAGGCGGCGACCAGGCGCAGCTGGCGGTTTCGCTCGGCGGTCGTGGACGGTGGTGCGACGGGGGACGAGTGCATCGCGGTCTCCCTTGACCGGGGGAAGGACACCGCGAAAGTAGGGCTCTGGTGTGACCGCCGTCAAGAAAGTGCACAACATTGAATGCCGTGGGGCCGGGCGCGCCCGGGTTTCAGTGGCCCCCTCCGGTGAGCAGCCGCCGGGGATTCGCGATCCGGAAGGCATAGGCCGCGGCCCCGCCCAGACCGAAGCCGGGATGCTGCGGCGGCTCCGCGTACGGCCGGTCCGAGCCCTGGACGACGGCGTCCACCCCGAGCGCGCGGACCACGGCGTCCACGGAGCGCGGACCGTAGGAGGACGTCTCGACGAAGACATCCGGGTCCACCGCCGCCGAGCCGTCACCCCGGGCGGCGAAGCGCTCCCCGTGCAGCGGGGCCAGCCCGGCGAGCAGCGCGAAGCACACCCGCAGCCGAGGATGGCGGGGGCGGCCGAAGGTGCGGAAGGCGAACCAGGCGGCGTGCATCTGCTGGACGTAGGGCACCATCGCAGGCCACCAGCCGGGCCCCTCGGACCCGCCCGGCGCGGGCCCGGGGTGGACGAAGAGCGGCAGGTCCCGCTCCTCCAGCAGATCGAGCAGCGGGGCGCAGCGCGCGTAACCGGCGGCGTCCACCAGGGCGTTCGCCGGGAGCTGGAGCCCGACAAAACCCCCGTCGAGGTCCTGGGCCGTCGCCTTCGCGTCGATGTCCCGCACACCCGCGGCGGCCCAGGCGCCGAACGGCTCGGGGAGGGCTGCCGCGCCCTCGTGATAGGCGTCCAGGAGCGGGCGGGCCTCGGCGGACGGCAGCCACTCCACACCGATCGGGGCCGACATCGAGACGATCGCCCGCCCCAGACCGTCGGCGCCGGCGAGTTCGGCGCGCCGGGCGACATCGTGGTCGGCGGGCGGTATGCCGTACGGCGGCTCCCCGTCCAGGTGCAGCGTCCAGCCGTCCAGGTACGGCGGCTCACGGCGGGCGCGCAGGGCCGCCAGCAGGGACGGGGTCCAGAGATGCTGGTGCACGTCGACGTTGCTCATGACACTTCTCCCACCCAGGCGCGCAGCGTGCTCCGGACGTCCTCACCACTCAGGATCTCGCGGGCCACCGCCTCCACGTCCACCCCGCAGGGCCGGTCCTCGTCCAGCGGGGGCACCACGGCGCGGATCGCGCGGTGCAGGAACTCCGGGCCCCGCCCCGGTGCGGGCGGTGCCGCCAGGTCCACGGCCTGCGCGGCGACCACGGCCTCCACGGCGAGGAGCAGGCGCAGGCGGTCGAGCAGCGCGGCCAGCCGCCGGGCCCCGAGGGACGCGTTGGTCGAGTCGTCCTCGACGGCGTCCGCGCCGTGCCGGGGGTCGGTGGACACCGGGACGGACAGCACGCGGATCTCGGCGGCCAGCGCCTGCGCCGTCTTGGTCAGCGGCGCGAAGCCCGAGCGCTCGGGGCCGTACGGCGAGAGGTTCGCCGGCAGCCCGCTGACGGCCGGGTCCAGCAGCCGCCGCATCCGTTCGGCGGACAGGGCCGCGGTCTGGGTCAGCGCCAGCGCCAGGGTGTCGAGACCCAGGGCCAGGGCCGGGGTGTGGAAGTTGCCGGAGGAGAGAATCTCGCCGGTGCCCGCCAGGACGACGGGGTTGTCGCCGCAGCCGTTCAGCTCCGGGTGCAGCGCGGCGGAGGCGAAGTCGAGCGCCGCGTACGCGGCTCCGTGCACCTGGGCCGAGCAGCGCAGACTGACGGGGTCCTGGACGCGCCGGGCGTTCCGCGGGAGGTCACCGCCCCTGAGCAGGGCGAGCAGCTCGCCCGCCGCACGGGCCTGGCCCGGCGCGGGGCGCAGGCCCAGCACACGGGGGTCGAGCGGGCTGGTGTTGGCCCGGAACCCCTCGTACGTCAGCGCCGTGACCGCCTGGGCCAGCAGCAGGACCGCCGCCGCCTCGTGCAGCACGAGCGCACCCTGCCCGGCCGCCAGCGGGCTCGCCCCGCACAGCACGATCCCGTCCTTCGGCCCCAGCCGGACCGGCGTGAGACCGGCCCGCCGCAACGCGGTCGCGCCGTCGAGCACCTCGCCGCCGTGCTCCGCGCGGCCCTCACCGATGACGACCAGGCCGACATGGGCCATCTGGCACAGGTCGGAGGCGCCGATCGACCCCACCTCCGGGACGACGGGGTGCACACGCGCGTTGAGCATGTCCACCAGCAGCCGCACGGTCTCGGGCCGCACCCCGCTCCCGCCGCCCGCGATGCCGTTCACCCGGGCGAGGAGAGCGGCGCGTACGACGGGCACCGGCAGCGGGTCGCCCACCGCGTTGGCCCGCCCCCGGACGGTACGGACACTGAACCGCTCCAGCTCCTCGCGAGGCAGCGCGTACGAGGAGCGGGTGCCCAGACCGGTCGTCAGGCCGTACGTGGGAATGCCGCGGTCGACGATGTCCTCGACGACGGCACGCTCACGCTTCAGCCGGGCCGACACGCCCTCGGACAAGGTGACTTGGGCATGGCCGTGCGCGACGGCGACGACATCGTCGTACGTCAGTGTCCGCCCGTCGACGGCGATCACGCGAACCTCAACTTCTGCCCGACACCGCGCTCTTCGGCCTTGCGGAGCATCGCCGCGCCCAGCGCGATGTCGGAGAGGGACAGGCCGCGGTGCCAGAACAGATTGGTCTCGTCGGGGCTCTCCCGGCCGGGCTTGAGACCGACGACGATCTCACCCAACTCGCCATGCAGATTGCCCCTGTTGAGCCGTCCGGAGTCGACGTGGGCGCGCAGCGCCCCGAAGGGTCCCGCGTGCGCCTGCCCCCAGTCGTCGACGACGATCTTGTCCATGACGTCCGTGAGATCGAGCTCGACGGCGCTGTTCGTCCCGTAGGGCACGACCAGGGCACCGGGCGTGATCCACTCGGTCCTCAACAGCGGCTCCGGGCGCTCCAGTCGGGACGCCTCCACCACGATGTCCGCGCCCTGGACACAGGTCTTCCAGTCCTCGGTCACGACGACGGGCTTGCCGAGGTCGCGCTCCAGCCGCTCGGCGAAGGCCCGGCGGCTCTCCGGGCGGCGCGAGTGGACGCGGATCTCCGCCAGGTCGAAGATCCGGTCCAGGAGACGCACGTTCCAGTACGACGTGGCGCGCGCCCCGATGTGCCCGAGCACCCTGGCGTCCGGGCGGGCCAGATGGCGGGCCCCCAGCGCGGTCAGCGCGCCGGTGCGCATCTCGGTGAGCGCGGTCGCGTCCAGGACCGCCGCCGGCATGCCGGTGCGCGGATCGAAGAGGTTGAGCAGCGCCATCTCGGACGGCAGCCCCTGCCGGTAGTTGTCCACGTAGTCGCCCACGATCTTGACCCCGGCCAGCGACAGCGGGGCGACATAGCCGCGGAGCACGTTGAAATGCCCGTTGAACGCGGGGTCCGGCGTGAGGTGGACGCGCGGTTCGACCACCGTCTCACCGAGGCCCTGGGCGCGCAGCCCGGCCTCGACGGCGTCGAGTATCTCGTCGTCGGTGAGTTCCAGCCGTGCGATGTCCGTGCCATTGAGGAAGGTGAACCAGATCGGTTCCATGGGGCCTCTCCGCGCCTCTGAGCTGGGGGAATTGCTGATTTCGTACGAACGTAACGCGCCGTTCACAGAACGCCATTGACGCGCCATTCAGTCACCGGGGACTCTGCATGACCATATGCAGGCGGGCAAGGGGCAGTCTTGATCAGATTCGACGCGGTGAGCAAGAAGTATCCGAACGGCACCACGGCCGTGGACGAGCTGTCCCTGGAACTGACCGAGGGCGGCATCACGGTCCTGGTCGGCCCCTCCGGCTGCGGCAAGACCACGACCCTGCGCATGATCAACCGCATGGTGGATCCCACCTCCGGCACGGTCAGCCTGCGCGGCAAGGACATCCGCGAGGTCAACGCGCCCGAACTGCGCCGCGGCATCGGCTACGTGATCCAGCACGCGGGGCTGTTCCCGCACCGGACCATCCTCGACAACATCGCGACCGTGCCGCTGCTGCTCGGCTGGAACAAGAAGAAGGCACGGGCACGGGCCGCCGAGCTCCTCGAACTGGTGGGCCTGTCGGGCGAGTTCGCGGGCCGCTACCCGAACCAGCTCTCCGGCGGACAGCAGCAGCGCGTCGGAGTGGCCCGGGCGCTGGGCGCCGATCCGCCGGTCCTGCTCATGGACGAGCCGTTCAGCGCGGTCGACCCGATCGTCCGCGCCGAGCTCCAGGCGGAGTTCATCCGGCTCCAGAAGGAGCTGCACAAGACGATCGTGTTCGTCACCCACGACATCGACGAGGCGATCAAGCTCGGCGACAACATCGCGGTGTTCCGCACCGGCGGGAAGCTCGCCCAGTTCGACACCCCCGAGCGGCTGCTCGCCCATCCCGCCGACGACTTCGTGGCCGGGTTCGTCGGACAGGACCGCGGTATTCGCCGGCTCTCCTTCGTCCAGGCCGCCGAGATACCGCTGCGCGACGGACCGGTGCTGCCGGCGACCGCTTCCGTGGCGAAGGCCCGGGCGGCCGACGGACCCTGGATCCTCGTCGTCGACGACGCCGGACGGCCCCTCGGCTGGGCCGCGGTCGCCGAACTCCCCGACGGCGGCACCCTCGCGGACGCCCCGCTGAAGGAGCTCGGCCACACCTTCAGCCTCGCCGGCGACTCCGCGCGCGCGGCCCTCGACGCCGCGCTCCTGTCACCCGCCCGGCTCGCGGTGGCCGTGGACGCGGACGGCGCGGTCGCCGGAGTCGTGGACGCCCACGAGCTGAGCGGCGGGGTGAGCGATGAACGACGGTGAGCCACTGGTCCGTTGGGGCTGGATAGCCGACCACGCCGGTGAACTCGCCGACTACACCGGCGTCCACCTCCGGCTGGGCCTGCTGCCCGTGCTGTTCGGGCTGATCATCTCCATACCGCTCGGCATCGCGTGCCGGCACTGGCGCTGGCTGTACCCGCCGGTGCTGACCGTGACCAACATCCTGTACTCGATACCGTCGCTCGCCCTGTTCATGATCTTCGTGCGGTACACGGGGCTGACCGAGCGCACGGTGATGATCCCGCTGACCCTCTACACCCTGTCCGTCCTAGTCCCCAACGTCGTCGACGGACTGGCCTCGGTCCCCGAACCGGTCCGGCTCGCGGCCACCGCCATGGGCTTCGGACCGGTGCGCCGGGTCGTCCAGGTCGACCTGCCCATCGCCGTCCCCGTCGTCATCGCCGGAGTGCGCGTCGCCGCCGTCTCCTCCATCAGCCTCGTCGCCGTGGGACAGCTGATCGGACAGGGCGGCCTCGGCTACTACGTCATCCGCGGCCTCCAGCTCGACTTCCCGACGCCGATCGTCACCGCGATCGCCCTGATCATGCTGCTCGCGCTCGCCACCGACGCCCTGCTGGTACTGGCGCAGCGGCTGCTCACCCCCTGGTCCCGGAGCAAGGCATGAACGACTTCCTGAACCAGACCGAGCTCGTCTGGCACTGGCTGACCTCGTCCGGGCAGTGGCACGGCGACGAGGGCATCCCCGCGCGGCTCGTGGAGCACCTCACCTACAGCGGCCTCTCACTGCTGTTCGCCGCCCTCATCGGGCTGTCGCTCGGACTGCTCGTCGGACACACCGGGCGCGGGGCGTTCGCCGTGGCCAGCGTGGCCAACCTCGCGCGGGCCGTCCCGACCTTCGGTCTGGTGGTGCTGGTCGTCACCCTCGCCGGGCTCAGCACCACGCCGGTGCTGGTCGCGCTGGTGGCGCTCGCGGTGCCGCCGATCCTCATCAACACCTTCGAAGGCGTACGAGGTGTCGACCCCGCCACCCGGGACGCCGCCCGCGGGGTCGGCATGACCGAGTGGCAGATCCTGGCCCGGGTCGAGGTGCCGATGGCGCTGCCGCTGATCCTCCTCGGCCTGCGGGTCGCCGCGATCCAGGTCGTGGCCACCGCGACCGTCGCCGCCTACCCCGGCCTCGGCGGCCTCGGCCGCTTCATCGTCGACGGCCTCTCCCGCAACGACTACGAGCTCGTCATCGGCGGCTCCACGGTCGTCGTCGCCCTGGCGCTCGTCGTGCAGGTCGCCTTCACCGCGCTACGGCGCGTCGCCGTCTCACCGGGCCTCAGGGTCGCGGTGCCGAAGTCCTGATTCAGGTTCATGTAAGGCATTGAGAAAGGAACCACCCATGCGAGGCATCTCCAGAGCCGCCGCGTTCACCCTGATCACCGCTCTCTCCCTCACCGCCTGCGGCGGTGGCGGCGACAGCGACGACAACCCGCTGTCCGGCAGCAGCGCCGACAGCGACGGCAAGTCGATCGTCGTCGGCTCCGCCAACTTCCCCGAGAACCAGCTGCTCGCCGAGATCTACTCCCAGGCCCTGGAGGCCAAGGGCCTGAAGGTGACCCGCAAGTTCGACATCGGGGCCCGCGAGGTCTACTACGACCAGGTCGTCAAGGGCGGCATCGGCGTCTTCCCCGAGTACAACGGCGCCCTGCTGGCCGTGGCGGTCGACAAGAACAGCACCGCGACCAGCACCGATGACATCAACGCCGAGCTGAAGCAGAAGCTGCCGTCCTCGGTGGAGATCCTCGACTCCGCCGAGGCCCAGGACAAGGACTCGGTGACGGTCACGGCCGAGAAGGCCGCCAAGTACGACCTCAAGTCCCTCGCCGACCTGAAGTCCGTCGCGAAGGACTGGACGATCGGCGCCGGTTCGGAGTTCAAGACCCGCACCCAGGGCGGGGTGGGCCTGAAGACGGTCTACGGTGTCGAGTTCGGCAAGTTCCAGCCGCTCGACGCGGGCGCGCAGAGCACCCTGCTCAAGCTCCTCAAGGACGACAAGGTCCAGGCGGCGAACATCTACACCACCGACCCCGCGATCGTCGAGGACAAGCTGGTGGTCCTGGAGGACCCGAAGAACCTCTTCTCCTCGCAGAACGTCACGCCCCTGGTCTACAAGGACGCCGTGAACGACACCGCCAAGGGAGCCCTCAACGGGGTCTCGGCCAAGCTCACCACACAGGACCTGCTCGACATGATGAAGAAGCTCGTCAACGACAAGGAGGACGCGAGCGACGTCGCCAAGGAGTGGCTGACCTCGGCCGGACTGAACTGAACACCCGGCGCGCCGCACCCGTACCTCCTGGCATACGTCCGGCCGACGTCCCGAAACGGAGAGGTACGTGTCCCAGCGCGCCCGCAGTCCGCTCACCGCCCGCCTGCTACTGGCGGGCGGGCTCGCCCTGCTCACCCTGGCCACGGGGTGCGGCGCGGGATCCGACGAGTCCAAGGTGAGCAGCAGCACGAAGGTGACGGCCGCCCCTTCCGCCGGTGTCGTGGCACCCGCGAAGGTGGAGGTCATCGCCGGGCTGATCGGCTGCAAGGTCAAGATCCGCACGGATGCCGACGAGTTGAGGGAAGGCGTGTGCCACGGGAAGGACGGTGACTTCCTCATCACCACGTTCCCCGAGGAGCGGTTCAAGCTCACCTGGCTGGACGCCGCCTCCATCTACGGCGGCAAGTACCTGGTCGGCACCCGCTGGGTGGTCAGCGCCCCGGAGGCACTGCTGAAGAAGTTCCGCCCGGAACTCGGCGGGAACATCCAGCAGTTGTAGCGTCAGCCGGCCGCCGGTTCGTACGTGCTGATGTCGTAGCGGACCTCGTCGTCGACGGCGTTCCTCTCCCGGTCGATCTCGATGCGGGTCGGATGCCCGTCGGCCGCGTACCGGGCCTCAGCCGTGTCCGCGTCGTCGCCCCGCGCCTGCTCCAGCTCCTCCAACAGCGCACCGATCGTGGGCACTTGGTCGGGCAGCTCTCGTACGACCCGACGCGCGCTGTCGTCGAGGCCGACCGCCTTCGTGACCTCGCCGTCCCGGACCGTGATCCGGAAGATGCCGATGAGGGCCCGCTCGCCCTCGCTCGACGTCAGCGTGTACGTGTACGCGGCGGGTTCCTCCCAGGCGGACGCGGCGGGCTCCGCCTCGTCACCGCAGGCGGCCAGCCCGCCCACCAGCACGGCCACGGAGAAGAGCGAGCGGACGACGGTCATGGCGGCCCCTTCGAAGACGGCTACTGCTACGACGCCGGCCGGCCCCGGGACGTTCGGGGCCGGCCGGCGCTCGTACACGCTCTCCGCGTCGGCGGCGCGGCCGGTGCCGCGGGGGCGATCTCGCCCCTGCCGGGAGGATGGGGTTGACTCGAGTCCCGGCCCGGAACCACGACAGGAGCCCTTCGTGACGTACGACATCAGCGCCCTCCGCTCCCAGTTCCCCGCCCTGGCCGCCGGAACAGCCCACTTCGACGGCCCGGGCGGCACCCAGACACCCCGGCCCGTGATCGACGCCATCGCCGACGCGCTGGCGCACCCGCTGTCCAACCGGGGCAGCGTGACGCTGGGGGAGCGCAACGCGGAGAGCCTCGTCACCGAGGCCCGCCGGGCCATGGCCGACCTGCTGGGCGCGGACCCGCGAGGGATCGTCTTCGGCCGCAGCGCCACACAGCTCACCTACGATTTCTCCCGCACCCTCGCCGACACCTGGTCGCCCGGCGACGAGGTCGTCGTCACCCGCCTCGACCACGACGCCAACATCCGCCCCTGGGTGCAGGCCGCCGAGCGGGTCGGTGCCACCGTGCGCTGGGCCGACTTCGACCCGGCCACCGGCGAGCTGGCCCCGGACGACATCGGCGCCGTGCTGTCCGACCGCACCCGCCTGGTCGCCGTCACCGCCGCCTCCAACCTGATCGGCACCCGCCCCGACATCGACGCGATCTCCCGAGTCGCGCACGAGGTGGGCGCGCTCGTCCACGTCGACGGTGTCCATCACACCGCTCACACCCTGGTCGACCTGGAGTCGCTCGGCGCGGACTTCTACGTCTGCTCCCCGTACAAGTTCCTGGGCCCCCACCACGGAGTCCTCGCCGCCGGGCCGGAGCTGCTGGAGAACCTGCGCCCCGACAAGCTGCTGCCCTCCACCGACCAGGTCCCCGAACGGTTCGAACTGGGCACCCTGCCCTATGAGTTCCTCGCCGGTACCAGGGCGGCCGTTGACTTCATGGCGGGCCTCGACCCGACGGCGACGGGCACCCGGCGCCAGCGCCTGACCGCCGCCTTCGCGGAACTCGAAGCGCACGAGGACACCCTGCGCACCCAGCTCGACAAGGGCCTGGCCGCACTCCCCGGCATCACGGTCCACTCCAGGGCCGCCGACCGCACCCCCACCCTGCTGCTGACCTTCGAACACCACGCCACGACCGACGCCTACGCCTTCCTCGCCGAGCGCGGCATCCAGGCCCCCTCCGGCTCCTTCTACGCCATCGAGGCCTCCCGCCATCTGGGCCTCGGCGACACCGGCGGCCTCCGCGTCGGCCTCGCGCCCTACAACAACGCGGAGGACATCGACCGGCTTCTGGCAGGACTGGGAGAGTTCCTGACCTCCTGACGGGCGACTGGACCTCCTGACGGACTACGGGGCCAGCAGCTCGCCCACCAGCGCGGCCACCTGTTCCACCTCGATGAGGAACCCGTCATGGCCGTACGGCGACCCGATCACCCGGAGACGGTCCGCCGAGGCGATCCCGGCCGCCAACTCCGCCTGCTGGGACGGCGGATAGAGGCGGTCGGAGTCGACTCCGGCGACCAGTGTCCTGGCGGTCACCCGACTCAGGGCGCCACGCACCCCGCCGCGGCCGCGTCCGATGTCATGGCTGTTCATCGCCTCGGACAGCGCGACATAACTGCCGGCGTCGAAACGGCGCACCAGCTTCGCCGCGTGATGGTCGAGATAGGACGCGACCTGGTACCGGCCGCCGTACCACGGGTCCTCCGCGCCCTGCGGCGAGCGGCCGAAGCGGACCTGGAGCTCCGCCTCACTGCGGTAGGTGACATGGGCGAGGCGCCGGGCGAGGCCGAGACCGGCGTGCGGGCCGTGGCCGGTGCCGTGGTAGTCGCCGCCGCGCCAGTGCGGGTCCGAGCGGATGGCGTGCAGCTGGATGTCGGCCAGGGCGATCTGCTCGGCGCTCGCCGCGGCCGTCGTGGCGAGCAGCGGGAGAGCGTCCGTGCGCCCGGGATACGAGACGGCCCATTCCAGCGCGCGCATCCCGCCCATCGAACCCCCGATCACGAGCGCCCAGCGGTCGATGCCCAGCGCGTCCGCCAGATCGGCCTCGGCGGCCACCTGGTCACGCTGGGTCAGAAACGGGAAGGCCCCGCCCCAGGGGCGCCCGGCGGGGTCCGGCGACGACGGTCCCGTGCTGCCCTGGCAGCCGCCGAGGACGTTGGGCGCGACCACGAACCAGCGGTCCGTGTCGAGCGCGCGCCCGGGTCCGACGAGCCCGTCCCACCAGCCGGCAGTGGGGTGTCCGGGCCCGGCCGGACCCACGACATGGCTGTCACCGGTCAGGGCGTGCAGGACGAGAACGGCGTTGGAGGCGTCCGGCGCGGGCCGCCCCCACGTCTCGAACGCCAGCCGGGCGCCCGGGAGTTCACCGCCGGCCTCCAACGGCAACGGCTTCTCCCGGACATGCCACCGCCGGAGCCCCGGAGGGTCCCCCTCCCGCCAGGCCCCGGAGGCCGGCGGGAGAGGAACCCCGGACGGTGTCCGTACGGTGTTCAGGACGCGCCCTTCGCGGCGCCCTTGGCCGCGCGGAACCCGCCCTCCAGGTCCGCCTTGAGATCGGCGAGGTTCTCGATGCCCACCGAAAGGCGCACCAGACCGGGTGAGGTGCCGGTGGCCGCCAACTGCTCCTCGTCCAGCTGACTGTGGGTGGTGGACGCCGGGTGGATGATCAGGCTGCGCACATCGCCGATGTCGGCGAGATGGCTGAACAGCTCGACGGCGTCCACGAAGCGCTTGCCCGCCTCGACGCCGTCCCGCAGCTCGAAGGCCAGCACCGCGCCCGCACCACGCGGCAGATACCTCTGTCCGGCCTCGTACCAGCGGTTGGACTCCAGTCCCGGGTAGTGGACAGCCGCGACCTCGTCCCGCTGCTCCAGCCACTCGGCCAGCGCCTGGGCGTTCGAGGAGTGCCGCGCACCGTCCACGTCGGACTCACGCTCGGCATCGCCGCCCTGACCGGGGCGCTGGTCGCGGTCCGCGCACCGGACGCGGGGCTGCCGGCCGCGCTGGCCGGGACGCAACTGCTGGCCGGGCTCGCCTCAGGGCTCGCCGTCTCGCCCAACCAGACCCAGGTACTCCAGCACGCCCCCGCCGAGGCCGCCGGAGTCGGCGGCGCCATCCTTCAGATGGCCCAGCGCATCGCGGCGGCGGTCTGCCTCAGCGCGGTCCCGGCGGTGTACCTGCATGCCACGCCCGGATCGCCGCGAGCCGCGTACGCGCTCGCCTCCTGCGTCTGCGCCGGCCTGCTCGCCGTCGCGCTGCTGCTGTCCCTGACACGGGGCTCCGCCACACCGCCAAAGCCCCCGGCACGCGTCGCGACGAAGCCCACGAATGCCGAGGTGCCGTGATCGTCGGCGATGCCCGCCGCGCTCGGCGCACTACCGTACCGCCGCAGATCATCACCAATAGGCCATTCGTGCGTGACCCGGCTCTCATGGCACGACGGAGACATTGCCGAGACGATGGGGGGCGTCACCGGCAGGCCGAAGGGATCCGGAATGCTCCGCAAGGTACTGGTCGCCAACCGTGGTGAGATCGCGATTCGCGCGTTCCGAGCCGGTTATGAGCTGGGCGCGAGGACGGTCGCCGTCTTCCCCCACGAGGACCGCAACTCGCTGCATCGGCTCAAGGCCGACGAGGCGTACGAGATCGGCGAGCCGGGACACCCGGTGCGGGCCTATCTCTCCGTCGAGGAGATCATCCGGGCCGCCCGCCAGGCCGGCGCCGACGCCGTCTACCCGGGCTACGGGTTCCTGTCCGAGAACCCCGAGCTCGCCCGGGCCTGCGAGGAAGCCGGTATCACCTTCGTCGGGCCGAGCGCGGAGATCCTGGAGCTGACGGGCAACAAGGCCCGCGCCGTGGCCGCCGCCCGCGCGGCCGGCGTACCGGTGCTGGGCTCCTCCGAGCCCTCCAGCGACGTGGACGAGCTGGTGCGGGCCGCCGAGGACATCGGGTTCCCGGTGTTCGTCAAGGCGGTCGCCGGTGGTGGCGGGCGCGGTATGCGCCGGGTCGAGGAACCCGCTCAGCTGCGGGAGTCCATCGAGGCGGCGGCCCGCGAGGCCGCCTCCGCGTTCGGCGACCCGACGGTGTTCCTGGAGAAGGCCGTCGTGGACCCCCGCCACATCGAGGTGCAGATCCTGGCCGACGGCCAGGGCAACGTCATCCACCTCTACGAGCGCGACTGCTCCCTCCAGCGCCGCCACCAGAAGGTCGTCGAGCTGGCCCCCGCGCCCAACCTCGACCCGGAGCTGCGCGACCGCATCTGCGCCGACGCCGTACGCTTCGCCCGCGAGATCGGCTACCGCAACGCCGGCACCGTGGAGTTCCTGCTCGACCCGGCCGGCAACCACGTCTTCATCGAGATGAACCCCCGCATCCAGGTCGAGCACACGGTCACCGAGGAGGTCACCGACGTCGACCTCGTCCAGTCCCAGCTCCGCATCGCCGCCGGCGAGAGCCTGGCCGACCTCGGCCTGTCCCAGGAGACGGTCGTCCTGCACGGCGCCGCGCTCCAGTGCCGTATCACCACCGAGGACCCCGCCAACGGCTTCCGCCCCGACACCGGCCGCATCAGCGCCTACCGCTCGCCCGGCGGCTCGGGCATCCGCCTCGACGGCGGAACCACCCACGCCGGTACGGAGATCAGCGCGCACTTCGACTCCATGCTGGTCAAGCTCACCTGCCGGGGCCGGGACTTCGGCACCGCGGTCAAGCGCGCCCGGCGTGCCGTCGCCGAGTTCCGGATCCGCGGTGTGGCCACCAACATCCCGTTCCTCCAGGCTGTCCTCGACGACCCGGACTTCCAGGCGGGCCGTGTCACCACGTCGTTCATCGAGCAGCGCCCGCACCTGCTGACCTCCCGCACCTCGGCCGACCGCGGTACGAAGCTGCTCACCTATCTCGCCGACGTCACGGTGAACAAGCCGCACGGCGACCGCCCCGAGCTGATCGAGCCCACCACCAAGCTCCCGAGGCAGACCGCCGAGGTGCCCCCGGCCGGCTCCAAGCAGAAGCTCACCGAGCTCGGCCCCGAGGGCTTCGCCCGCTGGCTGCGCGAGTCCCCGACCATCGGCGTCACCGACACCACGTTCCGCGACGCCCACCAGTCGCTGCTCGCCACCCGCGTCCGCACCAAGGACCTCCTCGCGGTCGCCCCGGTCGTCGCGCGCACCCTGCCCGAGCTGCTGTCCCTGGAGTGCTGGGGCGGCGCGACCTACGACGTCGCCCTGCGCTTCCTCGCCGAGGACCCGTGGGAGCGGCTCGCCGCGCTGCGCGAGGCCGTCCCCAACATCTGCCTCCAGATGCTGCTGCGCGGCCGCAACACCGTCGGCTACACCCCGTACCCGACCGAGGTGACCGACGCCTTCGTACAGGAGGCCGCCGCCACCGGCATCGACATCTTCCGCATCTTCGACGCCCTCAACGACGTCGGCCAGATGCGGCCGGCGATCGAGGCCGTACGGGAGACGGGCACCGCGATCGCCGAGGTCGCCCTCTGTTACACCTCCGACCTGTCGAACCCGGACGAGCGGCTCTACACCCTCGACTACTACCTGCGGCTGGCCGAGCAGATCGTCGAGGCGGGCGCCCACGTCCTGGCCGTCAAGGACATGGCGGGCCTCCTGCGCGCCCCCGCCGCGGCGACCCTCGTCTCCGCCCTGCGCCGGGAGTTCGACCTCCCCGTCCACATCCACACCCACGACACGACGGGCGGCCAGCTCGCCACCTACCTGGCCGCGATCCAGGCCGGTGCCGACGCCGTCGACGGGGCGGTCGCCTCCATGGCGGGCACCACCTCGCAGCCCTCCCTGTCGGCGATCGTCGCCGCGACCGACCACTCCGCCCGCCCCACCGGCCTCGACCTGCGGGCCGTCGGCGACCTGGAGCCGTACTGGGAGAGCGTCCGCCGGATCTACGCCCCCTTCGAGGCGGGCCTCGCCTCCCCGACCGGGCGCGTCTACGACCACGAGATCCCCGGCGGCCAGCTCTCCAACCTGCGCACCCAGGCCGTGGCCCTCGGCCTCGGCGACCGGTTCGAGGACATCGAGGAGATGTACGCCGCCGCCGACCGCATCCTGGGCCACCTGGTGAAGGTCACCCCGTCCTCGAAGGTGGTCGGCGACCTCGCCCTGCACCTCGTCGGCGCGGGGGTCTCCCCGCAGGACTTCGAGGCGACGCCCGACCGGTTCGACATCCCCGACTCCGTGATCGGCTTCCTCCGCGGCGAACTGGGCACCCCGCCCGGCGGCTGGCCGGAGCCCTTCCGCAGCAAGGCACTCGAGGGCCGCGCCGCCGCCAAGCCCGCACCGCGGCTGACCACGGAGGACCACGACGGCCTGGAGAAGGACCGCCGCGCCACCCTCAACCGCCTCCTCTTCCCCGGCCCGACCCGCGACTTCGAGACCCACCGCCAGTCCTTCGGCGACACGAGCGTCCTGGACAGCAAGGACTTCTTCTACGGTCTGCGCCCGGGCAAGGAGTACGCCGTCGACCTCGAACCCGGCGTGCGTCTCCTGCTGGGCCTGGAGGCCGTCGGTGAGGCCGACGAGCGCGGTATGCGCACCGTGATGTCCACCCTGAACGGCCAGCTCAGGCCCATCCAGGTGCGGGACGCGGCCGCCGCGTCGGACATCCCGGTCACCGAGAAGGCCGACCGCGCCAACCCCGGCCATGTCGCCGCCCCGTTCGCGGGAGTCGTGACGCTCGCCGTCGCCGAGGGCGACGAGGTCGCGGCCGGTGGCACGGTCGCCACCATCGAGGCCATGAAGATGGAGGCCGCGATCACCGCACCCAAGGCGGGGAAGGTGTCCCGGCTCGCCATCAACCGGATCCAGCAGGTGGAGGGCGGCGATCTGCTCTTCGTGATCGGCTAGGCCGCGGTCAGGCCTTGAGCGCTCCGGCGGGGTGGCCGTAGCGGCGGCCGCACGCGGTGAGGGCGAGGACTCCGGAACCCGTGATCCGGGTCCTCGCCCCGAGCGCCGCGGGGTTGACGGAGAGGCGGGCCGCGATGTCCGTGGCGTAGCAGGCGTCGGGTATGCCGAGGTCTCTTCTCGCCTGCGCGTAGCGGACGTAGAACTCCTTGATCTCCTCCGGGCCCGCCCCGTGCGGCACCTCGCCGACAGCGTCGTGGGCGGCGCTGGTGTCGGTGTACTCGTGCGGCAGGCGAAAGCCCGACTCGGCCGGATGTCCGACGCCCACGATCCCCTTCTCGTCGGCCTCGAACACGTCGTAGAAGCGCACCACTTCGCCGCCCTCGGCGATGCACCACGCCGTCCAGCCATCCCCGCAGCTCATGCCGTACCAGTGCGCGGCCCCGAAGCGGCGGCTCAGATCGGTGCACCGCTCGCGTGCCACCTCCGAGTGGGCCGCGTCCTTGTCCTCCGCGTCCTCGATGCGGTGCCTGTCCTGCGAGGAGCGGCCGAAGACCAGCGTCCAGCCGTCCAGCGCCGGGCTGACGAAGACGCGGGCACAGCGCTCGTGCGGGCGCCTGCCGCCCCAGTTGTGACTGTCGTGGTTCCACGCCGACGCACCGGTGCGCAGCGTGACCGGCTCCGGGTCGCTCAGGTCGAACGCCGCGAGCACCGCTGCCTGGTCGTCGCTCGGGACCGCGTACCAGGAACCGCACAGATGCAGGCTCTCGGGTGTCGTCTTGGCGAGCTGCTTGATTCTCGTCAGCCGACGCCACGCGGCCAGGTCCCGGTCGCTGAGCGCGCTCGGTCCGCCCCTTCCCGCCAAGGCCTCCAGAGCCGCGGCCCGGATCCGGGGACCGGTCGCGGGCTGCCGCCGCAGGCGCCGCAGCACGGGGACCGCCGCGTCGCCCATCGCCTCGAACGCCCAGACCGCCCGCTGCCGGACGTCGGCATCGGGGTCCCCCAGCGAGGGGATCAACCGGTCCGCGTACCTGAGCGCGGCCTCGCCCAGGAATCTGAAGGGGGACAGCGCGGTGCCGCGGACCTCCGCGTGCGGGTGCCGCAGCAACGGCACATAGATCCCGGGGTCAGCCACTCCGAGGCGGGCCAGCGCGCCCTTGGCCCGTCGCGCCACCTCGGGCGACTCCGCCGCCGCGAGCACTTCGGCCAGCGGGAGCAGCGCGGGCTCGCCGATCGTGACGAGCGCTTCCGCCGACGCCCTCCAGTCCACGGACGGCCCCTCGTCGCACAGCAGGGCCAGCGCCGAGGAGAGTTCGGTGGTCAGCGGGGTCTCGTCCATGGCGAAAACCCTAGACGGAGGCACTGACAGTCCCAGTGAAAGGTACCTTGACATAGGTATCGTCACATACCCATAATCGGCGCGTGTCCCCGTCCAGCGCCTCAGCCCGGCAGATCGACCGCACAGCCGCCGATCTCCTGCTGTGCCTGCCCGCACTG
Source organism: Streptomyces sp. S3(2020) (assembly GCF_013044505.1). Classification (GTDB taxonomy): domain Bacteria; phylum Actinomycetota; class Actinomycetes; order Streptomycetales; family Streptomycetaceae; genus Streptomyces. The sequence continues at coordinate 21,639 of NZ_JABERD010000052.1, read as the reverse complement.
CACCGGGCCATGGACCGGCGTATCGGCCAGGACTTCCCGCACCCCAAGCCGCCCGAGGCCCAACTGGCCCTGCTGTGGCACGTGCGGGCGCACGAGGGCGTCACGGTCCGCGAGGTGGCCGAGGCCCTGATGATGAAGCCGAACAATGTCAGCGCCCTGGTCTCGCAGCTCACTCGGCAGGGAGAGCTGGAGCGCCGCCAGGACACCGCCGACAAGCGGATCGCGCACCTGTACCTGACGGGCGTCGCCAAGGAGCGTCTCGCCGAGGTCGAGCGGCTCATGAGCGGTCATCTCGTGGACGCGCTGCGGGCGTTGACGGACGGGGAGCGCGCCGCGCTCGGTGCGGCCGTGGGCGCCCTGCACGCCCTGACCGGTCACCTTCGCGCCGCCCGGGGCTGACGCCCGGGGCGGCCTGTCCCTCTGCACGCCCTTCCTCACACCAAGGACCCGGCTTCCCCATGCCCTCCTCCACCGCCGTCCCCGTCGGCATGCCCGCGCCCGCCGACGAGGCCCGCCGCGGCCCCCGCTCCAACCCCTGGCTGACCCTCATAGCCGTCGCCTTCGGCCTGTTCATGGTCGGCCTCGACGGCTCGGTCGTGTCGATCGCCAACCCCCAGATCGGCCGCGACCTCAACGCCTCCACTGCCGACCTTCAGTGGGTCACCAACTCCTATCTGCTGGCCCTGGCGGCCGCCCTGATCCTGGGTGGCAAGCTCGGTGACCGTCTGGGCCGCCGCACCTTCTACCTGATCGGCGTCGCCGGCTTCACCGTCGCCTCCGTCGCGATCGGGCTCGTCGGCTCGATCGAGGGCGTGATCGTCTTCCGCGCGGTCCAGGGCTTCTTCGGTGCCCTGCTGATGCCCAACACCCTCGGTCTGCTGCGCGCGGTGTTCCCGCCCAGGAAGTTCGGCATGGCGGTCGGCATCTGGGCCATGGTCTCGTCCGTGTCCACCGCGCTCGGCCCCATCGTCGGCGGTCTGCTCGTCCAGCACGTCGACTGGGAGTCCGTCTTCTACATCAACGCCCCCATCGGTGTGATCGCCCTCGGCTACAGCGCGCTCGTCCTGCCGCAGAGCAAGAACACCGCGGCCGCGGGGGAGACGTTCGACATCCCCGGCGTCGTCCTGCTCGCCGCGGGTCTGCTCGCCGTCGTGTTCGGCGTGGTCAAGGGCGAGACCTGGGGCTGGACTTCAGCCGGCACCCTCGGCGCGATCGGCGCGGGCGTGGTCGTCCTGGTGGTCTTCGGTCTCCACGAGAACCGCGTGGCCCATCCGCTGCTGCCCATGCGGCTGTTCCGCGACCCGGCCCTCACCGTGGGCACGGTCATCACCGCCCTGAACTTCTTCGTCCTGCTCGGCACAATCTTCTTCGTCATGCTCTACCTCCAGAACGTGCGCGGCTTCTCGCCCGTCGAAGCCGGCGTCCGCACCCTGCCGTTGAGCCTCGCCTCCGTGGTCGCCTCCCCGCTCGGCGCCGCTCTGACCGAGCGGTTCAGCGCCCGGTTCACCATGCCGCTGGGCATGCTGCTCCAGGCCGCCGCCATGTTCACCATGCTGACCTGGAGCGCCGACTCCCCGTACGCCACCATGTGGCCGCCCTTCATCGCGATGGGCCTGGGTGTCGGCATGCTGATGTCCGCCTCCTCGGAGGCCATCGTGGGCAACGCCCCGGTGACGGACGGCGGTGTGGCCGGCGGCCTCCAGGCCACCGCGCTCCAGATCGGCGGCGCGCTGGGCACCTCGGTGCTGGTCTCCGTCATCAGCAGCCGGGTGGGCTCCACCCTCACCGGCGAACTGACCGACGCCGGGGTGCCCGAGCGGACGGCACAGGGGCTGGGGGAGGCCAAGGACGCGGTGGCGATGGGGGTGGCGCCGGTGTCCGACGCGATGCCGGCCCCGTTGAAGGCCGCGGTGGTCGAGGGCGGCCACGACGCGTTCATGAACGGTGTGCACACCGCGGTGCTGGCGACCGGTGTTCTCGCGGTGCTGGGCGCGATCGCGGCGGTGATCGGGGTACGGCGGGCACCCGCCGTACCCGCCGCACGGGCCGGCACCGGGCACACCGTATGATGCTTTAAGTCTCAAACGAATGAGCGCGTCCCCCGGATCGAGGCCCCCCATGCACGTCGTCATCAGCGGTTCCTCGGGATTGATCGGTGGCGCCCTGGCCGCGTCACTGCTGGACGACGGGCACCGGGTGACCCGGCTGGTCCGCCGCGAGCCGCGGTCCCGCGACGACGGCAGCACGGAGGCACGGTGGGATCCGCAGGCGGGCCTGCTGGATCCCGCGGTGCTCGACGGGGCGGACGCGGTGGTCGGGCTGGCCGGGGCCGGCGTGGGGGACCGGCGCTGGACACCGTCGTACAAGAAGCAGATCCGCGACAGCCGCGTCCTCGGCACCACCGCCCTGGCGACGGCGATCACGGCCTGCGAGAAGCCGCCGCCGGTGTTCGTGTCCGGCTCGGCCGTCGGCTACTACGGCGAGACCGGCACGAGCGAGGTCGACGAATCGGGCGCGCCCGGCCGGGACTTCCTGGCCGGCGTCTGCCAGGAGTGGGAAGCGGCCGCCCAGACCGCCGGTGCTGTCGGCACACGGGTCGTGAACACCCGCTTCGGCATCGTCGTGTCGCCGCGCGGCGGGGCGATGGGACGCCTGCTGCCGCTCGCCCGCGCCGGGCTCGGCGGCCGCCTGGGCAGCGGCGACCAGTACTGGAGCCACATCTCCCGCACCGACACGGTCCGCGCCCTGCGCCACATCGTCACCACGGACGGCATCGCCGGAGCCGTCAACATGACGTCCCCGCACGCCGCGACCAACCGCGAGGTCACCGCCGCCGTCGGCAGGGCCCTGCACCGGCCGACCGTCCTCGCGGTGCCGGGCTTCGCCCTGCGGCTCGTCCTGGGCGAGTTCGCCGACGGCATCCTGATGAGCCAGCGCGTGGTGCCGGGCGCGCTGCTGGCATCCGGCTTCACCTTCGAGCACCCGACCATCGACGCGGCGCTCGCCTCGGCGGTCGGCCGGGAGGCGTTGGGCTGATCGAGTGGTGACGTTCCCGAGGCAGGCGTACGGTCGAACAGTGGACGTCACCGTTCACTGAAAGCGCGATACCTCATGACCAGCAACCCGCAGCCGACTTCCGCAGCGCAGGCCACCACCGGCACCACCGGCGGTGGCGGAAACGGCATGGCGCTGCTGGTCATCGCCTCGTGTCAGCTGATGGTGGTCCTCGACATCACCATCGTGAACATCGCGCTGCCGGACATCCAGCGCTCCCTCGACTTCTCCACCACCAGCCTGGCCTGGGTGGTCAACGCCTACACCCTCACCTTCGGCGGTCTGCTGCTGCTCGGCGGCCGCGCCGGTGACATCCTCGGCAGACGGCGCGTCTTCATCTGGGGCGTGCTGCTCTTCGTCCTCGCGTCCCTGCTCGGCGGGCTCGCCCAGAACGAGGCCCAACTCCTCGCCGCACGCGCCCTCCAGGGCGTCGGCGGTGCCATCGCCTCCCCGACCTCCCTCGCCCTGATCAGCACGACCTTCCGCGAAGGCCCGGAACGCAACCGGGCGTTCGGGGTGTTCGCCGCGGTCTCGGCGGGCGGCGGAGCGATCGGACTGCTCGCCGGCGGCATCCTCGTCGAGTACCTGAACTGGCGATGGGTGCTCTTCGTCAACGTCCCCATCGGACTGCTCATCGCCGCCGCCACGCCCCGCTGGATCAGGGAGTCCGAACGCCACCCGGGCCACTTCGACATCATCGGCGCGCTGACCTCCACCGTCGGGATGGTCCTGCTGGTCTACGGGTTCATCAGAGCCGCGCAGGAAGGCTGGCGGGATCCGCTCACGCTGGCCTCGTTCGGCGCGGCCGTCGTCATCCTCGCGGGCTTCATCTTCATCGAGCGGCGTTCGCGGCAGCCCATCACGCCGCTGCACATGTTCGCCGACCGCAACCGCGCGGGCACCTACGGCATCATGCTGTGCCTCGCCGCCGCGATCTTCGGCATGTTCTTCTTCCTCACGCTCTTCGTGCAGAACGTGCTGAACTTCAGCCCGTTGGCCACCGGGTTCGCCTTCCTGCCGGTCAGCGCGGTCATCGCGGTCGGCGCCGGGCTGGCCTCGCGGTTCCTGCCCGTCTACGGACCCAAGCCGTTCATGGTGGTGGGCGCGATCCTGGCCGCCGCGGGACTGGCCTGGCTGACCCTGACCGACGTCCACTCCACCTACGCGGGCAGCGTCCTCGGCCCGATCCTCGTCTTCAGCCTCGGCATGGGCATGGAGTTCGTCTCGCTCACCCTGATGGCGCTCTCCGACGTGCCCGTCCAGGAGACCGGCGCGGCCTCCGGGCTCCTCAACGCCACGCAGCAGGTGGGCGGTTCGCTGGGGCTGTCCATCCTGGTCACCATGTTCGGCACGGCCAGCACCAACGAGGCGGAGAAGCAGGTCCCGCGCTTCCTGGAACAGGCCACCCCGGCCGAGCTCCTCCAGTTCAAGCGCACCGGGCAACTCCCCGGCCACTGGGGCGACGAGGTCCTGACCGCCGGAGTCTCGGCCGCCTTCGTCGTGGCGGCGATCTTCACCGCGGTCGCCGCGCTGATCGCGGTCCTCGCCATCCAGGTCCGCCCTTCCGACCTGGAACGCCTCAAGGGCGACGGCGTCTCCTCACCCCCGTGAGGCGGGCGCCGGGACAAGGCCCAACTGCTGGGCGCGCAGCACCGTTCCGAGCCGGTCGTGGGTGCCGAGCTTGCGGTAGACGTTCGCGACGTGCTTGTGCACCGTCCGCTCGGATATGCCGAGGCGACGGCCCATGGCGGCGGCCGTCAGAGCGTCGCCCAGCAGGAGCAGCACGGTCGACTCCCGGGGCGTCAGCCCCACGTCGTCGCCGCCCGGCACGAACACCCGCTGGAGGAGCTGGCGTTGCTGCTCCACCCCCGCCAGCAGCGGCTGAAGCCGCCCGGCGACGACGACCTCCTCATCGGTGAAGTCCCGCCCGGAGCGGTAGACGATGCAGCCGGTGATGGGCGCCCTCGACCGCGGCAGCGGGATCCCCATCGCGTGGTCCACGTCCATGATGTCGTCGATCAGCCGCGCGGTCGGGCTCGCCGACCACACCCGCCCGGCCGCCCCGCGTGCCGTCACCGGCGCCAGGTCCGGGCTCGCCTCGTAGTGCCGCGCGAAGGGGTAACCGGCCCGTAGCAACGCCATGGCCTCGTCCCCGAGCCCGTCGAACTCCGGTGCCACACCGGGCGACAGACCGAGCGTGCCGTCGCTCTCGCTCCAGTCGTCCAGCTTGTAGATCAGGACCTCGGCCCCGATGAGCTCCGGCAGCGCACCCGCCACCAGCGGCCACAACTGCCCCGGATCCCGCTCGTGGAGCGCGGCGACGGCCACCGCCAACATCCGTTCATAGGCTCCGCCCAGCCCCTGTGCCACGTTCCCGCTCCACTCGTTCGCATACGCAGTTGTACCCATACCTGCGCAACCTCCTGCCCCTCCAGAATGCAACAGAGCAACAGCGACGTTCTCGTGTACTCCAGCACATCGGCGCCCCGGCGACCGCAGACAGGGGAGAACAGGCTCGGAGGGGATGCCTGGATCTCTCCTTCTCTCCGTGCGGACCGCCGGCACGGGGGACCGGCGGTCCGCACGGAGCCTCTCCCGCCCGGGATGTGCTCCCGCTCAGGTCGGGCAGGCTACTGTCCCAGCACGTCCAGGCCCGGCTCATAGGCGGGCTCGGGGTTGAACACCGGGTGATGGCTCTCCGGTGCCGCCAGGTAGCTGACGGGCAGACCGCCGGTGTCGACGACGATCTGATCGACGGCGATCGCCGCGTCCACCATGAAGATCCGCAGGATGTGGTCACCGGCTTCGGCGACGGTGACGGTCGCCGTCAGTCTCTCGACGCCGTCCTCCACCTGACGTGCCCACGCGTCCCCCCGGTTGCCGGTGGCGACCGACTGTCCGGTGAGCACGGAGACGGGCTGGTCGTCGAGCGCGACGGCCACCCGGCGATATCCGCGCTCGTCGAGGGAGGGCAGCCGGAACACGGTCACCGGGAAGGTGCCCGTGCTCGCGAACCGCACCCGGTACCTCAACTCCGGTGCCCGGTCGGCGAAGTCCTCGGTGACCGAGGCCGCCGTCGAAGGGATCGCCTCCATCGCGCCCGTACGACGACCGAGTCCCCGTACGACCCGCCAGCGCGCCCCGCCCCGGGCCACCCGCTGCGTGAAGTGCGCCGCGTCGATCGACACGTACCCGTTGGCCTCGACGAACCCCCGGGCCCGACCGAGCGCGCGCTGCCCGTCGTTGACCACACGCACCGGCACCTCGGCACTCTGTCCGGCCCCGGCGAAGGTGACCGTCGTGTCGAGCGTGCCCTCGGGTGCCCGCGCCCAGTCGACCTCGACCCACACACGGGTCTGCTCGGTCAGGGAACCGCCCGCCGAGCTCAGCCGGAGCCAGGAGGCGCCGGGCTCGGCCGTCCAGTCCAGCGCGAGGAAGCCGGTGTTGAAGACGTCCACGAACCGACGGTCACGGGTGTAGGACGAGAAGGACAGCGGCCGGGCCGCCCCGGTCTCGTTCCCCTCGGCCGCCACTCCCAGCCCCGAGGTCTCGCGCCGGGCCACCCTGGTGACACCCGGCCGTCCCGGCGCCTTGGGGATCTGCGAGGGGTACGGGTTCACGATCCCGTCCCACTTCCCGCCCGCCACCTCGGTGTTGTACCTCCTGGTGAGCGCCACTTCCTGGGCGTGCGCGGCCTCGGCCAGGTCCGCGAACCGGTTCGTCCCCGCACCGCGCCCCTGCGTCACCGCCAGCCCGTTGCGGTCCGCCCAGTAGTACTTGAGGTTCATCAAGTAGGCCCCGTGGACCGGGTACTCGACCAGCTCGAAGAACGCGTCCCGGTACGCCTCGGGCAACTCGGCGCCCACCGCCCGCACCCGCTCCAGCAGCCGGTCGTACGCGCCCAGCCGGCGCCCCGCCTCGTCGCCGTGGTGGATCACGGACAGGATGCCGCGGGCGATGAACTCCGGCCGCAGCTCCGCCGCCAGCCGGTAGTACTCGGTGCGGATCGCCGCGATCTCCCGCCGGTGCAGCCGCCCGAACTGCCGCCCGGCCCACTCGGCGAGGAAGTCCTCCACGTCGTCGGCGTCCCGGCGGTCCACGTCCCAGGCCATGTCCATGGAGAAGGACAGCCCGGTCTCGATCGACTTGACGTCACCCACGTTGAAGATCCACATCCGGTCGGCGCCGTGCTCGTACACCCGGCGCAACTCCTGCCAGACCTTGGCCAGTTGAGTGGTGTCCAGCCACAGATAGCTCTTCGGGCGCCCCCAGTAGGAGAGGTGGTAGTAGATGCCGTTGCCGCCCGGGCGGGCCCGCTCCGCCTCGTTGGGCAGCTGGCGCATGTTGCCGTGGTTGTCGTCCGGCCAGATCAGCGTCACGTCCTCGGGGACCTGGACGCCCGCGTTGTAGAGGTCCAGAACCTCCTTGTACGGGATGAAGATCTGGGGTTCGGCCGCGGCCCCGACCTCCTCGGTCAGGGTCCTGCGCTGGTCGGCGATGATGTCGTTCATCACGACGACCTTCTCGGGGATCGTCGTCGCGTACTTCGTCTCCAGCGCGCTGTCGTGCAGCCCGCGCATGCCGAGCGTCCAGCTGCTCTCGTACGCCGCGTTCTGTCTCGCCCGGGCTCTCCAGTAGTCGGAGATGACCGCGGGGTTCACGGTGTAGTCGTAGACCGGTGGGGTGCCGTCCGGGTTCGGGTGCTCGGCGGCCCACGGCTCCCACTCGTGGACGCCGTTGCGCAGCAGCGCCTCGGGGTGGCTGGAGCCGACGACGATGCCGTAGCGGTCGGCCAGTTCGGGGTTGTCGCGGTGCTTGTTGAAGAAGTCGGAGTAGGGGTGCATGGCCGGCCACAGGTAGTTGGCCTTGAGGCGGAGCAGGAGCTCGAAGACGCGCCGATACGTCTCCGGGCCGATGTTCTTGTCGGTCTCCTGGGTGCGGTGCGACCAAGTGGTCAGGTTCTGCTCGTCGTTGATGAAGATTCCGCGGTAACGCACCGACGGCTCACGCCGTTTGACGACGCCTGCCGGGACCGTCACGGTGTCACGGCGTTCGACCGGCACGTCGGCCCACCAGTACCAGGGTGAGACCCCGATGCGCTCCGAGGTGTCGTAGACGCCGTAGACGGTGCCCCGCCGGTCGCTCCCCGCGATCACCAGGGCGCGGTCCACGCCGGGCACCGGGCGCTCCACCACCTGGGTCACGGAGGCCTCCCAGCGCCCCCGCACCCCCGAGACGTCGAGCCGCCCGGAGTCGACGAGGCGGTCGATGACCGGGCTGGAGCCGATGGTGCCGACCAGGACCAACCGGGCGGTGTGCTCGGGCAGTTCGTGCAGCAGCCCGGGACGGACGCCGCCGACCCGCTCGATGTCCGCCTGCAGATCGCCGGCGGCGCGGATCACGGCGGGGTCGTCGACGGCGTCCACGAACACGTCGACGGCGGCGCCCTCACCCACCAGGAGGAAGTCGGGCCGGCCGGAGTCCGCGGCCCGGGCGGTCGCGTCGGGCAGCAGTGTGGGAAGGAGGGGGGCCACTCCGACCGCGGCCATTCCTCGCAGGAAGGACTTACGGGTCCAGGACGTCGACTGGCCGTTCGGTTCGTGGTGCGGCACGGAACGCTACCTTTCCGCGCCGGTCCGCGTCGGCTCGCGCACGAACTGTCGGCGGAGCTCGGCGCATGACGGACTGGCTGGATGACTGGTGAGAAAGCGCTGCTTAGAAAGCGCTTGCTGTGCAGCCTAGGCCAGGGTTTCCCGGGACGTCCAGAGTGGCGCGTGGGGTGACTTGGACCGGAGCGGACCGCCGCCGTGTGGCTGTGCCGGGGATCAGGGGCAGCTGACGCGGATGTCGCCCGTGTCGGTCGTGCAGGTGTCCGTGTTGAAGCCGCCGTTGGCGGTGTCGTTGCCCGGGACGCCGTCGACGGTGTTGAGGCTGTCGGTGCCGTAGTCGCCGATCAGATTGTCGTTGCCGGGGCCGCCGTTGAGCGTGTCGTTGCCGAACTGGCCGTTGAGGCGGTCGTTGCCGTGTCCGCCGTGGACGGTGTCGTTGCCGTAGCCCGCGTTGACGGTGTCGTCGCCGCCGAGGGCGCAGATCACGTCGTTGCCGTAGGTGCCGGTGAGGGTGTCGTTGCCGCTGGTGCCGACGCGGGTGCAGCCGCGGGCGTTGTCGACCGCGGTGGTCCTGGTGGCGGTGTTGTTGGCGGCGACCGGGTCGGTCATGGTGGCGGTGACCGTGGCGCGGTCTGTGAGGGTACCGGTGGCGCGGGGTTCCACGACGATCGTGACCGTGACACCGGGGCCGGTGGCCGGGACGCTGCCGAGGGCGCAGGTGGCGCCGGTCGCGGTGATCGTGCAGCTGCCCTGCGTGGTGGTGGCGGAGACGACCGAGGCGGCGGGTCCGCTGAGCGTGTCGGTGAGGGTGACGCCGGTCGCCGTGGTGCCGGGGGTGGTGTTGGTGACGGTCACGGTGTACGTGGCACGGTCACCGATGCTCACCGTGCCGGTGCCGCTCTTCGCGACCGCGAGGTCCGTGCCGCTCGGAGGCGGTGGCGCGGTGCCGCCGCCCTGGAAGCGGGCCAGCGCGAAGTCGCTGTTCGGGCCGCCCCAGCCGGCGGCGACGATCCGGCCGGCGGAGTCGAGCTTCACGCCGCGGGCCATGTCGACGCCGCCGAGGTCCGCGGTCGCCCGGCCGGCGGTGCCGAAGCCGCTGTCCAGGCTGCCGTCGGTGTGGAAGCGCAGGACCGAGAAGTCGGCGCCGCCGGTACCGGCGGCGACGATCCGCCCGTCCGGCTGGAGCACCATGTCGGACGCGCCCGCGGCGGCCGTGAGGACCCGGCCGTCGCCGTCGAAGCTCGTGTCCAGGCTGCCGTCGGCGTGGTAGCGGGCCAGCGCGGCCCGACTGTCGCTGCCGCCCGCCGCGACGATCCTGCCGTCGGGCTGGACCGCCAGCGCCTCCACGCCGTCGTAGCCGCCGAAGTCGGTGCGGACGATGCCGTCGCCGTCGAAGCCCGTGTCCACGCTGCCGTCGGTGTTGAAGCGCATCAGCGCGAAGTCGAACCGCGTGGCACCGACCTCGCCCCCGACGAGGATCTTCCCGTCGGCCTGTAGCGCCAGGGCGCGGCCGTCCCCGCCCTCTTGGAGGACCGGTCCCGCCGGATTGGCCGTCACCGTGCCGTCGCCGCCGAACGTGGGGTCCGGGGTGCCGTCACCGGTGAGGCGGAGCACGGCCATGTGGCCCCCGGTGTAGCCGGCCGCGACGATCCTGCCGCCGGTGTCGATCGCCACCTCCAGGGCCTCGGTCGGGCCGCCGAAGTCGGCGAAGACCCGGCCGTCGCCGCTGAAGGTGTCGTCCAGGGTGCCGTCGGCGTCGTAGCGGGCCACCACGAACCAGCAGCAGTTCTCGTACTCCCGCCAGCTGCTGCCCACCACGACGATCTTGCCGTCCGCCTGGAGCACCACGGCATGGGCCTCGCTCCACTGGAAGTTCGTGTCCAGGTTGTTGACGGCGGTCGTCACCGTCCCGGCGCTGTCGCCGTCGTGGCCGCCGAAACCGGTGTCCAGGGTGCCGTCGGTGTGATGGCGGGTCAGCGCGAAGCGGCTCTCCAGAACCGACTCGTCGGTGGAGGCACCGACCGAGACGATCTTCCCGTCGGGCTGCACCGCCACGTCATTGGCGTGATCGTCGTCGGCGAAGCCGGTGAGCACCCTGCCGTCGCCGCTGAAGGCGGGATCCAGGTCTCCCGGGGCCGCGCTCGCGGCGCCCGGAAAGGTCAGGACGAGTGCCAGAACGATGGCCGTGACGGTCCCGGCCCGGACCAGGAGGGACCGACGGCCACGTCCGTCGTGTCGGCGCCGTGCCGACCGCGCGTGAGGTGTGAGCATGCGCGACAGCCTTCCGCCGCTCGCACACACGGGCGACCGCCACGAGCGGGGGTTGCCCTCACCGGACGCAGGAATCCATCCGAGCGGGGGAGCGCGGGGACACCCAGGTCAGTCGCGGGTGTCGCGCTCGGCCTTCTCGGCGTGCTTCTTCTTGATCCGGACCGTCTCGTTGCGGACCTCGGCCTGGGTGGCGCGCTCCTTGGCCAGCCACTCGGGCTGCTCCTGCTTCAGCGCCTCGATCTGCTCGGTGGTGAGCGGCTCGGTGACGCCGCCGCGCGCGAGGCCCGCGATGGACACGCCGAGCTTGGCCGCGACCACCGGACGGGGGTGCGGGCCGTTGGCGCGGAGATCCTGGAGCCACTGGGGCGGATCGGCCTGGAGTTCGGTGAGCTGTGCCCGCGAGACGACACCCTCACGGAACTCGGCGGGGGTGGCCTCGAGGTACACACCCAGCTTCTTCGCCGCGGTCGCGGGCTTCATCGTCTGGGTGCTCTGGTGCTGCGTCATGGTGTCAAGGGTATCGACTGGGTGAACGCCCGCCGACCACGGCCGGTAACCTGGCCAGGTGACAGGCTCGGAAGAACCCCCGCAGTTCCGGCTCGCCTACGTCCCGGGCGTGACCCCCTCGAAGTGGGTGCGGATCTGGAACGAGCGGCTGCCCGACACCCCGCTGACCCTCCTCCAGCTCTCCGTCGCCGAGGCGCGCGACGCGCTGCGGGACGGGGCCGCGGACGCCGGTCTCGTCCGGCTGCCCGTGGACCGTACGGTGCTCAGCGCCATCCCGCTCTACGAGGAGAGCACGGTCGTCGTCGTCCCGAAGGACCACGTGGTCGCCGCGGTCGACGAGGTCACCGTCCAGGACCTGGCCGACGAGATCGTGCTGCACCCCCTGGACGACGTCCTGGAGTGGGCTCAGCTGCCGGGCAAGCCCGCTTTCGAGCGGCCCGCGACCACGGAGGACGCCGTCGAACTGGTCGCGGCCGGCATCGGCGTCCTCGTCGTCCCCCAGTCGCTCGCCCGGCTGCACCACCGCAAGGACCTCACCTACCGGCCGGTCACCGACGCCCCCGTGTCGTCCATCGCGCTGTCGTGGCCCGAGGACGCGACCACGGACATGGTCGAGGACTTCATCGGCATCGTCCGCGGCCGCACCGTGAACAGCACCCGCGGCCGCCCGGCCACCCAGGACAAGGACAGGGCCAAGGCGAAGGCCGAGCCGAAGAAGCAGGCCAAGCGCCCCGACGCGGCCGGCGGACGGCGCAAGCCGCCCGCCGCCAAGAAGACCCAGGGCGCCAGGCGTGGCAAGCCCCGGCGCCGCTCGTAGGGTCAGGACACACAGGGTCAGGACACGTAGGTCGCCTGCCCCGCCGTGTTGATCACCACCTGCCCGTTGGCCTGGGAGAGCAGTCCTGCGGACACCCAGGCGTTCACGGTGCTCGTCACCTTGGTCACGAGCGCGCTCTTGCTCGCGAACGGCGCCCCCGCCCAGATCTCGTCCAGCAGCGTGGTGCCGTCGGACTTCGCGGGATTGGCGATCCCGGAGTCGAGGGTGCCGAGGACGACCTTGGGCTCCGAGCGCCGGAAGTAGGCGTGCGTCGGATCCTCCGTCCCCTCGGAGAAGGGGGCGAACTCCGTGCCGTTCAGCGTGTAGTGCAGCGGCTTGCCGCTCACCGGGCTGAGGGTGGGAAGCAGGCTGCCGGAGAGGGCCGCGTTGGCGTACAGCCCGAACGGCAGGTAGCTGGTGGCGGAGTTGCGGGCGACCAGGTTGACCGGGCCGTAGAAGAGGGTCTGCAAGGTCGGGTCGTCCAGGGCCTTCTCGACGCGCAGCCCGAACGGGACGGTGATCCGGACGACGTCGCCCGCCGCCCAGGTCCGGGACACCGTGAAGTAGGTCCCGGCGGTCGGAGTCCCGCTCACCGCAGTGCCGTTGACGGTCACCTGGAATCCGGCGGTGGCCCACGACGGCACACGCAGCTTCAGGGCGAAGGCCGCGCTGCCGCCGCCGAAGGTGAGCGTGGTGCCCTGTTCGCGCGGGTAGTCGGTGGCCTGAGTGACCGTCACCCCCTTCTCGGCCCAGGTCAGTTGGGAGGGGCTGTACAGGTTCACGTACAGTGCGCCGCCGTCGGCGGCCTTGAAGTACACCGAGTCCTGGTACTTGGTGGCGCTCTCCATGCCGGTGCCCTCACAGCAGGTCGTCCCCTGCTTGGGCGTGTAGTCCCGGACATGACCGGGCGTCAGGCCGATGAAGTACGTGACGAGCGGCTTCTCCGCGTCGGCCTTGTCCTGCTTGGAACCGAGCACCTGGTTGAGCAGCGCCCGCTCGTAGTAGTCCATATACTTCGGGGTCTGCTCGTGGAAGAACAGCGTCCGGCTGAGCTTGAGCATGTTGTACGCACAGCACGTCTCGGCGTTCGTGTCGCTGATCGTGCCCGCGATCAGCCCGGAGGCCTTCCAGAACTCGGCGGTGCTGGTGCCGCCGATGCCGTACATGCGGTTCGGGACGACCATGCCCCAGAAGTTCCGCGCGGCGGTCAGATAACGCGTCTCGCCCGTCGCGTCGTACAGCCGCAGCAGACCGGTGAAGATCGGTATGTGCTGGTTGGCGTGCAGCCCGTTCAGGGTGTCGGTGTTCGCGGCGCAGGCGTCGATGAGGGAGTCGAGGTCGAACAGCTTGGCCAGCGCGAGGTGTTCGGCCTTCCCGGAGTACGAGTGCAGGTCGACGATCGCCTCGACGATGCCGCCGAACTCGCCGCTGGAGAACAGCGCCCACATCCGCTGGAGCGTCGCCTCGGGCAGCACCGACAGCCGGGAGTACATCCAGTCGCCCATACCGGACGCGAGGTCCAGGGCGCGCGCGTCGTCCGTGGCGGCGTACGCGTCCAGCAGGCCCCGCAGGATCTTGTGCGCGGTGTAGTAGGGCGCCCACACCTTGGTGTAGTCGCTGGCGGTCCTCGTCTCCAGGTCGATGAACTGCGTCTCCGGATAAGCCGCCAGGAACCCGGGGTGGCTCGGGCCGCCCCAGGTGCGGCGCAGGGTGGCGGTCAGACCACGGCCGGAGCCGTCCGAGAACGTGCCGCCGCCGGTGGCCTGGAACCAGTACGAGACGAGGTTGCCCAGTCCTGCCGTGGAGAGCTTGGCCTCGTTGGTCTGGAGCGAGGTGATCTCGGCCTGGGACAGCGCGCGTGACCAGACGTTGAACTCGTCGTAGGCGCCCGCGTACACGGGATCGCCCGAGTAGTTGGAGCGGCCGAGCCAGTTGTTGGTGAGGGTGCCGAGCGTCGACGGGTTGAGGGTCATCGCGGTGTTCGTGGCGACGGCCGTGCCGTTGACGTACAGCGTGCCGGTGCTGCCGGAGATCGTGACCGCCACATGGCTCCACTGGTTCAGCGGCAGCGCGGCCGTGCCGTTGAGGCCCTGCTCGCCGCCCGCGCCGCTGGTGGTGATGGCGAACCGGGGTACACCGCTCGCGTTGCGGGTGGCGAGGTACATGTACCGGGTGGTGTTGTTGCCGAAGTCGAAGGCGCGCTGCCAGTTGGCGTCGTGGGTGGGCTTGAGCCACACCGACAGGGTGATCGCGGAGGCGCCGCCCAGGACCGTGGCGGGCAGGTCGACGTACTGGTAGGAGCCGCGCACGTTCTCGTGTGCGGCGCCCCACTTCCCGGTGACGGCGAGCATCTTCGGGTCGGTGCGCAGGGCGGCGCGGGCGGCGGTCAGCGCGGTGATCATCGTCGCGATCCGGTCCGCGAACACCTGCTCGCCGGTGCTCGCGTACGCCTGCGCCAGCATGGTCAGGAAGTGGCCGGTGTAGTGCCCGCGCAGATTGCCGTTGGCCTCGCCGTCCAGGCCCTCCCAGCCGCCGGGTGCGACCGCGCCGCCGGTGGAGAGGCCGGCGTTGGCGCGGAAGACCTGGAGGAGCCGGTTCACGTCGTAGCCGCGCGCGTGGTCGAGCATCAACTGCCGCTTGTCGGCGAAGACACCGGGTCTGAGGGCCACCTCGTCGAGCGCGAAGGGCTGCACGGTCCAGGCGGCGGGCGCGGCGGCCACGGCGGCGGTGGCCGCCGCCGCCCGGCCGCTCGCCGCGTACGAGACCGCGGGTGCGGCCGCGGCGAGCGCGGCGGCCTGGAGGAGGTTTCGTCTGGAGAGGGGCGGTGCCATGTGTGCTCCTCTATCGGTGTTCGTCATTTCGAACGCCATTCGTATGGTCGACCAGACGATAGGGAGGGGGCGGATGAGCGTCAACGGGTCTGGAGCGTCAAGTTCCGGACGTCGGCCGCGGAGACCGGCGAATCCGGCATCCTGGGAAGGCGCGAAGCGCTCTTCCAGGGGCGCGGGGAACTGCGCGACCGGCCACGACGGCGCGGCACCCGGCAGACGACCGCGCCCGGCACCTTCCTGACCCGCTCCACCAGCGGAGCGCGGTGGCAGAATCGGGCAAGTGGACCGCTGGCTCCTCGAACGCGAGCCCGAGCTGACGCGACTGGCGTCGGCCGCCCAGGACGCGGCGGACGGCGCCGGTTCGGTGGCGCTCGTCCTCGGCGAGGCGGGAATCGGCAAGTCGAGTCTGGTGAAGGCGATGCCGCAGCGGCTGCCCGACCGGGCACGCGTCCTCGTCGGACAGTGCGACGACCTCGCCACCCGGCGTCCCCTCGGCCCGTTCCGCGACCTCGTCGGCAGCGTCGGCACCGAACTGGCACGGGCCGTCATGGCGGGCCACGACCGGCACCGCGTCCACGAGGCCCTGCGCGGCGAACTCGCCGGCACCCCGCACCCGGCGGTCCTGGTCGTCGAGGACGTCCACTGGGCCGACGAAGCCTCGCTGGACGCCCTGCGCTTCCTGGTCCGGCGCATGGAGCAGCTGCCCGCCCTGCTCGTCCTGACCTACCGCGACGACGAGTTGAGCCGCGGCCACCCGCTGCGCCACCTCCTCGGCCAGGTCTCCCGCACCCCCCGGGTGCACCGGCTGCCCCTCGCCCGGCTGTCCCTGGACGCGGTCCGCACACTGAGCGCGTCCCGGCGCCTCGACGCCGCCCAGGTGTACGAGGTGACCTCGGGCAACCCGTTCTTCGTCGCCGAGATCGTGGCCGCCGGTGGCACCGGGGGAGTGCCTCCGACCGTCGTCGACGCCGTCCTCGCCCGGCTGCGCGGACTGGACGCGGCCACGCTGGACGCGCTGGAACAGCTCGCCGTGGTCCCCTCGGCCGTCGAACGCCCGCTGGTGGACGCGCTGTTGACGGACGGTGTGGCCGTACTCGCGCAGGCCGAGCAGCGCGGACTGCTCACCGTGGCGCCGGAGCGGGTGGCGTTCCGGCACGAGCTGATCCGGCGCGCCGTCGCCGACTCCCTGCCTGCCGCCCGCCGCATCGCACTCAACCGCGACGTCCTCACGGCACTCGTCGCCCGGCCCGGCTCCGACGCCGCCCGCATCGTCCACCACGCCGACCAGGCGGGCGACCGGGAAGCCGTCACCCGCTACGGCCCCGACGCGGCCAAGGACGCGGCCGGCGCCGGCGCCCACCGCGAGGCCGCCGCCCAACTCCGCCTCGTCCTGCGCGAGCGCCATCGCCACGCCCCGGCCGAACTCGCCGACCTGCTGGAACGCTATGCCGTGGAGAGCTACACCATTGCCGACTCGGCCGCCGCCGTCACCGCCCAGCGCGAGGCCGTCGCCCTGCGCCGCTCCCTCGGTGACACCCTCGCCCTCGGCGCCGACCTGCGCTGGCTGTCCCGTATCCACTGGTGGGCCGGGGACGCCGACCAGGCCCAGGAGGCCGCTCGGGAGGCCGTCGCCGTGCTGGAACACGCAGGCGACGACCGCCTCCTGGCCCTCGCCGTCAGCAACACCGCCCAGCTGCGCATGCTGTCCGACCGCTACACCGAGGCCGTCGAACACGGTGAACGCGCCATCGCCCTGGCCCGCAAGGCGGGCGACGCGGCGATCCTCTCGCACGCCCTCAACAACGTCGGCTGCGCCCGCTGGCGCGGTGGGGACCCCGCCGGACGACGGCAGTTGGAGGAGAGCCTCGACGTCGCGCTCGCCGCCGGCGAGGTCGAACACGCCTGCCGGTCCTACGCCAACCTCATCTGGACCCTCCTCGACAACCTCCGCTACGACGAGGCCGACACGTTCCTGGCCCCGGCGATGGACCTCGCCGACCGCGCCGAACACCTCGGATTCCTCAACTACCTCCACGTCGAACTGGCCCTGCGGCGGCTCGCTGCCGCCGACTGGGACGACGCCGAGAAACACGCCGACTTCGGCATGCACGACTTCGTGCCCGCGCGGTGTCCCGCGCTCACCGTGCTCGCCCGGGTCCGCACCCGCTGCGGCCGGCCCGGTGCCGCCGAACTCCTCACCGAGGCCTGGCAGATCGCCGTACGGACCAGGGAACTGCAACGCACCGGGCCGGTGGCGGCCGCCCTCGCGGAGGCGGCGTGGCTGCGCGGCGACCTCGCCGCCGTCGTCGCGGCGGCGGAACCCGTCCACGCCCAGGCCGACCTCCTGCCCGGCGTCCCGTACCGCGCCGAACTCGGCTACTGGCTCACCAAGGCGGGACGTTCCGTGTCGCTGGACGACTCGGACCATCCGTACGCGCTCCAGGCCCGCGGCCAGTGGCGGACGGCCGCCGCCCGCTGGCAGGCGGCGGGTTGCCCCTACGAACACGCCGTCGCCCTCGCCGAGAGCTCCGACCCCGCCGACAAACTCACCGCGCTCGCCGCCCTCGACGCCCTGGGCGCCGAACCCAGGGCCCGGCTGCTCCGCGCCGAACTGCGCCTGCTCGGCGTACGCCACATCCCGCGCGGCCCCCTCGCCGCGACCCGTGAGAACCCCGCGGGCCTGACCCGGCGCCAGCTCCAGGTGATGCGGCTGCTCACGGAAGGACTCACCAACGCCGAGATCGCGGCCCGGCTCGTCGTGTCGGTACGCACGGTCGACAACCATGTACGCGCGGTGCTCGACAAACTCGACGCACCCACCCGCCGTCACGCCGCCGACCGCGCGGCCCGGCTCGGACTGCTGCCGGAACCGGAGGAATCGCTTCCGTCGCCTCCCGGTCAAACGTAGGTACCCGGAAGTCCCGAGCTGGGTGACGGTCACGGATGTCCGCTGTGGAATGACACGAGTAGAATGTTCGAATCCAACCGATTTGTGAACGGGGGACGGCATGACCAGCACGATCGCCCAGGAGGCACGCAAGGAACTGACCGGATTCACCGGGGAGTTGACAGGCCCCGACGATGCCTCCTACGAAGAGGCCCGGACCGTCTACAACGCCATGATCGACCGGCGCCCCGCGCTCGTCGCCCGCTGTGCCGACGCGGACGCCGTCGCCCGCGTCATCGCCTTCGCCCGCGCGCACGACCTGCCCCTCGCGGTCCGGGGCGGCGGACACCACGGCGCCGGTCTCGGCACCGTCGACGACGGCGTGGTCCTCGATCTGTCACCTCTGAAGGACATCCAGGTCGACCCCGAGGCCCACACCGTACGGGTCGGCGGCGGCTGCGTCTGGGGCGAGGTCGACCGCGCCACCAACGCCCACGGCCTGGCCACCCCCAGCGGCATCATCTCCACGACCGGCGTCGGCGGCATCGCCACCGGCGGCGGGCTCGGCCATCTCACCCGCAGGTGCGGGCTGACCATCGACAACCTGCTGGAGGCCGACGTCGTCCTCGCCGACGGCCGCAAGGTGCAGGCCAGCGGCTACGAGAACAGCGACCTGTTCTGGGCGATCCGCGGCGGCGGAGGCAACTTCGGTGTGGTGACGTCCTTCCTGTTCCGGCTCCACGAGATCAGCGCCGTCGTCGCCGGACCGACCTTCTGGGCCGTCGAGGACAGCGCCGAAGTCCTCGCCGCCTACCGGGACTTCCTGCCGAACGCGCCCCGCGAGCTCAACGGCTTCTTCCTGCACGGCACCGTGCCACCGGCCCCGCCGTTCCCCGAGGAGATCCAGCTCCGCAAGACGGCGGGCGTGGTGTGGTGCTACACCGGCGCCGACACCGAGGCCGCCGCCCGCGAGATGGCCCCGCTCCTCGACGCCCTGCCCCAGCCGCTGCTGCACGCGCCCATGCCCATGCAGCACCCCGACATCCAGTCCGCGTTCGACGGTCTCTACCCGCCCGGCCACCAGTGGTACTGGCGCGCGGACTTCGTCGAGGACATCCCGGACGACGCCGTCGAACTCCACGCCAAGTTCGGCGCCGAGGTCCCCACCATGCAGTCGACCATGCACCTCTACCCGATCGACGGCGCCGCCCACGACGTGGGCCAGGACGACACCCCCTGGGCCTACCGCCACGCCCGCTGGGCGTCGGTCTACGCCGGTGTCGACCCCGACCCGGCCAACGCCGAGCTGATCAAGCGGTGGACGGTCGACTACTTCGACGCGCTGCACCCGTACTCGGCGGGCGGCGCCTACGTGAACATGATGATGGACGAGGGCCAGGAACGCGTCCGGGCCAGCTACCGCGGCAACTACGACCGCCTGGCCCGCATCAAGGCCGACCGCGACCCGGACAACGTCTTCCGCCTCAACCAGAACATCCAGCCGGCATCGAAGCCCTCGCACGAGGCGCGGCCGTAGCGGCCCATCAGGGCGACGCCGCGAACCGCACCCTGGCGCCGGATCAGGAGGACAGGGCCGAGCGTACGAGCCAGTCGTACGCGGACCGTGCCGTGAACTCCGGCTGGCCGCCGCGCAGCAGCAGACCCGCGGTGCCGAACTCCGGGGCGTCGGCCTGTGCGGCGACGTACGGGATCGCGATGCAGCGCATCCCGGCCGCGTGCGCGGCGGCGGCACCCGGGGCCGCGTCCTCCAGGACCACGCAGTGCGCCGGGTCCGCGCCGAGCCGGCGGGCCGCCTCCAGGAAGACGTCCGGGGCGGGCTTGCCGCGCTCGACCTCGTCGGCGGAGACGACGGTCCGCAGATGGGCGTCGAGGCCGGTGCTCCGGAGGATGGCGTCGATGGCCTCCGGTGACGAGCCCGAGGCCACGGCCATGGGTACGCCCTCGGAGGCCAGCAGCTCCACGAACTTGCGCATCTCGGGGTAGGCGGGGGTGTTCGCCCTGGCCAGCTCCAGATAGCGGCGGTTCTTGGCGGCGAACAGATCCTCCACGGAGGCGTCCAGGGCGTACTCCCGCTTCCAGAGCCCGACCGTCTCCAGGGTGCTGATCCCGACGTACCGCTCGTGCTCAGCCCACGTGAAGTCCGGTACGCCGTGCTCGGCGAGGATCTGGCGGCCCGCCTCGAAATAGTTCGGCTCGCTGTCCACGAGCGTTCCGTCGAGATCGAAGATGACCGAGAGGGTGCCGAGGTTGTTCATGGTGCTCAGGATGTCAGGTACGGACGGAGCGGCCGATCGACTCCACCAGCGGCAGCAGCCGGTGCGGCACCCGCTCGCGCAGCGCCACCTCCGTACGGGTGCGGACCACGCCCGGCAGGCTGATCACCTTCTGGATCACGTCCTCGAGATGCGCGTTGTCCCGCGCCACGACCCGCGTCAGCAGATCCCCGCCGCCCGCGATCGAGAAGGCCTCCACGATCTCCGGGACGGAGGCCAGCGCGTCGCCCACGTCGTCGAGCCGCCCCTGCGTGACCTCGATGTGCACGAACGCCAGCACCGGGTGGCCGAGGGCCGCGGGGGAGAGGGCCGGACCCGTGCCGGTGATCACACCGTCGCGCTCCAGACGGTCCAGACGGGCCTGGAGCGTGCCGCGGGCGACGCCGAGGACACGGGCGTACTCGCGCACGCTCGTGCGCGGCTGCTCCAGGAGCAGCCGCAGGATGCGGGTGTCGAGCTCGTCCACGGCCATGGTGCGCGGCCTCTCCTCGTCCGTGGTCCGTTGGCCCGCTGATGGACGGGCGAAGACCGATTCGACTGTACCAATGGCTCAGCATATGCGACGCCACTTGAGCCAGTCGTGGCGACGATGCTGCAATGAGCATGTCGATGGCGCTGCGGACCCCGCGGCGCCTTTTTCATGCCGGGATTCGTGCCGGGACTCAGTTGGGGGCGGACAGCAGTGCTGAAGAGGGTGTTCATGGCGCCGGACCCGGGTCGCGTACGGCTGCGCTTCGCCGCGCGGGCCGTGCTCGGCATCGGGCTCGCGGTCGTCGTCTGCGGCCTCGCCGGACACTCCCTCGTCGGCGCGGTCACCGGCGGCCTCGCGGCGCTGCTCGCCCTGTTCACGGTCACCGACGCCACGGTCCGCGGACAGGCGGTGACCACCGGGCTGCTGCCCGTCGTCGGGCTTCCGGTGCTGGCCGCCGCGGCCGTGCTGGACGATCAGCCGGTCGCCCGCGATCTCACCTTCCTCGCCGTGATCGGCGCGGGCGTGTACGCGCGCCGCTGGGGCCCGCGCGGGCACAGCCTCGGTGTGTTCGCGTTCATGACGTTCTTCGTCGCGCAGTTCCTGCACGCGACCCCGCACCGGCTGCCCGAGCTGTACGCGGCCGTCCTGCTGTCCGTGCTGATCGCCGCCGCGGTGCGCTTCGGCGCGTGACACCACGAGAGCCGGAGAGCACCGCGGCGGCCGGACACAAGCACAGCAGGACGGCCGCGTACCGCCACACACGCTTATGCACAGCTGCCGATGCCGACGACGACGATCGCGCAGCGTTCATCTACGGTCCTACCCGACCGACAAAACATGAGTCAGCAAACACACTTACACAGCACATAGCTGTTACAGCTCATGTCACCCCCACAA